>JARGNC010000124.1 GCA_029212425.1 Phycisphaerales bacterium
GTGATTAGCCATATGGACTGATCATCTGATCAGAGCAGAATCATATATGTATCAAGAAGCACCATATATTGGTGCTTTCTTTGTATAGTGTCTCTCTATGAAACGCAAATGGATTGTTATCATTTTCTCAGTATTCGGTGGAGTTGTACTGGTTTGCGGCGGGGTAATCACCGCGGCCGCATACATGGTCTACTCAACAGTACAAGAGCTTGGAGAGCCGTGGCCTGTTTCTTTGCGTGAGGCCCATCAGCAACACCAGACTGTGCTTCTCAAAAGCGAGAGCTTTGGGCCAGAGCCGCTCCCTCCGTTGACACACCCGAGTCTGGAGTACACCAGTTACGAAACCGAACTCGGCGAGATGGGGGCGATCGCATCCAAGGTGGAAGGGAATAATCGGAACCGGCCGGCGATCATCTGGGACTTCGGTGGTTTCGGAGGAATATCTTCGGGATATGCACAAGTCGGTGATCCCGAGAATGATCAAGGAATCTCACAGTTCCTTGATCGCGGGTTTGTTGTTTACCTCCCCGCGGTGCGAGGTGAGCACATGAATCCCGGCGTTTTTGAATGTTTCTATGGCGAGGTGGATGATCTGGTCCGAGTCATCGAGCGAGTCTCACAGCGTCCGGATGTTGATCCCAAACGTGTATACCTGATGGGCCATTCTACTGGTGGCACCAATGTACTCTTGGCTTCTATGATGACCGACATCCCAGCAGGTGTCGTGTCGTTTGGAGGAGCGATCAGTATGTCAAAGATCGTTGTGCTCGGAGGCGGGTACGGAGTAGAACCTTACGACACATCATCTCTTGACGAGGTCCACCTGAGATCACCGATGAAGTTCGCGCCGTATATCCAGTCGCCGGTGCTCTACATTGAGGGTGAAGATCACGCCGATGATTTTATACTCCAGCGCATGAAGCGTGAAACAACAGATGCCGGTGTCCCATTTGAGTACCGGATTATCCGTGGAGGGGATCATTACAACATCCTTGCTCCACTCAAGACCTTCATCGCAGACCACATATCCTCAGGCAAACCCGGACTCCCCGACGCCGATGAACTGCAGCGGGCGTTCTTTGATCGCTGAACACCGAATTAGAAACCAAAGTTGCTCAACATTAAACCGTTCTAAATGAGCTCATCTTTCGCATCCAACCCCCTCCTCCCTGCGAATAATCCCCCAGTCGCCGGGGTTCTCCCGGCTGTGTGTCTATCTACAGAGAGAGGAATACAGGATGAATAAGTCAGTATTTGCAGGCACGGCGTTGCTCGTCGCTTCGACCGCCGCCGCGACGGTATACAACGAGTCCATCGATGGTGATCTTTCAGGGGATCGGTTCAATCCGACCTTCATCGACTTTGGTCTTGGTCAGAACACGGTCATCAACGAAACAGTCGATGCGGAGATCCCAGGGGGAGACATCGACTACTTCACATTCACCGTTGGTGCTGGTCAGTGGGTTGATTCGATCATCATCGCCGACACCTTCAATCCCAACGGCGGACTCGATATGGGTGTCTTCGTTGGACTCGCGTTCGACGACTTCTTCGATTTCAACATCGACGATTTCACCGGCGATGGGCTCGAAGGGTTCCTCATCACCGACTTCACCAATGTCGGATTTGAATCCATCGAAACACTCTCCGGCGGACTCGCCACCCTCGGCGAGGGCGACTACACCCTCTGGATTCAGCAGGGCAATGTGGACATCACCCGCGTGACCACACACATCAACATCGTTCCCGCTCCGAGCTCACTCGCTGTGCTTGGTGCAATGGGCATGATGGCGCGTCGCCGGCGATAAAGCGAGATCCGTTTATCAACGATCAGCCCCAAGCATGACTTGGGGCTGTTTTTTTAATCGTCCCCACGCTGCCATGCGCGGATGTACTCTGCGTTCTTTTCGAGTTGCTTGATCCACATGCGTGTGTCCGCTGTGGAATCGGGATTCGACCAGAGTGCGAGGGTTGAGATGCCCATTTTATTGAGCTCATCAAAGTACACGCGTCCGTACTCGTCATCGTCGCTCACTTCTTTGAGCGAGAGCATCGGGATCACGGGGCGGTCAGGGTAGACCTCCTGCATCACTTCCCATGTGTTGCGGATCTTCCTTCTGTGCTGGGCTTCGGTCCGGTCATTTACGATTGCGCCGCGAGCATAGATACTCAGCACGATCCAATCGAAGCCGTCGATGAGTGGTTTGTTGTTGATGATCTTCTGTTTGTCCTGCTCAGTCCAGGGTTTGTCTCTTCGTGTGACTGGTTGACCATAAAACCCGAGCGGGAGGGTGTTGCCGTTCTCAATCTGGTAGGCGCGAAGATCCGCAACCGCACGATTGAAGAACCTGAGATCCGCTGCACCGTATCCGCGCTGCTGAACATCCCAGTTCCATGCGCCCCGATCGGGTTCGTAGTCGTAGTACGCGATTGCCGGCGGTTTGGGGTTCCACTCCGCTTCCGCTTTGGTAAACGATCTGCGAGCGTTGATGCGGTCAAGACTGATGCGGTCCGGCGTGTGCTCCTTCTTCGGAAGGTACGCATTGATCTGCAATCCCACTTCATATTCAATTCCGAGCCGATCCAGTGCGGCAAAGTACTGGGCTTTGCCGATCCTTGATCCCGGGGCGAATACAAAGAGCGTGCGTTTGTTTTCATCAAAAACAATCGGTTGCGAATGGGGTGATGATTGGGTCGTGGGGATTACTGGGAAAGTCACGCATCCTGCAATCGCAAGCGCGAGCACACCCAGAGCAGAGAGGAGTCCACAAATCAACGGAGTTCTGGAGTTGGAGAGCGTGCGAGTCATTGTTGGTGTACCTCCATTGGAATCGGGGCAGATCGGGCCTGAATCATTGTAGGGGATCGATCGAGGTTTGCATCGACGAATTTTGCTATCATCCAGCTATGAACACGATCAATCAATCACGCTTGTGCACGACTTTGCTTCTGACCGCCGTTGTGTTTTTGACCGGCTGCGCCTCCACATCCATCGCTGTCCGCGAAAAACTGGGGACGCCAAAGCGTGAACAACTTGTGGATCGGGTGGATGAAACACGAGATGCACAGGAATCCGCAAAGGTGCAGTTCGCGACCACACTCGACGAACTCAAATCCCTCTCCGGATTCGACGGCGGCGAACTCGAAGACGCGTACTCGCGTCTCAAGAAACAACTCGATCGCGCCGAGCATCGCGCGGATAATGTCTCCGACAAGATCAAATCCGTCGAGCGTGTCGGCAAAGCACTCTTTAGCGAGTGGGAAAAAGAACTCGAAGAATACTCCACCGACTCACTCCGGCGCGCATCAGAGCGGCAGCTCGACGAAACCCAGAACGCGTTTGATGATGTGCTCGATGCGATGAAAGCAGCGGAAGCGAAGATGGGACCGGTCCTTGCGGCGTTCAGCGATCAGGTCCTGTTCCTCAAGCACAATCTCAATGCACGCGCCATCGCATCGCTCGACGACACACTCGTCGAGCTTGAATCCGAGATCGCGGAACTGATCGCGGACATGGAAGCATCCATCGACGAAGCGAACGCGTTCATCGACGAGATGGGGTCTTAGGTGATTCTGCTATATCAAGCAGGCTGAGCCGTAGGTCGTGGGCACGAGTTGACCAGGTTGTACATCTGATCCACTCGATGCTCCCACAAGCATGTTCGCTCCGCGTGCATCCTTCCACGGATCGCTTGCTTGAGCGCAACATCCGGCTGCGCAAGCAACGCATCAATCTTCTCGCGTGCTTGATGCAGGTTTGTCCCAGACCAATCGAACAGCGTCGCAGTGGGATCCGTGTGCTCAGCGGACATTGATCCATTGAAATCATGTCGAACCATCAAGCGATCGTCGGCAACGACGCATGCGCCTCCCGCCATCGCTTGCATGATTCGTTCGGAATACGAGTGCACGAACTGGGTTGGTCCCCACGCGAGCCCGATCCTTCCTCGGCTAAACGCATCGGCACACTCAGCGTAGCTTGCTTGTCCCGCGTACTTGATCGTCCCTGTGCAGTGCTTCGCCCATTCTTCGGAACCGAACACGCCGACCTTGAGTCCTTGCAATGCTTTGACGGTTTCGATGCGTCGATAACGGTTGACGATCGCGATGACCAATCCCCAGAGGTGTCGCTGTGTGATCCATTTTCCGGTGATGATCCCCTTGGTTCCGAGAGCGAGATCACACGCCGCGACATATCCGAGCTGCGGATCGCGGATCATCATGTTCGCGATGGAGTTGATGAGTTGGACCATACCAGGGTCTTTGATCTCCGCGATCGCTTCGTCGATCTCTTCTTGGGGACGCACAGAGCTGGTGACCACCACATCGAACTCGCGATTGGCGAAATGCTCCGGAGTCAGCGTTCCCAGATCGCACAGCGCCGAACGCGGGATGCCGTGTGGGATCCATCCGTGGATGAGGTTTGGGAAGCGGTAGCGGAGCAGGTGCGCATCATCTATGCAAGGCAGCGCGAGCCGATAGTTGCTCAGTTTGTTGATCTGATCCCATTGATCGATCGAGCCGTCTGAGAGACCGAACGGGTGATCGACATAGTACTGGATTGCCCGCATGTTGCTGTCGGGAGTGAACAGCGCTGGGGGCAGCCCCTGCAGCGAGTTGCTCGTGTTCATGAAGAACAGCGTGCCTTCCGTCGGCATGTTGTCCGGAGCGAGATCAAAGATGCGAGCATCGTATCCCTTCGCGGTAAACGCTTCGAGCAGTTCCTCGGACATCGCGCCGAGAAGATCGAACTGGGATTGGTACAGCGAATGGATCCAGATGGTGTCTTGCATACAGCGTGTATCGGGCAGATTCCCACGCGCTCTGCAGGTTCATTCAGACCGCGACCTCGCCCTTGATATGCGGATGCGGATCGTAGTTGACGAGCTCGAAATCCTCGAACTTGAAATCAAAGATGCTCTGCACCTCTCGGTTGAGATTCATCTTGGGAAGCGGACGGAAATCCCGATCAAGCTGCTGCTCGACCTGAGGTAGGTGATTCAGGTAGATATGCGCATCCCCTAGCGTGTGCACAAACTTCGCTGGACGCAGCCCTGTCACCTGTGCGACCATCTGTGTCAGCAGCGCATACGACGCGATATTGAACGGCACACCCAGAAACAGATCCGCAGATCGCTGGTACAACTGGCAGGACAACCAATCCGGTCCGGTGTCCTTCGACCTCGCGACATGGAACTGGAACAAGCAGTGGCAGGGGGGCAGCGCCATCTCGTCAATCTGTCCCGGATTCCACGCGGTCACGATGTGACGACGAGAGTAAGGGTTGTTCTTGAGTCCGTCGATCAACTCTGAGATCTGATCCAGCGTCGATCCGTCCGGCTTTGCCCACGACCGCCATTGGTGCCCGTAGATTGGACCGAGATCGCCGTTCTCATCCGCCCATTCATCCCAGATGCGGACATTGTGCTCTTTGAGCGCCGCGATGTTGGTGTCGCCTTGGAGGAACCAGAGGAGTTCGTGGATGATGGATCGGAGGTGGAGTTTTTTGGTCGTGACGATCGGAAACCCGGCTTTTTGACCTGTCCGGACTTCGTGCTCGATCGCACCAGGAGCGTGGGAGTCAAGGTAGTAATGCGATTGGTGTCCGAAGATTGAGAGGGTTCCGACGCCGGTGCGGTCGTCGCAAGGGGTGCCCTCTTTGAGGACCTTTTTGAGGGTTTCGCAGTACTGAATCATGATTGATTTACCATACAACAGAAGCTTGGGATTGTGAACCCAATGAGCGTGAATCTGCTTCAGATATGTTCGTTTGGGTCATAGACCCTGCCGAGGTCCTCAAAGAAGCTCGGATAGGTCTTTGCGACACATTTGGGGTCGTTGATGACAATGTTTGGCAGGCGCAACGCAAGCAACGACAAAGACATAGCCATCCGGTGATCGTCGTAGGTGTCCATGACGATGGGTGAACGCTCGCTCACGGCGTCCCAGTTCTGTGGTGGTGTGATCGACAGCGTGTCCTCATCCCCATTCAGGTTGTCCGTCACCACAACGCCGATCTTCCCAAGTTCAGCTTTCATCGCTTCGATCCGGTCACACTCTTTGACGCGGAGCGTTTTGACGCCTCGGATGATCGTCGTCCCTGGCGCAAAGCACGCGACGGTTGCCAACGACATCACCGCGTCAGGCATGTCACGCATGTCACAAATGATCGGGAGCAGGTTCTGCGTCCCTCGGCACGCGAGCGTCCGCTCCCCGCTCACCAGCGTGCACCCCATCCGCTCGAGCAACAACGGGAACTGCGCATCGCCCTGCTGACTCTCATCGAGCGTGATCCCTTCGACGCGGATCGTCGTATCTGGGAGCAGCGCACCCGCCGCCCACCAGTAGGTCGCGCCGGATGCATCGGGTTCGATGTCGAGCACAAACCGGTTGATCCCGCGCTTGATCCGGATCACCGCAAGATCCCCGGCATGCTGCGTATGCACACCCAGATGATCCAGCAACTCCAGCGTCATCCGCACATAACTCGCGGAGGTCACCCCCTTGGGCTGCGTGAGCGTCAAACCATTGGGAAGGAACGGCGCGATCAGCATGAGCGCCGAGACAAACTGGCTCGACTGCGTTGGCAGAATCTCCACCGTCCCAGGCATCGAACCCAGATCCTTCGGAGGCGTGATCCGGATCGGAGGGCACCCGTCGGTGTTCAGGTATTCGACTTTCGCGCCCAGCGTCGTCAGAAGTTCCACAAGCTCGCGGATCGGACGCTGCTGCATCCGCGCGTTCCCGGTGATGGTCAACGGCGAATCCGCGAGCAGCGCCGCCGCGGAGAGGAACCGGGTCGCGGTCCCCGCGTTGTTGAGGTCGATGGTGGGGGAGTTTGGATCAACGACCAGTTTCCCGCCTGTTCCCGAAATCGTCACGGAGTGGGCATCGCGGACAACCGTCGCCCCAAGCTGTTCGATCGCTGCGAGCATCCGCTGTGCATCGTCCGCTTCGATGAGCGGGTGGTTGATCGTCGATTCTCCCGGAGCAAGTGCTGCGAGCAGCAGCGCCCGGTTCGTCAAGCTCTTGGACCCAGGAGGTCGGATCGTCACATCCAAAGGTGATCTTCGATTCGGACGCGACCACTTCGGGAGCGAAAGCTGATCCGGGAGCGAATCAAACCGACAGCACGATGGGTCAGGGAACGACATCAATCACCCGTCTTTGCGGAACACCGCGACGATGTCCTCGACTGGAATCACGAACAAACGATTGTCCCCCTCAAAGTCCACCGGGATCGCGTTCTTGGGGTTGAACAAGATCCGGTCGTAGTTGACGATCGGATAATCCGGGTCATTGTCCACCTGCGTCGAGATCGCGACCACCCGACCAGTAATCGTGGGGATCTCGATCTTGTCGGGAAGGTGGATGCCCTTCGAGGTCTGCTTCTTGTCCTCATCCTTGCGGATCAGCACGCGAGCGCCGATGGGTTCAACGGTTTCAAGAGTGGAGTTGGATGCTTTACTTGGAGCCATGCGTGATTGTAGGGGTGAGCGGAAGCCGGGTCATTTGGGAGGCGTGTGCATACCAGACATAAAAAACGAGACGATTCATCGAATCGTCTCGGTCAGTTGATTTGGGTTTGAGCAGAACTGAACCGATTAGCGGCGACGACGCGATGCGACCAAGCC
>JARGNC010000125.1 GCA_029212425.1 Phycisphaerales bacterium
GCGCGGGCTTTGTCCGATTCGCGTTCTGTACACAGATGAGCACCATCGATCAAGCAATCACTCGGCTGCAATCGGCACTCAAAGTATGACCCCGATCACCTTGTCATCGTCGCTTGACCCAGATGTCCAACGCGTCGCTCGCGCCCTGATCGGCGAAGTCCTCCGTGCGTGTGACCCGGCCGAGCTGGTCCGAGCATCGATCGACTTTGATCCGTTTGATTCGCCCACGCATGTCCTTGCGTTTGGGAAGGCGTCGGCGGGGATGGCAACAGCATGTATCCAGGGGCTCGAAGATAGGTTTGCGGGTGGGGTTGTGCTGTGTCCCGATGCGATGATCCCTGATGCGGTGGATGACCGGGTTGCGTATTTCGGTGTTGATCACCCGTCCCCCACCACTCGCAATGTCGAAGCGACCAGCGTGCTCGCGGAGTACGCTCGGTCGATCCCTGCTACGGATTCGTGCATCGTCTGCATATCAGGAGGCGGTTCGGCACACCTTTGCAGCCCCCGCCCCGGCGTGACGCTTGAAGAGATCGTCCAGACCACCAAATCACTCAACGCGAGCGGCGCGACGATCCATGAACTGAATCAAGCCCGACGATCGCTCGAAACCCTCAAAGCGGGTGGGTTGGCTGAACTTTTATCTCATGTGCCGCACTGCTCCGCGGTTGTGCTGTCCGATGTGCTTGGGGACGATCTCAACACCATCGCATCGGGTCCGATGCTCAGCACTGCGAACCCTGTTGATCACGCCGTTGTTGGGAACCACCGCACCGCGCTCGATGCGGTGGTCCGGTTCTTCGAATCGCTCGGGATTCCCATCGGGTTCCATGCAGACATGGTTTCCGGGGACTCATCGGAGCAGGGACGATTGCTTGCCAAGCGGTTCTTGGAATCGAACAGCTCGGCATGTGTCATTGCTGGGGAGACTACGGTGGATGTTGGTGTGTCCAGCGGGATTGGTGGTCCTTGCATGGAGACGCTGCTTTCATCCGCCGTACATCTCGCTGAGTCCGGGGAACAGGACTGGGTGTGCATTGGATTGGCGACCGACGGGATTGACGGCCCAACTGAAGCCGCGGGAGGGGTGGTATCCGATGACATGATCGAATCGGGCGCGACTCTGCTCTCAGCAAAGTCGGCGCTTACAAACCATGGTGTGCTTGGTTTTTTGGATTCAATTGGTGGTGGGATCAGGACCGGCCCCACCGGAACGAACCTCAACGACCTGTGTTTGATCGCGCCTCGCAAGGTGCTCTTGGGGTAATCTGACGCTCCCAATGGTGCATTTCATACCCAAAACACGCGGAGTGCGGCAAAAAAATCGATCTCATCGCAAGGTGCTGCGTATCCTTTGATCCACGATTGCCGGGGGTTCCGGTCGGATCGTGTACGAATGGACTTTGGAGACCGATAGACACATGGCAAAGCAAGACGACAAAATCACAATGGACGCGATCGTAACCGAAGCGCTCCCCAACGCCATGTTCCGGGTCCGCCTTCCCAACGAGCAGCAGACTGAGATCATCGGATACATCTCTGGGAAGATGCGGAAGCACTACATCCGTATTCTGCCAGGCGACACGGTCACCGTTGAGATCTCGCCATACGACCTCACCAAGGCGCGGATTACCTACCGTCGGTAAATCCAATCAACTTCAGTATTCAATGTGACCACCCCATCATCGGGTGGTTTTTTCATGCTCGTGTTCAATCGAAGAACTCGACCTCGCCTGTCTCGATCGCGTACCGTGCTCCGACGACGAGCATCCCATCATCCCGCATCAGTTGCTGGACGACTTCGGATTCGCGGATGAGATGATCCACCGCGTTATGAACATTTGATTTGATCGTGTTGGTCACGACCTCGTCGAACTCGTCCGATGCGTTGGTGTCCACCGATTGACCGATGAAGTTAACGATGGTTTCCATCCCCTGCGAGAGTTCTGGTCGGACTTCGCTCTGGACTGTTTCCACGGTTGCTTGGACCGCGCCGCACTTGGTGTGTCCCATGACGATGACCAAGCGGGGTCCGAACTTGAGGGCCGCGAACTCGACGCTGCCCAGCTCGAGTGGTGTGATGATGTTTCCTGCGACGCGGATGCAGAACATATCACCCACGCCGTGATCGAAAATGATTTCAGGGGGGACGCGGGAATCTGAGCATCCCAGTACGATCGCGAAAGGTTTCTGGTTATCCACGAGTTTGTGTGTGCGATGGATTTCTGCAGACTTCCCGGCAACAAAGCGGAGATTGCCTTCTTTCATTCGTTTGAGTGCTTCTCTGGCGTCCATGCAAGTGCTCCGTAGGTGTATTTGGGTTGATGATACCCGATTGTCAGCACGCGGTGCGGACGACTGTCGGATTCTGGTCAAGACAACTGTGGTGTGTATGCCGATAGAAAATAGAGACAAGATTGTCTGAGTTTCATGCACACGGAGCACCGGATGTCCAACGAGAATCAGCAGCCGCGGAAGTTGTCGCCCTGGAGAGAGAAGCTCCATCTGATTATCTTCGGAACGGATACCAAGTCCGGCAAAGCATTTGATGTTGGATTGATCATCGCGATCTTTTTATCAGTGCTTGTCGTGATCCTGAGCACGCTTGATGCCGCGGATGAAAAACCATACAAAACGATTTTCTATGCGCTCGAATGGGTGTTCACAATCCTGTTCACGATCGAATACATCACTCGGCTCATGGTTGTCCGTCGCCCCCTTCGCTACGCGACATCCTTCTTTGGGATCATTGATCTCCTCTCAATCCTCCCAGCATTTCTTGGAATCTTGCTTCCCGGCACAGGCAGCGAACGGCTCATGATTGTCCGGACACTCAGACTGCTGCGTATTTTCCGCGTGTTCAAACTTGCACGGTACCTCTCAGAAGCATCCGCACTCCGCAAAGCGTTCTACATCAGTCGGCACAAAATCGCGGTGTTCATGACCACAGTACTGATTGTCGTGCTCATTGCGAGCGCGCTCATGCATGTGGTTGAATACGGCGCTGGGAATGAGGACTTCAAATCGATGCCCAGCGCGATGTACTGGGCAATCATCACCATGACCACTGTCGGATACGGGGACATCATCCCCATCACTGTGGTCGGCAAAGCAACAACCGCTGTGCTGGTGCTGATCGGATATTCGCTCATTATTGTCCCGACCGGGATTCTCTCTGCGGAAATCGTTTCTGCTTCCAACTCCCAAGGGAACAAATCAGATCAAGCGTGCCCATCGTGCGGGGGACATGACCATGACTTCGATGCTGATTTTTGCAAGAAGTGCGGCGGGAAGTTGTAACGGGATTAGTTCATCTCGGACGGATCTTCAAGCTCAAACTCGCGCTTGTGCACCGTCGCATCTCCAACGGGCTGCGTCGTGTCCGGTAGTGCAGGGGATGGGTCCTTGACCTCGTCGATGTGGTTGAGCACCTGACCGGTCTGGTGCCAAGTCTCGAAGACATGCATCCCTGAGTTTCGACTCAGGTCCTCGAACACCTTGATCCCGCGAACGCTGTTGCCCCGCTCATCCACAGGTGGCGAATAAACACAGATCCCGAACTGACCAGGGACAACCGCGATAATCCCACCAGAGACTCCCGACTTTGCGGGGAGTCCGACGGTGTACGCCCATTCCCCAGCGTAGTTGTACATGCCGCAGGTGTGCATGACGGTGAGCACATCACGGATGTACTCGCGCTCGATCGCGCGCTCGATCGTTTTCGGATTGATCCCACCGTTGGCGAGCGTCGCGGCCATCGTTGCCATGTCGCGTGTGGTCACGACCACGGAACATTGCTTGAAGTACAGATCGAGCACATCCTCGACATCACGCTCGATGATCCCGAAGTTGAGAATGAGGTGCGCCATCGCGCGATTGCGATGTCCGGTAGTTCGTTCAGACTCAAAGACCGCTTGATCAATGGTTGGCATGCTGCCGATGGTCCTGCCAAGCATCTCGAGCATGCGATTAAGTCGATGTTCCGAAGTATCACCCTCGATCATGGAGGTGACCGCGATCGCTCCCGCGTTGACCATCGGATTGTGTGGACGGTTGTTCGCATCCAAACGAATGATGCTGTCGAACGAATCTCCCGACGGCTCAACCCCAACACGCTGCATGACATACTCACGACCCCGATCCGCGAGCGCCAGCGCGTGCGTGAAAGGTTTTGAGAGCGATTGGATCGTGAACTTCTTCTCGTGATCCCCGACTTCAAACACTTCGCCATCAACCGTGACGATGCTGATTGCGAAACTTTCTGGGTCAACCTTCGCGAGTTCGGGGATGTAGTCCGCGATGCGTCCCTCGTTGCAATCACGATAGCGAGCGTGCAATGCTTCGAGAGCACCCATGACACGATCACGGTCGGGCTCACTACTGAGTTGGGCGTTTCGAGGATGCTGCGTCATATGACCCCTTCGAAGAAAGTAATCATTTTAGACGAAGCGGCATTGCCTTTCTTGGATCTCAATGCCTCCACTCGATCGCACTTATGGATGCTCCTCGCTTGGTGGCGATTCAAGAATGTGCTCGATCGCTGCGGATAAATCTTTCCATATCTGATGGTCATCGCGCTGTCGACTGATCTGAACACGGACTTGCGAGTGCCCGTCCTCGGCAGCAACTGTCTCGATTCGCACACTGATATCGACCGGTTCAAAGGTTGCAAACGCATCTACCAGGTGCATCGACGCTTCGTATCGGTTCGTATTGATCTGATTCACGACGACTTTGGTAGGTGTGATAAGCGACTCTTTCTCTTTGCCGGACGCAAAGGCGCTCATCAAACCGTCGTAGTAGAGTTCGAGCAGTTCTTGAACCCGAGGCGCTTCGGGTGGTTGTTCATCAATCGTCATGACGAACGCATACGACCAGAAGTTCTCAGAATCTGGGTCACGCCAACCAGGCGGGAAGAGCAGGGATTCGGAACCAGCTGGGAGGTCCGGCGCAAATCCAGGCGGGAGCGCGAAGGTTTCGCTTGCCCATTCATCGAAGTTTGGTTTCGGATCAGGGATCTGTGGGTCCTTGCTTGCAAAGACCTCGAACCCGCTCTCATCAAGTTGAGTCTGACCACTGATAGCTGTGCTGACCTCAAAGCTGCCTAGCTGGAGTTCACCTGGTGACTGCGTGGGCTGGTTTTGATTCTGGGTTTGATTGGAGTCCTCAGACGGCCCAACATGCGTGTACCCCGCATGCGAGGTAGCTGGACCCACAGCGCACACAGCACAGGACACCATGCAACAAACTTGGTAAAAGTTTCTCATGCAAGACCTCTTTCAGTGTGAATCCGAAGCGATTCTATTGGTTAAGTTTGAATATCGCGGAGAGTACCGCACCAGAGTTCAACATGGTGCATGCCGCGTAGGTTGCAGAATATTCATGTTGATCATTAGAAATGAAAGAGAGAATCACGAAAGCCAAATCATGAGCAAAGGCATACAGTTTTGGCTGGCTCAACTCAACACACAAACCCCCGCAAGGACACCATGCGACGCGAACTCAACCTGAAGAACCTCGACGAAACGGTTACGGAATGCAATCAGCTCATCGAAACCGGGTATCAACCGACCGGAAACTGGAGTCTGGCACAGATGTGCAATCATCTGCGTTTGACGATGGAAGCGAACATGGATGGGTACCCCACATGGATGAACACACTCGGGATGCCGCTTCGCCCTTTGCTGCGTCGGTTCGCGTTGCCCCGCTTGCTGGAGGGAAGGTCCATCAATGGCATGAAAACTGCGGGTATGTTCGTGCCGAGCAATGATCTTGATGACCGCGTGGAGCTTGAAAAGTTTGAAAAATGTGTTCGCGATTTCAAAGCATCCACGAACCCGCTTCACCCACACCCGGGATTCGGAAACATGTCACGCGATGAGTTCAACCAGTTTCACGCTGCCCATGCAGCGCACCACCTGAGTTTCCTCAACCCCGCAGTTCCAGAAACTGTATGACTTGTCCCGGTTTCTTGAATACATGAGATCGGAAGCGTATTGGTCATTCAATGATTGGGTTGAAGTGCAAAGTACACACCCACCGGGTCTCGGATGACAGCGACACCCGTATCGTCTGAACGGATGACAACTTCTCCCCCTCCCTCCTGAACTTGGCGAAGACTCTCTTCGATATCGTCAACCGGAAGACCCACAATCCAGACTGAAGGCACATCCCCACAACCATCGTTCAGTGGATCAATTTCCGCAACAGCGACCTTTCCATCGGGACGCAACATCGCATGCATGCCTTGCTTCGCTAACGAATCGACAGTCCATCCAATGACTTGCTCGTAAAAATTCGATATGCGAGGCACATCCGATACCGAGAGCGATAGCGAAGCGATTCGTCCGCTGCGCTCTTGTGTACTTGCCTCAACCGCATCATCAACCACAGGGATTAACCCGAACGCAGCACCGGATGGATCGACAATCACAGCCCATTGGCTGCTCCCGTCGTCGGCTTTGCCGTGCATGAGTTCTGTCCCACCAAGTTCTACAGCTTGGTGCGCACTCATCGCAACATCAGCAACCTGGAAGTGCGGCATCCACTGGAGCGGTAACGCCTCATATTCGGGCACTCGTTCTCCCAACCCGATGATCGGAGCGCCATGGTTGTTGCTGAGATCCTCTCTCCACAATGGAGAAGTTCCTGTTGTGAGTACTTTCTGATAAAACTCCAACTCATTGGCGTGTTCAGGCACGGCAATGTCAGCACTGAGAACACCACCGACTCCAGCATAAAATGGATTTTGCATGAGCACCTCAGCTGAAAATGGGTCCGAAGACTTGCACGAATGACTGCTACACACCACGACACATGTCTTGAATGAGTTTAATCGAATCCCCGATCAGCGTCAACGATCGAAGTGTGTACTGGAGTTTGCACAGCCAGACACACTCTCTAGAGAAATCTCGCTGATCTCTTGCTGTTTTTCGTACAAACTGTGGTACATTGGGTGCTCAGACTTTGACACACCAAGACTGAGACGGCTTGGAATGCTTGACCACATTTACACAATCGCTAGGTAGCGCCCGAGAGCATACAGGAGACACGCAACAGATGAAATCTACAGCCATTCCTTTGAGCATTCTGTTTCTTGCATCGGTACTTCTGATCGGAGCATCCGCTGTTGACCAACCGACAACTGATCGCGACGACCCTCAAACCGAATCAAACACGATGCAGGTGCAGTATCTTGAGATCGTTACGAAATCGGTAAATGAAACATGTGAAGTTCTGTCGGAATCGCACGATGTTGAGTTCAGCAAACCGATCCCAGAACTCGGAAACGCTCGCACGGCTTTGCTCAAGGACGGCGGACGCATCGGAGTGCGTGCACCAATGCGCGATACCGAAACACCGGTTGTTCGCCCCTATATCTTGGTGGATGACATCGAAGCCGCGGTAAAAGCCGCTGAGCAAGGTGGAGCTCAGATTGCGATCCCTCCAATGAACATCCCAGGTCAGGGCACATTCTCGATCTACATCCTCGGCGGCATCGAGCACGGACTCTGGCAGTTGTAACAGCATCGCGACTTGAGAATGCACTCGTCAACAGTCTTCGAAGACGCA
>JARGNC010000126.1:0-2598 GCA_029212425.1 Phycisphaerales bacterium
ACATCATCCACTCCCACGGCGCCGACGCGATGCGCTTCACGCTCTGTCAGATGACGACGCAGACGCAGGATGTGCGGATGCCTGTCGAGATGGACAAAGCGACTGGCAAGAACACCTCTCCGAAGTTCGACATCGGACGCAACCTGTGCAACAAGCTTTGGAACGCGGCCAAATTTGCAATGATGATGCTGGAGAAGAATCCGGTCCAAGCTGGCGCACCGATTGATGCGCAGGAGCTTTCGCTCGTTGATCGGTGGATGCTCTCGCGTGTTGTGCACGCGACCGGTGCGGTGAACACCGCGCTGCGGAACTACATGTTCAAGGACTACGCGGACGCGATCTACGATCTGCTCTGGCGCGATTTCTGTGATTGGTATCTTGAATCGATCAAGCCAACCGTTGGGACCGATCCGAATCAGGCGGCGGTGCTCCGTCATGTGCTTGATTCAATTCTTCGGCTCATGCATCCGGTGACGCCGTTTATTACAGAGGCGATTCACGAACGGCTTTCAACCATCCCGATGCGTGAGATCGAGGGATTCGGCTTCGACGAGACCAAGTCCTCGGAGACCCTGTGCCAATCGGGTTGGCCGGAACCTGATCAATCGCTGCGTGACGAGGTCGCGGAGGAAGCATACGGGCGGATGGTCGCGCTCACGACCGCGATCCGCGAGGTGCGTGCATCCAACAAAGTCCCTCCGAAGCGGAAGGTTGTCTTCCATGTTTCTGGTGAGCTTGCGAGCGATGTCGCAAGGTGGTCGCCGATGGTTGAGACATTGTGCAACCTCAAGGAGGTCAGCAACGACGCAGCGCCTGAATCGAGTGCCGCGTTTGTGTTTGAGGGGGCTGAGTACCGCGTGAGTGATCTCGCGGATGCTGTGGATGCGTCTGTTGAGAAGGAACGCTTGACCAAGGAACTCGAAGACCTCAACAAGTCCATCGCTGGACTCGAAGGACGGCTGTCCAATCCCGGATACACGGACAAAGCTCCGGAGCACCTGGTCAACCAGACGCGCGCGGAGCTTGAGCAGAAGAAGCAGGATCGAGATTCGATGCAATCCATGCTGGACAAACTCGGATGAGCCGCGCGATTGCGTTGGTTGTGATCGCTGGAACGACGGCACTCTCGACTGGGTGCTCGTCGAGCGGTTCGTCATCACGAAGCAGTACTACGCTCGCTGCACCTGTGCAGCGGTTTGTGGCGCAGCGCGAGCCTTGGACATATCAGGGGAATGATGGATGGACCTACTACACCCCCAGCAGCACCATCCGCACGACCATCACCGATCGGCAGATGTTGATCCGCATCCCGTCGTTCGTGGAGCTTTCGCAGATCCATGCACGCACCGCGCTCACGGTGCTTCCGGAACCGAGTGAGCCGGTCGATACGTACTTCCTGGGATCGCGCAGGCAATGGGAAACGATGACCAAGAAGGTCCTCAAGGATCGAGCACCGGTGTACCTTGCGATCGAACGAGGCGGGTTCAGCGTTGGGACCACAGGCGTGTACTACGACCTGGGTCCGCGCGACTCCTTCGCGATCGCGGCGCACGAGGGGTGGCACCAGTACGCGCATTCTGTCATGATCGATCGGCTCCCTGTTTGGCTCGACGAGGGCATCGCGTGTTATCTCGAAGGGTTCCGCTGGGACGAGGTTGAACCCGACACGCCGAAATTCTTGCCTTGGGCGAATCTTGAACGCTATGACCAGCTCCGCAAGGCGCACGCGAACGGCTCGCTGATGTCGCTGCACACACTCGTCAGCAACCGACCCCAAGACTTGATGTCGACCGATCAAGGCGGCGCTCGGGTGCTGACTTATTACGCGCAGCACTGGGCGCTGATCCACTTCTTCCGCGAGTTTGAGGGCGGTCGATACTCGACTGGGTTGGCGCGGACACTCCAACTCGCGGTGCGCGGTGAGCTTCTGAGCAATCTCAGTGAAACCGATGCACGCACGCTGCGGTCGCGTCGATCGGGTCCGGGTGTGCTCTCGGTCATCGCGCCTGGAGTGCCGCTCAGAGAACTTGATGCACAGTACCAATCGTTCATCAACCGTATTGTCCGTCCGGGAGGACGCAACGCGGCACTCAGCGGACAGTCACCGATTTAAAGTGTTTTCAATCTTCGTCGACCGGTAGATCTGGCTCGATCCCAAGATACGGCAGCACACGCTCGACAATCTTGCGGACCACAGGTCCCGCGACGCGCGATCCATAGTGCGTCCGATTGCGGACACGCTCCTGACCAGGATCATCGATCACCACGATGACCACGATCTCCGGGATTGTTGCGGGCGCCGCAACGATGAAGCTTGTGTTGTACTGGTTTGCAAAGTATCCCGACGCGTTGTTTGGACGACGCATCCCCGCAGGCGGGATGCAGGGGATATTTGAAGTGCCGGACTTTCCGAACATCGAGTACTTCGGAGCGGGGGCGCCGTTGTATCGCTGATCTTTGTCGTCCATGTTCTGTGCGACGATGGTCATTGGTCCACGCACACGCATCGCGGCGTCCGCATCAAACACACGCTCGATGATGATCTCGTCTTTGGTCAGTCCGGGGCGATCGTCAAGACCCGCAGCGGTGAGTCGAAGT
>JARGNC010000126.1:2608-7329 GCA_029212425.1 Phycisphaerales bacterium
GCGGGAGCGTCCCCGCCAGGACACCCTCGCGTGCGAACACGGAGAACGCTCGCGCCATTTGTACCGGTGTTACTGAGACTTCGTACCCCATCCCTACCGAAGTCTGCGTCCAGTGTGTCCAGTCGCGTTCGCTTGTGACGATCCCCGCTTGCTCTCCCATGATCCCCAATCCGGACTTGCTCCCGAATCCAAGCGAACGGATGGTGTTGCGGAGTTCTTTGTGTCCGAGTCGTTCGGTCGCGATTGCCATCCCGATGTTGGAGGAGTATTCGAGCACGCCGTCCCATGTGAGCGATTCTTTGGGGGTGACATCGGTGAGGACGCGTCGTCCGTAGGGGTTGTAGCGATTGTTTTTGATCTGGATGACTTCATCATCAGGAAGCAACCCCTTGGTTTTGGCAAGCGACCACGCGAAGGGTTTGAAAGTTGATCCCGGCTCATAGAGATCACGCACGGTTCGGTTGCGAGCTTGAGCGTTCCCTCCTTCGCCTCGCTTGTCATCGGGTTCGAGTACGCGCCATCGTGGTCGCTCGCGTATATCAGGGAGCGTCGCTGCGGGGACATCTCCATTGGGATCGTACCACGGGAACTCGGCGAGCCCTTCGATTTCGCGGAGGACATCCGCCATCGCGAGGACTTCCCCTGTGTTTGGATTGACGACCACCGCTCGTGCGCCTGCGGAGTTTGCGAACTCTGCACCAGCGGTGAGTTCTTCGAGGACGATGCGCTGGATTTCAAGATCTATCGACAGTCGAACATCGGCGCCGCGTTGTTCCTCGGTCCATGCGCCGCGCTGCACCCAGAGCGGACCGCCGCGAGCATCGCGGACATAGGTGAGTGATCCATCCACGCCTTCAAGTTGTGGTTCATACAGGTTTTCAGCGCCGAGAATTCCAGTGCGTTCTGTTGCGTTGTCTTTCGCGTATCCCAGCTTCCCGACGATGGAGCCGACCAGATCACCCGCGCTCGCTTGGCGGACCTGCTGGTCTTCGAGGAACACGCCTGAGTTTTTGGAGTCTTCTTTGAATGCGCGGACCTTGTCGGCGGTCTGAATATCAATCAATCCGCTGATGGGGAGGTATCGGCTCAGCTGGGGCAGCTTTCTTGGATTCCCTTCGTCGTCGAGCAGTGGTTCAAGCCCGTCCGCTTCGCGTTGTTTCATCTCTGCGATAACCGATGCCCGCCGTTTGTTTTCGAGGACCGCGCCGATGATCTGTTGTCCGAGCTGACCGGGATCCATTGAGAGCGCGGATGCGAGCCCCACCACTGCTTGATCAAGATTCGAAGTGATCGTGGTCGGATCAACAATCACTCGTCGAGCGATGCGAGAGGTTGCGAGCACTCGGCCGCGACGGTCGAGCAGATCGCCACGGGTAGCCCCGAGCGTGTGTGTCGTCGCGCGTGGTTGGATGTGTGCAGAAAGCGGTTCGCTTGGCGCGATCTGGAGCTGCGCCACTCGAGCGAGCACCAATACCAACCCAAGAATCACCGCGACACGGATCGCAAGAACGATGCGGCTGAACCGTACTTCTTGTGCAGGTGAGAATCCGCTGGTCGTGATCGTGCTCATGCGTCAGTTCTCCGGATCAATCACGATGACGCGTGTGCCGTCGTCGAGTGTCCAGAAGTTTGGGTGTTCTGGTTCTTGCTCGCGATCGACCGATTCATCTTCCGTAGCAATCGCAGGCTCTGGATCGCGCGGATCGAGCAACTCGATCCTTCGATGGGTCTGGTTGACCATGGATTGATCAAGCTGCTCACCAAGCATCGCGCGGATCTGATCTGGAGTAATCCGCTCTGCGATTTGTGCGCGGAGTTCCATCGACCGCTGCGTCAGCTCTCTGCTGCGGAGTCTTGACTGGGTCATCTCGTTGGAGGTTTCGAGCCGAGCTTGACGCACGGAGAGCACGCCTACCCCGGTTGAACCGAGCGCCAGAATCAGCACGATCAACTTCACAAACATCATCGGCTCCGGCGGATCAACTTACTTTGCAGGGACTTTGAGCTTCATGCCCACACGGATATCGTTCGCGTCTTTGAGACCATTGAGCTTCACAAACTCATCAACTCGACGGGAAGTGCCGAGGAGTTTCATCGAGATTTCACCCAAGGTATCTCCAGACGCGACGGTGTAGGTTGTGGTCGAAGCTGCTGGTTTCTTCGTAACGATGGTCGAACGGGCTGGAGCTTGCTTGGGAGCAGACACGCGGGCGTTGCTCGGGAGTTTGAGCGTCATCCCGGGATTGATGACTCCGCTGCTTCCAACTTTGTCCGCGTTGAGGCGTTGGATCTCGTTCCAGCGGTTTCCATCACCAAGCATATCAGCAGCGATCCGGTACAACGAATCACCCTCTTGGACGGTGTAGGTTTTGTGATTCACAGCACCGAGTTCGCGTGTGGTGGGTTGACTCTGGGCTCGGGTGTTTTCAATCTGGACCGGGCTCGCAAGCGCCGGCGCATTGAAGTTGTTGGAGAGTTCATCGAGGAGTGAACCGGTATGACCTGAACCATTGGCGATCACGACAGGATCGGGGTCGCGCTGAACCGTGTTCGCGAACCGGTTTTCTTCAGGCATCACACGATCGATCGCGTTATCGATGCGGTTGCGCTCTGCACCGGGAAGCTGCACGAGCGGCTGACGATTCAGCGCATCCAACTGGGCTGGGTCCATGGTGTTCGCTTGAGAGAAGTGGTCACTGACAAGCACCCCGACCACGAGGATCAGGACGAAGCTCAGAATGAGTGCGAGTTTGCTTTCTCTGGTCACGGCCGATTCCTTGGCGCTGCGCATGCAATGGTGCCTGCTTAAAAAAGTGACTTGTGAAACAGAACGCATTCCTTCGCGCTCCGAACTGGATTACCCGATCGTTGAATCGAGCACCCGACACACACGCATTTTCGCGGAGCGTGATCTCGGATTCATCCCGATCTCTTGCTCGCTTGCCCCGACGGGCTTGCGTGTGATCAGCTCGACGAGCCCCTCGTCCCCCAGACGGGCGAACGATTGCTTGACCGGACGATCCTCGAGCGAGTGGAACGCGATGATCGCGATCCGTGCGCCGGGACTCAGCCAACCCGTGTCTCCCGATTGGACTTTCTTCGCTCCGAAACCAATCGAGCGGAGAAGGAGTCCGAGTGAACCCAGCTCATCGTTGACCACGATCCGAAGCGCCTGGAAGGTGCGTGTCGCGGGGTGGATGGGGCTGCGGGGTCCTTTGGGGTACGGGACGGCCGAACGGATGAGATCGGCAAGCTGATCAGTCGTTTCTATCGGCGCAAGTGCCCGTGCTTCAACAATCTTTCGTGCGATGCGTCTGCCGTGCTTTTCTTCCCCGAACTGCTTGATCAGATCCCCGATTTCCTTCTCTGGGAGCGTGTTGACCAACTCCTTCGCATCGATTGGGGAGGACTGGTCCAGACGCATGTCCAGCGGACCAGAATGACGGAAACTCAGCCCACGCTCCGGATCATCGACCTGCGTGCTCGCGAATCCCAAATCAGCGAGGACCATGTCCGCTTGGATCCCGCGTTTGACGAGTTCTTGAGGAAGCTGAGCGAAGTTCCCCTGGATTGCGACGACATTCGCGGATTTTGGGTCATCGGGAGACATCGCGATCCGAGCGGATTCCTCCGCTCGTGCCAGATTCCCGGCGTCCATGTCGTTGAGGACGATGGTTCCGGTCGGACCGATCGCGGGAGCGATCAGGCACGCATGACCACCCAATCCTGCGGTACAATCCACAAACACTTGACCCAACTGAGGTTGCAGATACTCGACACCCTCGTCAGCGAGGACCGGGATGTGTGAATATTGCTTGGACATGGATCAACACTATCCCCTATTGTCCCTCCATGCCGAGCGATCCCAACACGATCATCCTCACCACCGCGCCATCGTCCTCGCACGCGGCTCAGATCATCTACGGGCTCGACCTCCGAGGTATCGGCGCACAGGTTATCGAAAACCCGCTCAAATCAAGCGACCGTTACGCGATTATCCTCGTCAAAGGCGATGAAGCAGTCGCTCGATCCGCAATCACTGTCATCTGGGACGCGATGCTCGACGCGACACCTCGCGCTGCGGACATCGATGGGAACTGCTATTTCTGCGGATACAACATCGCGGGACTGATGCCGCCGGTGATCTGTCCGGAGTGCGGGCATCCGCTCGACACCATCGCGGCACGCAGGGCGGCATCCGAAGGCCGGATCGACTAGTCGGATCGACAGGCACGACCAGTTAGCTGTCCCATCCCCAGAATCGCAACCAGTTCTGGTGGGTGAATCCTGCGATATCCGTGTCGCTCCATCCATGATTACGGAGTGCTTCACCGATGTGCGACAGATCACTCGGCGTGTTGATGCCTTCGGGGAGTTCATCGGCGCCGAATCCGCCGTCCATGTCTGAACCAAGTCCGACACAAGTTGTGTTTCCCGCGATCTCGCAGATGTGCTCGATGTGACGGACAATCCATTCCATGTCCGCGCGTCCATTGTCGCGGAGACCCGGCTGGAGGAACGAAGAGAGGAGGTTGATCCCGATGACCCCCCCACGATTGGCGATCTCCGCGATGGTCTCGTCGCTCTGGTGTCTTTGGTTTGAGAGCGAGTTAGGATCGCCCATTAACTCTCTGCAGTTCGAGTGCGATGCGATGACTGGACGATCGGTCATTGAGAGCAGGTCGTGGACGCTTCGCTGAGAGAGGTGCGAGAGGTCGTGG
>JARGNC010000127.1 GCA_029212425.1 Phycisphaerales bacterium
CGCCGGTCACAACCGGCGGACGGATCGTCGCGATGGTGTTGATGGTTGTCGGCGTAGGGATATTCAGCTCGATGAGCGGTTTGATTGCGAGCTGGTTGTTACAGCCGCCGAATACTCGTGATGATTCATAGCGTTCACTCTAAGGCCACCCGCTCCCTAGAATCCGGGAGTGCAGGTTTGAACTGATACGGGATTACACGATGAATGACTCGCCTTCCACATCACCATCCACCAACGACTCCGACTCAAAGGCCGTGGGCAAAAAGAAACGCAACATATGGAGAGGTTTCTGGCTGACTTTCCTCGTTCTCTCGCTCGCCTTTGCGTGGTACAGCTTTTATGTCCCATCGAATAACATCGCTTGGGCTGGAAACTTCACCTTGGCTCAGCAGAGAGCGGCTGAAACAGACAAGCCGATCATTCTCTATTTCACCGGGGTGTGGTGTGCTCCTTGTCGCATCATGAAGCGCCAGGTGTGGGCGGATGAAGAGGTGACCGCGTTGGTCAATGAGCAGTTCATCCCGGTTGCGCTTGATGTTGATGATCCTGAGAATGCGGCACTCATGGAGCGCTACAACATCGTCGGCCCGCCGGTCATCATCGTGACTGATGCGGATGGGAATGCGCTCCGATGGAAAGCAGGGGGAATGGGCAAGAGCGAGTTCCTCGAGCTGCTCAATCCGTCAACTCCTGATTAGATTCCAACTTGCTGCATGTTGCTCGGATACTTGCTTACTCGAACACCACCGGCTCGCCTCTACGGGAGGCGTCGATGACGATGAAGGCGCGGGTTTCTTGCGCTTCGAGCAGGTTGGTGATGCTGTGGGGTTCGTCCGCGGCGTAGTTGGCGCTTTCTCCGGATCCGAGCTCGACGCGTGCGTTGTCTTCGATGCTTGGGTCGAGTCGTTCGATCGCGAGTCGTCCGGTGATGCAGGTTGCGTGCTCGACGACTCCGGCGCCGTCGGCGTTGAACTCGACGCTCTGACCTGGTGGGAAGATGAAGAGCAGGACCTGGACGCCGTGGGAGACCATTGGTGGGCTGAGGAGGTGTCGCTCGACTCCGGATTGTGGGTCAACGAGGATGCGTCGTTTGTCGCCTTCGAGTTTTTCGAGTCGTGTGGAGCGTGGGACATCGAGCAGGTCGGAGATCTGGCAATCGAGTCCGAGCGAGATGGAACAGGCTACGCGGAGGGTGGGGTTCTTCTTTCCCGACTCAATTTCGCTGAGCATGGCTTTGCTGATCCCGCAGCGTTCGCTGAGGTCGCCTTGGCTGAGTTCGAGTTGGGTGCGTCGTGCTTTGACGGCGTCGCCGAAATCCATAAATTTATTCTCCAATGTGAAATAATTCGCTATAGCGATTGATTTCTTCCCGATGGATAGTATGCTATAGCGAAGATATTCGCTCGTCAAGTATCGGCCTAAATCGGCCAAAGGACTGAAAGGAGTTCGCCATGTCGGAAAAAATCGTCTCTCAGTGGAGTTCATACCCGGATCAACGGGCGTCCTTGCGATTGGGGGCCTTCGGTGCTGTGTTCGCGATAGCGATCATTCTTGCGTTGTCGATCATTCCGAGTTCGCATGTGAACGAGCGGATCGCGGACACACAAACTGTCTCAGGATACGCGACTCAGGATAGGCCGTAAGTCTATGAATAAACAAGTGCTTACAGAAATGGGCGTGCGTGAAGCATGCTCATTTTTTTGTGTTTATCCCCAAGTTGTCATCTGGGTTGATGCGGTTTTGAGCAGGATTGGGTTTCGGGGTGGTATTTATTACATAGGTAAAAATACTCATAAGAATATTGGTCCTTTAGTGATCCTGATATAGATTCAGGATACAGGCCAATAAAATCTGTGATGGCCAATCAACCCAGGGGTGAAAAACCTCGCATTCTCGTGGGAGAACGACATGAATATGAAGGCAATGTGTATTTTTTCGGCTGTAGTTGCTGGTTCAGCAACTGCAGGTGTGGTGGACTTCGACTTTGAAGCACAAGCCATTGGCACTGTTGCGGGCGAAATGATGACGCTCAACTCGCAAGGTGTTGATGTGACATTCTCCGCGACCGGTTTGCAGATCCGTGATTTCGGCGCGAGCTTTGGTGGTGCGGGTCATGTGCTCTCATCCGAAAACGATTCGGGACCAATCACAGCTGAGTTCAGCTCAGGCGTGAACTTTGTCAGCTTCGAAAATGTCATCAACGGACGCTACGACTCCGAAGTCGACATGATCGACGGCTGGGCGTACGACGCAGCGGACAACCTCGTTGACAGTTTCTCGGGATCGACCGCAGACTTTGCGACACTGTCCGGCGACATCTGGCGCGTCGTGTACCAAGAAACAGATCCAGGTGCTGGATTCGTAATGGACAACTTCTCGTTCCGCGTGCCTGCACCTTCTGCGATGGCGCTGCTGGGTATGGGTGGTTTGATGGCATCACGCCGTCGCCGCTGAGCGATGATCTGATTGAACGCAGATTGAGTTCAAAGAGAAGCGGGAGCACTCGAAAGGGTGCTCCTGTTTTTTTACTCGTAGTGGAGTTTTTGCATCCGGATGAATCGACCGTTGCTGAGGGTGACGGCGAAGAGGCGGTCGAACTCGGTTTCTTCGAGGTCTTCGATCAGTGGTCCACCCAGAGCGGTGATCATGAGTGGGACGGTGTTGGAATGGGCGACGACGAGGGTTGCGTTTGATCCTGGGATGCTGGTGATGGTCTGTGCGACTCCATCGGCATCGAAGGGGGAATAGACGGTTGTCGAGATTCCATCTGCGATTGCGAGCGGAGTACCGGTCTGGATCGAGCGTCCGGTGTTGGTGACATAGACGGCGCTGAGTTGTTCATCTTGCAGAATGTTGACGAGACTCTGTACGCGAGCGACTCCTTCGGCAGAGAGGTCCGGGTTGTTGCCCGATTGGGTGTCGGCATGACGGATGATGTAGACGACATCGGTCGTCAACGGCTGCATGGTCGGCGCGGCTTTGGGAGATCGGGGTTCGGAGTGCGCGGTTGGCTGTGTGAGTCCGAACGCGGCGAGGGAGCTCAAGAGCAGGACAACAACTGCGAAAGAATTTTTGATATACATGATGGGTTCCTGTCTCAATCGAGGTTCGCGCCTTTGGATTTGAAGAACGCTGCAAGTCCGACGCGGGCGGCGTAGCTGTACTTCTTTGCGATGGATTCCGACCATGTCGCAGGTGGGGCGCCGCGGTCTGTGAGGTATTGCTTGTACAGCGTATCGTATTGGTCGATGTATGCAAGGGTTTCTTCGTCGGATGGGTACTCATTGGTGAACAGCATCGCTTCTGGCGCGAGTCTTGGTCGGTGTGATGGGGATTCGTCGGGGACTCCGGCGCATAAGCCGTAGAGAGGGAGGACGCCTTCGGGGAGGTTCAGGATGTCGTTGAGTTGTGGGAGGTCGTTTCGGATACCTCCGATGTAGCATGTGCCGTATCCGAGTGATTCGAGCGCGAGGTTGAAGTTCTGGGCAAAGAGGGAGGCATCGACGGCGCCCACGAGGAATGCTTCGAGTCCTGTGGTGTACTCGGTCCCTGCACGCTTGGTGATGAGCATGTGCTTTCGCAGATCGGCGCAGATGACGAAGAACGCGCCGCAGTCGTGGACTTTTTGTTGTGGTCCCGCGAGGTCCGCGATCTGTTGACGCTTGCTCGAATCAGTGATCTGGATGATGCAGTACGGCTGAACAGCGGACGAAGTCGCAGCGGCTTGTCCAGCAATCATCGCGGCTTTGATGTCGGATTCGGGGATCGACTCGTCCTTGAACTTGCGGATCGAACGGTGGGCGAGCATGGTGTCAATTGTGGGATTCTGGGTCATACCGAAGGGTAGTGTCGAAAAACATGACAGGCACAGCGTTATGGCGCATCCGGTAGTCTCGTATCAGCAGCGGATCCGCTCGCTGAACTCGCACGGGACTCAAGCAGGAGATTCAAATGGAACGGTACAAGAACGCTCGAGGCGGCGCTGATGTCAAGTTGGTCATCGCGCTGCTGTTCGCGGTCGGTGGATTGTCATGGGCGGCGGTGTCGTTCATGTCCAGCGGTAAGAAAGACCCCACGCCATCCGGGCCAAGGGTTGTCGACGCGGTGATTGATGGAGAAGGCAACCTGATCGACGCGAGCTACACCAAAGCGGGGAATCAAAAACAAGTTGACGAAGTGCGTTCAGAAATCCAAGATTCGATCGCTCGACAAGCACAATCGGTGCTCGGATCGATCGATGCTCCGAAGGGACTCCCTGAAGGGGTCAGCGATGCGGTGGTCAACGCTTTTATCCCAGTTCTGAGCGGCGATCATGATTCGTTCATCGACGCGATCATCGCGATGGGGGGGAAGGTGCCTGGGGAACTCGAAGCGGATCATCCGATGTTCACACACCTGACGAAGGTGTTCAAGGACGCGAAGGTTGATCTGACTCGGATCACGATGGAGCGGTTTGTCGCATCGGATGGTCGACGGATGGAGATGCGCCGGGACACTGTAACAGAAGACGAAGATGTCTCACCAGGCGAGCGAGGTGGTGGTGTCTCGACGCAGGTGATGGAGATGCAGCCCGCTTCGTTGTTTCCTGATGCGCCACCAAAGCAAGACCCCACAGCGGTGCAGATCAAGATTCCCGTTCAACCAAAGGGCGAGAAGAATGAATCGATCTTCGCGTTGATCTTGACCTGGAACAAGGGCGAGAAGAAGTGGCAACCCGCTGCGTATCAGGTGATCAAAAATAGAATGATGGAGGATGATTAAATGGAACAGCAACGCGCACGCGCCTTTACGCTTATTGAACTGCTGGTCACCATCGGGATCATCGGCGTACTCATCGGACTGCTGCTGCCCGCGCTGTCGGGCGCCAGGGGATCCGCATTGCAGACAGTTGCTCTGAGCAATGTGCGTTCGGTTGGGACGCAGTTCCAGCAGTTTGCCAATGAACACAAGAAATATCCACAGCAGAATCCGGGTGAACTTCCGTCTCAGATCGATTTCGGGGATGGGTACGAGCCGGTGGGGGATGACATCATTGTCGAGTGGTATCCAGGGGGCATGATCATCGCGACCACGGATTACTTTGATCACAGCTGGATGTGGCCCGCGATGGTTGCGGGATTCGATGAATGGCCAACCTACTGGGAGACATGGATCTCGCCTCGCAAAGGGCAGGAACTTCCGAAGATTGAGGACTTTGACTTTCAGAACGGGATCAACGAGCGAGAAATGATTTCGATCGAATACGCAAACTCATTCGTTGCGCGCCCTGAATATTGGGACGGTGAGTCGCACGCAGGGGATCTCTCGCTGCTGCGTTCGACGCGTCCTCATGATGTTCGCTTCGCTTCTGGGAAGGTGATGCTTTGGGATGATGATCTGTCATATCTCAGCGGCAAGAACACACCGCAGCGTGTGGAAGGGTTGCTCGATGCGAAGACACCGATGGCGTTCGCGGATGGTCACGCAGATGCGCTGCTCCCGAGCGAAGCGAGCGAGGGGGTGTTGAACTCGATGACAGGAGAAAGCACCAAGCTTCACAACACCGCGGATGGTGTGCATGGACGGGACTACTGAGTCACTTCCAACGCTGCGGCGATTGGATGTAGTGCGGGTCGTTGTCCTTGCTGATCGAACCGATCGCGTGCTCAGGGAGATTGCGTGCTTCAAGCGAAGGCGGGTTCTTGTGGACCGAGCCGTCGGCGCGGGTGTTGACCGCTTGTCCGAAACCGGTCGAGCGGTCGATGCCGTGACGGAACGCGGTGGTGGGGGAGAAGTTCTCGATCCAGTATCCATGTCCTGCGTAGAGGTTTGGTGGATCGAGCAGTGCACTGTTGGAGGGGAGTCCGCCGAAGAGCGCGATGAGCGAATCTGCGAAGACGAGCATTTTGGTTGGGTTCTGGATCTGGTGGAGTTTGAGGGTGCGTTGTCCGAGGAGTGTGTGGTATCCGGTGGTGTTCGGGGTGATGCCGTACGCGTTGTAGCCGTAGGTTGAGGTGAAGGTGTCGTGCTGTCCTTGATTTCGGTAGGTGCCTTCTTGTTGGTCGGGGCATTCGTAGATCGAGCGTTCACCCAGCGAAGCGCTGAGGTAAGGCGAGAGTGTGCCTGCACTGTGATCCAGTGTTTGTGTGGAGGCGCGTTCAGTCCCGAACCAGTATTGACGATCCGAAGCAGGGGTCTGCAGATGAGGCAACGGAGCGCTGCGGTTTTCGTCGGCGTACATTGTCCACGCGATGGTCAGCTGACGCAGATTCGATTCGCACTGGACCGATCTTGCGCTGCTGCGAGCGGACCCCAGCGCAGGGAGCAAGATCCCGATCAGCAGCGCGATGATCGCGATGACGACGAGCAGCTCGATGAGCGTAAAGCCGTGATGTGACGGTCTGCGGGTCATGGTTTGGGTCGGAGTGTCCGGATAGGCGCATTGTGATCAACGATCGCGCGGATCTGTTGGGTGATTGGGATGACAATGGCTGAGCGGTTGAGGGAGATCGCGGAGATTCCCGAATCAGCGGTCGAGAAGATTCGGCTGCCGATGATCGCGGGGGTGGTCCCGGTGTTGGGTTGGGACGAGATGATGAATCCCGGATCGGTGGGGAGTTTGCTCAGGTCGATGGTGTGGAGGTCGCTCGCGTGGGAGAAGGGGTTGATTCCTGTTGGAGCGTTCATTGTCGCGACGACGAGTTTGGTGGTTCGTCCATTGATGATCGCGATGGGTTGGTGTCCCCATCCTCCGATGGAGAGGTAGGGTTCGCCTTGGTCCCATGATCCGGAGTTGTTGAGGTCGTTGTGTGTGGACTCGAACGAATCCCAGAGCAAGGTGGCGTTGTTCCCGTGGTCTTCGATGAGTTCAATCGCGGGGAGTGATCCGGTGAAGAGTGTGGAGGGTGAGGTCGGGACGCCTCCTGAGATCAGCACGCGTCCGTTGGGGAGGACGATCGGTGCTGCGTCGGTGCGGACGGTTGGGATGGACCATTGGAGGGCGCCGGTGACGGCGTTGAGTTTGATGGTGTTGGCGCTGCGCTGCGTGCCTTGGAAGTTGTAGCTTGATGCGTAGATGAATCCGTCCGCGTGCGTCACGGCTCCGAAGAATCCGAGCGATACAGGGTTGAGGGTGTCCCAGATTGGATTGGGTTGCGTTGTGCTGGTCGCATCAAACGCTAGAATATGACCTGCGCCACCGGTTCCGTTGTCAGCAGTCGAGACATAAACAACCCCATCGCTGTATGCAGGGGTGTTCCCGGAGCAGTTTCCCGGGAGTTGTGTGCTCCAGACGATTTCACCGGGATCGAAGGGGTTGGTTGGGGTGTTGGGATC
>JARGNC010000128.1 GCA_029212425.1 Phycisphaerales bacterium
GGTCGAGGGTCGCGATTGGGGTTCCTGCGATGGAACTGATCGTTGCGCCGGCGGGGAGGGTGGTGGAGAGTTGATCGTTGACAGAAGGGGACACTGCGAGGATTGCGGATGAGTAGGTGGTGGTGTCGGGGTAGAAGCCGACGCGTCCGTCGTCGGAGACTTGGACTTCGAGTTGGACGGTGCGCAGGGCAGCGGTTTCGTCGTTTGATTGATAGTCTCTGCGGAGGACCTGGATGTCGATTGGGTTTCCGGTGTGGTCTCGGATGGCTTTGATGCCTGCATCGAGGGAGGGGTATGGGACACCTGCGATGTTGATGAAGATGTCTCCAGGCATGAGTCCTTGTTTGGTTTCGGAAGCGGAGACATCGGGGTGGACGCGCATGAGACCTGTGAGGCCGAGGATGTGCTCGATTTGGAGGTGGGTGTCGTCGATCTCAACCAGTTGGGTCATGAGTGCTTGTTGTGCGTTGATGGCGAGTTCTTGCGGATCACCTTCTGGGGTGGTGTAGCTGATGAGCAGGTCGAGGTGGTCCATCGCGATGCGTTGGATGTCCACGGTTGTTTCGACGGGCTGGTTGTTGATCGCTGTGATTGTTGAGCCGGGCGGGATCTGGGCGAGTCCATAGTCGTCGGCACGCTGGTTCCAGAGGTTCATGTCGTCGGTAAGGATGAGCTCGGTGGAGCGGAGGGGTGTGATCCCGAGATCGAGGAGTCCGAGCTGTGCGCCGGGTTTGAGGTTCGCGTTGTATTCGATGGGTTGGTCGATGCCTTCGCGGGTGATGATGATGGATGCGGGGCGGGATGAACTGGACATCGCGGCTTCTGTTGCGATGTCGCGGAAGGCGCGGACGGGCTTGTTGTTGACTGAGAGGACGGTGTCTCCGGGTTGGAGACCGATGGCGTATTGTGGATCTATCGGCGCTGCGAGGGATGCGGGACTCGATGGGAGGACCTGACCCACTGATGGGGGCATGATGTTGAGTCCTGCGGAGAAGACGACGATGAACAGGAGTGCGGCGGTGATGACATTGACGACGACTCCGGCGCTGATGACGACGAGGCGCTTTGGGATTGGGCAGTTCTGGTAGGAGTCTTTGGCGGTGGAGGTTGCAACGGGGTTGAGGTCTTCTTGTCCGAGCATTTTGACATAGCCGCCGAGGGGGAGCCAGCTGAGTCGGTATTCGGTTGGGGAGATGTTGAGCTTGGTGTGGTCGCCGTTGTTGTCGCGGAGGAGTTTTTGGTATGCGGGCTCGGAGGAACCGGCTTGGAATCCCATGCCTTTGCGGTAGGAGCAGGCGACTTGTCCGAATCCGATGGAGAAGGCAAGGACGCGGATGCCGGCCCATTTGGCGGCAAGGAAGTGTCCGAGTTCGTGGACGAAGATGATGGATCCGAATCCGATCGCGATGATGAAGAAGTTGACGAGGGTGCCTAGAGGGCCTGGGATTTCGAACATTGGGTGCTCCGTGAGCGGTGTCGTGTATGCGTCCTTGCACTTGAGTGTATCGGTCGGTTGGGCGGAGGTTGTGGTGGAAATGTCTTGTTCGTGCTCGGAATCAAAAAACCCGGTCTGGGACCGGGCTTTGGGTGGTTTTATGGTTGTTGGTTTGGGCTGATTAGTCGTACTTCACGCCGCAGCCGTAGGGCTTGGTTTGTGGGTTGGAGACGGCTTTGCCTGCGAGGAGTTCTGCGAGCGCGTTGGAGACATAGTTGACATCTCCTGGTGCTGCTGCGTCTGAACGGTCGTCGATGGCGCCGTGGTATGCGAGGGTTTGGTCAGCGGTGATGATGTACATGTCTGGGGTGCGCTTGGCGCCGTACTGCTTGCCGACTTTGCCGGTGGTGTCCATGAGGATTGGGCTGTTGATGTCCCAGTCCTTTGCGGTGTCACGATTGAGCGTGAGGTCAGCGGTTGGATGTTGGCCGTGCGCGGAGTTGATGCGGAGCCAGACGATGTTGTCGTTGGCGTGGTCGGCTTCGATTTTGTTCATGGTGCCTGTGTCTGAGCGGTAGTGCTTGCGGACAAATGGGCAGCTTGGTGAGAACCATTCGAGGACGACGATTTTGCCATCGTTGGTGTAGTCGGAGAGGGTGTGCTTGTTGCCGTCGAGATCGGTGAGGGTGAAGTCTGGTGCGGTGTCACCGACTTTGACTGCGGCTGCTGCGGATGTGGAGGTCCGGGCGGCGCCCATGAGGATGGCGGCGGTTGCGATCAACGCGATGAACGCGGAAGCGAATGCGATTTTTTTGAGCATGGTCATTGGGTCTTCTCCTGCTGGTTATGGGTTTGAACCCTCTTGTACAAAGTGTATATTGAACTCTTTCCAGGTGTCAAGAACTTTCACGCGGATGCGTCCTGAAAGAACTGCGGGGGTGTTTGGGTCGTCGTAGCTGCGATCGAAGGTGATGGTGAGGGTGTTGGACTTGGTGTCGCCTTCCTCGATGAGGTTGGCGGGTTGGGTGCAGTCTGCGGCTGGGAAGAACTGGTAGTGCGTTGCGCCGGGGATTTGGAGTTGGACTCCGTCTTTGGTCCACTTGGGGGAGACGCTTGTGAGATCCGTTGGGCGGCTTGCGTATGCGTCGATTGCTTCTTGTCTTGTGAAGGTGTGATCGGTGGGGTTGATGACCGCAAGCATCAGTGAGATTGCATCGGATTCGGGGATGCAGATCTGGTTGCAGACGAGCGCGTCGATGGATGCGCCAACTGCGAATTTTGTTCCCGGCTCGGCGTCTTCGGACACGGTGTAGGGGATGAGGACTTGGAAGGTGTCTTCGTAGGTGTGGTCGAGGATGTCTCCGGCGGCGATGTATCGCTTTGGGGTTGGGTAGAAGGGTTCTCCGAAGGTGAGGTGCTCGGAGGGGAAGGGGGTGACGGAGAGGCCGTATCCGGTGTCGTTGATTCCGGGCCAGTAGGTGTGCCAGTCTTCATCGACGGTGATTTCGATGATGAGGAGGGCTTCTTCGCCTGGGATTGCGAGGGTGGAGGTCTGGGCGGTGGCTTTGAAGTGATTTTTTTCGGACGATGGTTGGGCGGCGGACGCAAATGGGACGGCGCATGCAAAGACGATCAGCATGAGGAATGCTGAGAGGCGTGAGAGATTCGGTGTCTGATTGAGCTTGAGAATCATGCCTTGAATCGTATTGGGCTGGGCTTGCATAGGATTTGACGCGTCGTCCTGAGTGGGAGAACACCTGTGAAGGAACAATATTGCACGCATAAAGGAATTTGTACACGATGGGACAGGTAACGCAGCGGATGATGATTCTTGGATGGCTCTTGGCGGTCTTTGCACTGCTCGGGCTGGGGGGCTGCAAAGGGGATCTTTCGGACAAGAAGATCGAGTTTATTGATCTCAATCGTGCGATGGAGTTGTATGAAGAAGGACAGGGGGATTCTGAGGCGGTGCTGTTTATTGATGTGCGGAAGCATGAGCGGTTTGCGGAGGGGCGCATTGAGGGTGCTCGGAACATCCGGGTCAATGAGATTGATCTGAAGTATGACGCTGATCCTGAACTGCTCAAGTATGACAACCTTGTGGTGTATGGAGAGAATCCGGGATCGGCGAGCGCACGCGCGATGGCGAAGCGGATGATTCAGGGTGGGTACAACACGATGCTCAAGGATCGCGTACGGCTGTTCCTTGGGGGATGGGTTGTGTGGGAATCGACGGGGCTGCCTTTTGATGTTGATCCGGATGTTGAGTCGGACGATGCTGATATGACTGGGGAGGATGAGTGATGGGATTTGTGCTGCCCAACTCCCCCACTGTTGATGGGGTGATGGTTGATCGACGCGCGGCTTCGTTTGCGACGCGGTCGATCAAGAAGGCGTCGAAGCTTGCGGCGCTTGAGCTTGCGGTGTCGATGATTGATTTAACGACGCTTGAGGGTGCGGATTCTCCGGAGAAGGTGCGGAGTTTGTGCCGAAAGGCGGTTCGGCCTTGGGATCGGGATGAGGAGTTTTTGGGGAAGCGGCTCGGACCGGTCGCGGCGGTGTGTGTGTATCCGTCGATGGTTCCGTATGCAGCGGAGTTGTTGGATGGGTCTGGGGTGAATGTGGCATCCGTCGCGACGGGGTTCCCATCGGGGCAGTATCCGCTGGATATCCGGATTCGTGATGTTGAACGCGCGGTTGCGGATGGTGCGGATGAGATCGATATGGTGATCAATCGCGGGGCGTTTTTGTCCGGCAAGTATGATGTTGTCGCGGAAGAGATCGCGTCGGTTGTGCAGGCGTGCGGCAAGGCGCATCTGAAGGTGATCCTCGAAACAGGGGAACTCAAGACCTACGACAATGTGCGCCGCGCGAGTGATATTGCGATCGAGTACATTCGTCCTGGGGATTTCATCAAGACCTCGACGGGGAAGGTTGCTCCGGCGGCGACGATGCCTGTGACGCTGGTGATGCTTGAGGCGATCCGGGATGAGTACCGCAAAAGCGGGAAGAAGATCGGGATGAAACCAGCGGGCGGGATCCGGACTGGAAAGCAGGCGTGGCACTACCTGTGCATGGTCAACGAGACGCTTGGGGAGGGGTGGTTGTCCGCGGACTGGTTCCGGTTTGGGGCGAGTTCGCTGCTCAACGATGTGCTGAGGAGTATGCAGAAGCTGCAGAGCGGTGAGTATGCGGCGGGGCATGATTTTTCGGATGCGTAAGCGTCCGAAGGAACTCTCGCGTGTTCGACTACGGATCGCATTGTGTGCGTGCGTTGGTTTGTTGATCAGTTTGCTGACCGCGTTTGTGCCTGCGATTTTCGGGAATGTGGACTATGTGGGGTTTGAGGATCCGCTGTATACGGTTGAGAATCCTGATCCACCCCAGTATCTTCACGGTTTGATTCCTGAGTTTCGGACTGCTGTATGGTGTGCTCCGAGTGTCCCACAATATCGTTGGCAGAACTGGTTCGATTCGAGCATTGCGTTTCATGAGTACTACTACGGGATGCGGTACAACGAATGGGATTTGGAAGTCCACGGCGAGATCCCTCCGTCGTTTATGATTCGGCGCGGTTCGTACGGATTCCCGTTTCAGTGCATGTATGCTGACGAGGTTGCGGTTGCCAATGGCGGTGCTCCGTACACGATGACATTCTTTGATCGTGTGCGTGCTCGGAGTGGACTTCGGGAGGGAGTGCTTGTTTCGGGTTTGAATGCACCGATGGTTCAGAGAATCTTGCCTTTGGCGCCGCATTGGGGCGGGCTGATGCTCAACACTCTGATTTACGGAGGGGGATTGGGGGCGTTCTTTGTGCTGCCGGTATTGATTACGCGGGTGCGACGGATTCGGAATGGGTTGTGCTTGGTGTGTGGGTATGCGATTGAAGATTTGGATGTGTGTCCTGAGTGTGGACAAACAACTCGCGATCACGCGGCGGCTTGATCGGATTGTTGATCTGGACCGAAGCGTTCGTCATAGCGGGCGCGGAGGGTTGGGTCTTTGAGGATTGAGTAGGCTTTGTGGAGTTCTTCGAAGCGGGCGGGGGCTTCTGGTTCTTTGTTCTTGTCGGGGTGCCAGTGCTTCACGAGTTTGTGGTACGCGGCTTTGATGTCGCTTTCGCTTGCGTATTGGTTGATGGCGAGGATGTCGTAGAGGTTGACGCGCGGGGCGAGGGGTTGTGGTTCGTCGCTGGATTCTTCAGTATGGGGTTGGTTGCTGACAAGAAGCTCGCCTTGGACGGCGAGGCGGACGAGGGCGTCGCGGATGGAGGGTGAGAGGTTGATGAACTCGATTCCGATCTCGGCTTTGCGTGTGAGGACTGATCCTTTGCGTACCCAGCGGACGGTGCCTTGGACGGTGAGTTCGTGTTCGGTGTTCTGATCGGTGAAGGTGTAGGTTTGGGCGGATCCGACTTCGGGGAGATTTGCGTTTGAAATGGTGAGTCGCATCCCAGTTCCTGTGAGGTCGGCGACTTTGAGTTTGATGGAATCTTGGTTGCAATGGATCCCTTTGGTGTCGATGCGGACATCTGTGCGGGACGCGAAGTCTTGCGCGTTGTCGCATGATGGCTGAGGGGAGTCTTGCTGATTGTCTGGTGTGTTGTCGGTACCCATGAGGTTGATAACGGATTGATGTGCGTTTGAAGCGAGTGAAATGGGGTGGAATCGCTTTGATTTGTGATTGCAGGCGGTACAGTCGGCGGTGTTTTGGGGTTTGAGGCCGTAGAATGGGGTATGAGCAGAACGATGAACACGAAGGCAAAGTCCGATCATCCAACTGAGTCGGTGGCTACTGGAAATCAGGGTGGCGGTCGGCTGGACTTCCGCGGCGCGAGCGGTGGCGGGATCTTTGATTATGATCCTGCGCCTGAATCGGTGAAGGTGAACATCGACGACTCGTATGGGTTGTTTGTGAATGGCGCGTTTGTTGACTCAGCGAGTGGTGGGAAGTTCGCGACGATCAATCCTGCGACAGAAGCGACGCTCTCGATGATTTCATCTGCGGATGCGTCGGATGTGGATCGTGCGGTTTCGGCGGCGCGTGATGCGCTTCCAATGTGGAGTTCGCTGCCTGGGATTGTGCGTGGGAAGTATTTGTATCGGATTGCTCGTCGGATTCAGGAGCGGGCGCGTGAGCTTGCGGTGCTTGAGACGATGGATGGTGGCAAGCCGATCAAGGAATCGCGGGATGTGGATGTGCCTCTCGCGGCGGCACACTTTTTCTATCACGCGGGTTGGGCGGACAAACTGGAGTATGCGCTTCCTGGACGCAAACCTGAGCCGGTCGGGGTGTGCGGGCAGATTATCCCTTGGAACTTCCCGCTGCTGATGGCGGCGTGGAAAATCGCTCCGGCTCTGGCGTGCGGGAACACGGTTGTTCTTAAACCTGCGGAGACGACATCGCTGACGGCGCTTCGGCTCGCGGAGATTTGTGCTGAGGTTGGTCTTCCCAAGGGTGTCGTCAATGTGGTGACTGGCGCGGGAGAGACCGGCGCGGCGCTGGTGAATCATCCTGAGGTCAACAAGATCGCGTTTACGGGATCGACTGGGGTGGGCAAAGCAATCGCAAAGGCGACGGCATCGAGCAACAAACGATTGACGCTCGAGCTTGGTGGGAAGAGCGCGAACATCTTGTTTGAGGATGCGTCGATTGACCAGGCGGTCGAGGGAATCGTCGAGTGGATCTATTTCAATCAGGGGCATGTGTGCTGTGCGGGATCGCGGGTGTTTGTGCAGGAGAGCATTCTTGATACGGTGATCGGGAAGCTTGGGGATCGGCTCGCATCGCTGCGGGTGGGTGATCCTTTGGACAAGAATACCGATCTTGGTGCGATCAACTCACGCGA
>JARGNC010000129.1 GCA_029212425.1 Phycisphaerales bacterium
GAACTGGAGTTTGATCGCATCAGCGTTCGCGTCCGCAGCGGCGTCGGTGAGCTGGAGTGCCCGATCGACATCGCCGTCGTGGTTGACGCCGATCTCCGCGATGATGTAGGGTCGGTGGTTGATCCCGATCTCTCGATTACCGATGCGCATGTGCCACTCTTTCTTTCAGGATCGCATCAGCGACGAGCAGATCGATGCGTGAATCGATGTCGATGACATCGCCCTCGATGGTTTGGATGCCTCGCCGATCGTTGCCGAGGAACGCGTGGGGACCGTCTGGCGCGCCGAGTGCGCACATGAGTGCCTCGGGAGTCAGCGCGATCACCCCTCCATCGGGAACACTCGCAACGGGGAGATCTTGTCTGCGGAAACAGTTGTGGTAGAGTGTGTCGCCTTCCCATGGAGCGACGGTGCCGTCGTCGTTGAGCTTGACGGTCCACCACGGATGGTGCTTCCCAACGCGAGCGTAAGACTGTACGGAATCGCAGTTGGTTTCGATAAGCAGGCTGATCGCATCATCGAGCAACCCATCTGGACGCACAGGAACATTGGCATACAGGATTAGGATTGGTCCTTGAGGAGAACCGATGGTTTCGTATGCGTGGCGCGCGGCGTTGTCGATTGTTGCTGTATCGTGCGCAAGCTCGTTGGGACGATCGACGACCACGCAGTTGTTGGATGTTGCGATCTCAAGTATCGTCGGATCATCGGACGACACCACCACTTGTGCAACACTGCTCGCGAGCTTCGCGGCATCAATCGTCCACTGGATACAAGGCTGACCACCAACGAGTGCGTGGTTCTTGCCTGGGAGTCCTTTGGACCCACCTCGTGCGAGGATGATCGCGGTCGCGGATTGGGTCATGGTGTGTTTACCAGTTCGTTTGTCTTTGCTTCGATGGTTGCTGTTGATCGATCAATATGCGCGCGGAAGTTTTTGTACGACTGCTCGATGCCCAGTTCAAATGCGTTGGTATTTGGTACAACATGCCCGAGATGATCAACAACCTGTCCATCCGCTTGGATGCGGAGCGTGCTGTGCTGGAGTTGCTTGGCGCGATGCTCCGGGATTTTCAATGGCTGAATCCGGTCCGATGGATCAGGATTCGGAGACGGGTCAATCACTGCACAGCCGCAGACCGTGAGCCAGCGGTCGTAGAAGGACTTGATGTCGTCGTGCACAAGATCACAGCGTGTCATCCGAGGCACAATCCAAGGCGAAGGCAGCGCGCCTTGGTGTGTTGATCTCGCGTTGAACAACTCTTGCATCGAATCGAGCATGGAACCAAAGTCGCCAGTCCCGGTCATGGATTCGTACGATGATTGCGAATCTGCAAGCACATCGACGCTCAGCACATCAACCCCTGACGAGATCAGATCATTGATCGAGTGGGGATACTCGAACAGATCCGTCCGCAGTTCGATGCCTGCAATACCGATATCTCGCGCATCAGAAAGAATCGAGATCGCTTCAGGATGCAGCAGCGGATCCCCTCGCCCCGCGAAGAGCACACTTGAATCATCTCGCAGCACACGCGCCTGGCTGATCAACGCTCGGCATTGCGCCGGATCCATAAAGAGTTCGTCGCTCGATGCGTGTTGCATCACGCGCCAGACCCCGCTCGTGTTTCTCGTTGTGGTCAGTTCGATCTGTATCCGCTTCGGAGCACGCGATTCTCGCTTTGAGAGTTCGTCTGCAAACGCTCGCACGAGCACGGATGCGTCCGCGTTCATCGCGAAGCTCCCAAGACCTGCATACGCGGCGCTCATTGCTTGGATACGGATCACCGAGTCTGCAACAACGCGGACCCCAGCATCACGGATTGATGGATCAACACCGACACACAAAGGCGACGCGATTGGATCGCCCTGAGGACCGATCGGAACATAACTGAACATCCCACCAATGGATCCAAAGATACTCGCATTCTCGATCGCATCGACGAGTGTAGTTGCGACGCTCCGTTCGATGACACAACACCCGATGCCTGGGATTGCTTGGGAGAATGGGATTTTGCAATGTTCCGGATCAGCACGATGACGACCAACGATCCGATCGATTAACGACGGATCAACCATCGCCCAATCACTCCCGATGATCGCCGCGGCGTCGATCGAGTGCGCACTCATCACATCAAGAAGTGCGTGCGGATCAAGGCCCTCGTCGTAACATCCGACCGAAGCGATCGAACCGCGCCAGCATTCGCTCGATGCGATGCGTGCTTGCCCGATCGCTTTGCTCCTGGCGCGCAGCCGGTCTTCATCACACGCGACGACGCGCACCGGGAGTGGGCCGTTGTTGATGTCCATGGACTCGATGCGTTCTGGGTCGGTCGTGATGATGGTGATGCCATCGAGTGATTCGCATCGCTGAATGCGTTTGATGGTCAGCTCGAGCGCGTTGAGCCCCTCGTGGATTGGTTGGGCAAGATTCCGAGGGAGCCCGAGCGGTCCCAGGTCCGGATCTGCGAAGATCACCGCTTCGACGCACTGTGTGCTTGGTCGAGCGCTTGAGGCTTCGATCACCTGCGGGATTTCATCTGCGAACTCATCGCGTGTCATCGGGAGCATTGTGCCGTTGAAAACGCCGAGCGAGCGTTTGATGAGCTTCAACACCTCGCTGCTGGATTCTTTGATCCACATGACATTGGTCGCGTCTCGATCGAGTTGTTTGGATTGTTTCTCGTACTTGTCGAGGTCTTTGAGCAGCGAGATCTTTCGATCAACCTTGAACCGATCGAGCCCGCCCCTTTGGTTCACGAAGTTCACCAGCCCAAATCCCGGCTCGCTCACCACGACATCATCACGGATCGTGTGGATCTGTGTGATGCAGCGATCGACCTGAGCTCGGTTCTCGATCTGTGATTGTGCTTTGCGGATCAGTTCGATCGTGCGATCGCTGTTCTGCGTGATCGATTGCAACTGACGGATGACCAACTCCAGACGCGCCTTGACCTTGATTTGTTGTTGTTCATCGCATTGCGCAAGGTGTGCCGTTTCAGGGATGGACACCTCTTGATCGTCTAAGCATTCATCGAGTGCTTCTTGCAGCGTCATGGATTCGGTGCCTTGGATCCGCACACCGCCTTCCGTCGCGTTGATGATCCTTGAGGCAGGGTCCTTCGCGAGGTCTTCTTGGAAATCGCTCTCGAACTGCGCGATGTAGGTGGACATTTGCTCGTCGGTAAAGATCTCCCTGCCGTAGACATCCTCTTTGACGCGGAGCAGATTTTTCATGCGTGCGATTCGTTCCCACTCGAACATCTCGAGGGTTCGATGTTCGGAGAGTTCACCGCTCCAAACGCTATGGATCGATGCGCCGTTTGCGTAGTACTGCCCGTCCGTGAAACCGAGGTCCTGACCGATCAGGATGGTGTTGCTGCATCCGAGGTGCTTCGCGAGGTAGTAGTTGAGATGCGCGACGGTTGCGCCGGCGCGGAGAGTACCCATCGGTCGCGCGAGTTGCTCCCCAAGCAAGACATCGAGCTGGCTTTCAGCGGTGCACAGAATCTCACCTGGGAACGCGTCGAGAATCGCGGCGTTCGCTTTGGGTTCTGCAACCAATCGCACGCCTTCAACATCCTTCTCGCTCAATCCTTCATAAAAACGCTTGCTGATCTCGTGGTGGTCCAGCGCCGTCACAAAGTCGGGTTTGATCCCGCGCTCAAGCAGCGGCTTGAGCATCGTCTGCACCGCGATCACAACAACGCGTTTACGCACGCTTGGGTCTTCGAGCAGATGCAGGTTCCGAGACAAGCTCGGTCCCGCCGCGACCAATACAGCTGTGCGCCCTTTGCACGAATCACGCAAGGGCTCGATCCCAGCGCTCGTCGTGTAGTGTTTGAGATTCATCAGCATATTCCGAAGCGTGAATCCAGCGTGCGCCAGCACAGTCACCACATGCGTCCGCGTCGAACGCACGACCTCAAGCAAAGTCTTCGAGAACTCGTCCGCGGAAACTCCGAGTCGTTTTTTGCTTGGTGGATGCGGCGCCAGCTCAACACCAATCGAAACGAACGCTTCGGATTGATTCAACAGGTGCGTCAGGGTCGCCGAGTCTCGCGCGTCCGTCGCGAGCAGGAACAATGAACGCATCAACCAGTCGCTGTGATCGATCCGTTCGAGCACTGCGCGGAGCAACCCAAGGTCGGGCTCAAAGCACAGCAGCACGGAGAATCGGTCATGGTTCTCAAAGAGTGCTCGCAGGTGATGACCAACCCCGAAACCAAGGACCCCGACTATGCCGCAGGTTTGGGGGTCGTATTGCGCTGCCCATGTCTTTGCTTCATCGGTTGGTCGTCGTTTCGAGCACAGCGCCCTGCCGTCTTGGATCGCGAAGAGTTCACCCGATGCGGTCAATCCGAACTCGATATCGGTGCTCGATGTCGCGTCGCGGATCTTCGCAGCCGCTGCTGGAGATCGCAGCTGTATTGCGCTGAGGTTTCGTTCAAGGATCGACGCATCAGCAACAAGCGACACCTTCGCAAGCTCAGATGTGTTGGGTTGCATGCTCATATCCCGCTCCGCAGGTCGTTTCTTTGACGGTGTACTCGGCTTCCGCGATTGGGTATCTATCGGGCAAGCGACGCAATTTCCCCCAAAATGTGGAAGATTTGAGCGAGTCGTGCGTTGTGATTGATGGAGCATGCACCCGCGAAGCACTTCGCTCGGTATAGAACGATGTGGAATAGCGCACAGGGAACCCAATGCAATCACCACTCTTTGAACCCACCAACCTGCCGCAGATCGAATCCGCAGGACCATTAAGCCGAGCGATGTTCGAGGATCCGATCCTCGCCGTCATCGGACTGGGATTGCTGGGAATCCTCCTTATGCTCGCGCTGCGCACACGCGGTCAACACAAACAAGGCCTGATCGTCTTCGGACTCGCGTTGGTCGTCGCGGCATCCATGTGGATTACCAGTACCATCGTCACCACCGATCGTGAACGGATCTCGAACCACGCAACCCAACTCGTCCATGCGGTCGCAAACGGGGATGAATCCGCGATGCGGTCACTCCTCGGCGAATCCGTCAGAGTCCAAACCCGATTCGCGGCTGCTCAAGGCGTTGATAAAGTCGCTTCACTCGCGGCATCGCGTGTCCCAAGATTGGTCGATGAATACACGATTACCGAAATCCGTGCGGACCTCCCAGGTTCGCAGATCGGACGCACGATGGTCAAACTCCGTGTCCAAGGCAACTCCGTCCCAGGCGGATCAAGCTGGTGGATGATCCATTGGCAGCGTCCCAACACGGATTCGGAGTCTTGGAACGCGTTCTACATCGAACCGCTTTGGATCCAAGGCATCAACAATCCCGGCGGATAAATCAAGAAGTGACAATCGGTTACAGACGGATTCAGCTCAAGAATCGGGGATTCCCACCAGACTCGAAGGCTGAAGACGCTTCACGCGTTGACCAGTCGCGGAGGTGACAGTCTCGCGGATGCCTTGCCCGTTGAGGTAGTTGTGCGGGAATCGCTTGCGGAGTTCTCTCAGTCGCATGGACTCGATCGCGGGGGTTGTTGAGCCGTCGAAATCCTGCTCTCCGAACACGCCGATGGTGACCATACTCCGGAGTGGCGCGTGGTAGTAGAACGCTTGTTCTCCTTGACCCCGAAGTTCCAAGACCGCTTGTTCTGCTGCTTGACGAAACTCGCGGATATCACTCACATTTGGGGTGTCGCCGTTCGCATCTCCGTAGACCCCCATCTGCAAGGTGTAGAGCGCGGAGGGACCGAATCGGGATTTGACAGTCCGCAGGTCGTACTCCGCGTTGGACCCTCCAAGTGCAGCTCCTGAAGGCGGTGCAAGGAACGCCGCGGCGAATGGACGCGAGTTTCCGGATTGGATTTCGCGGACACGATCCAGATCAATCAACGCACGCTGATCGTCCGGCCCCTCGTACCTTCCATACAGGATCACCGCTTTGCCCATCCGCTCGCTGATGTACGCGCCGATCAATCCATGCGTGGATTGAACCGTATTGAGCACCTGCGGAGCAAGCTCAGGTTTCGGAAGCGTGACCAGGACAATCGACCACTGTGTGGATTCGTCCTGCATATCAGGGATATCGAGCGATCCATCGTCGTTGAACACGCCTCGGCTGTCCATCGTTGTGGGGGTGTCATCCTTCTGAGATCCCGACTTGAACATCCCACACCCTGTGATTGGGAGGAAGACCAATGCAAGCAGGAACATGCCCAGAACAGGACGGGCAAAGTCTGCGCATGAACCGAACAAACAGAAAACCGGCTTGTGATGGGCAATTCTTGAGATTCGTGGATTGGGTGTAAACATTTTTCGCTGGTCCCCGGCTTGGTTATTCTTTGTAAGCGTTTATTTCGTATGCGTTTAGGCGATTTTAACCATTTTCGTGCATTTGTGTTCTTCGACTCAAGTGCCTTCCGATACACTCATAGAAGGATGGTGGAACTCTCCTTCGAACAACAACATGTAGTGGTGTCCGAGTGGTGGGCACTGACTGGACACAAGCTGGCAGGCACAACAATGGAGGCATTCCTCATATGAGTCATATTTCACCAATCAACACAAACGCTGCGTCGAGTGTTGGTCGAGTCCGTTCCGAACAAGTCTCGCGTCCCGATCTCGTAGAGAACGATACGCGTCAGAGACCAGCCCGATCCAAAGATCAGGTCCAGTTCTCGAATGTCGCTCGTTACCTCTCGGAGCTCAACTCTGGGACATCCGAGCGTACAGACCTTATCAATCGCGTTCGCGAAGAGATCGACGCGGGAACCTACGACACTCCAGAGAAACTCGAAGCAGCGATCGACGGCGTAAAAGAAGACCTCGAGTTCGAACTCTAAAGCACTCGAAACAAGAAACACAAAGAACGCGAGCTTGGTGGCTCGCGTTCTTTCGTTTTAGATCAGCCGTGTATGGATGACTCGCAATGACGGGAGTGCTGTTGCGATCCGATCCGTTGATTCTTGATCTAGATGACCCAAAACGAACATCGTCGATCCCGATCCAGAGAGGTGGGGGTGAATACCAAGCGATTGAAGCGTGTTCATCGTCGAATCCAGTTCGGGAACCGAAACGCGAGCTGGAATGCAGAGGTCATTGCTGAGATCCGATTGATCGACCACTCCGCGATTCGCGGCGATCATCACCGCATCATGATCGATCCCGCGACCCTCACATCGCTCATCAAAGGCGCTGTACACCGCGGAG
>JARGNC010000130.1 GCA_029212425.1 Phycisphaerales bacterium
TTCTTTGAGTCCCCAGGTTTGGTGAGGGCCGAAGGAGTCGAACTTGCGTTGGACGACGCGTGCGCCGTATTGCTCCGCAATTTCTGTTGTGCGATCGGTTGAGTAGGAATCGAAGACGACGACATCGTCGCACCACTTGAGACTCTCGAGTGCGCCTGGGAGGTTCTGTTCTTCGTTGAGGGTCATGATCATGACGGACACGCTCATGGTGATGGCTCCTCGGTCTGGTTGGGTTGATCAGTGGTTGGGTGTGAGTCGAGTGCGCGTGGGCCTTTGGGCTTTGCGGGTGATCCGATGCAGATGGTCCATGCGGGGAGATCGGTGAAGACGCTTGATCGTGCGCCGACAACGACGCCGTCGTTGATGGTGGTTCCGGGCGCGACGAAGACATCCGCTGCGATCCAGACATCCTCTCCGATGGTGATCGGCATCGGGATCAGGGGGAGGGCGGAGCGTTCGTGGTCGTGGGTCGCGCCGCAGAGGTAGGAGTATTGGCTGACGGTCGAGCGTGCTCCGATGGTGATCGGCTTGACGCAGTAGCAATCGACATCATCCGCGATCGCGGAGAGTTCGTGCATAACGAGGTTCCATGGCCCCCAGACTTTGGCGCGTGGATAAACACGCGCGGACTTATGGAGCTTTGCACCAAAGAGGCGGAGGAGGAAGTTGCGCCACGCGTGGAACGGGCGCGGGCTGCAGCGGAAGAGTGTTGCTTGGACGATTCCCCAGAGCACGCGCATCAGCTTGTTTTGCAGACTGTGCGGGCTTGGCGGGGCGGCTTGGCGCGGGCTGGAGTGTTCTTGTGATTGGGTCATGCGCCGGCCCCTTGGGTTGCTTCGTCTCTTGCGAAGTACGCGCGTTCTTTGATGGCGCGGGCGGGATGACCGACACAGATGTGCCAGGGTTCGGTGGTGGATTGATCGACGAAGCTGCGTGCGCCGACGACGGTGCCTTGGGAGATGATTGAACCAGGGAGGACGAGGGTGTCGGCGGCGACCCACGCGTCGTCCTCAACGCGGATCGGGGCGTTGATGGTTGGGTGGGTTTCGGTTTCTGGATCTCGCATCTGCGTCGTCAGCACGGCGAGCTGGGAGACGACGCTCCGCGCGCCGAGGTTGATGGGACTGGTGCAATCGAGGATCGCGTGGTCGCCGATGATTGCGAGTTGGTCCATCGAGAGATTCCAAGGGGACGAGATGCGTGCGCTGCGACGGATCTTGGCTTGGTTATGGATCGAGGCGCCGAAGAAACGGAGGATCTTTCGGCGCAGCGAGTGTGCTGTGTGCGGGGTGAAGCGGAAGACGAGCGCGCCTCCGAATGACCAGCAGGATTTTTTCCATGAGGGAACACTCATGATGCGGCGTCTGCTGGTTGTGAAGCGTGGGGTTTGGGTTGATCTGCTTGCTCGGTCATTGGTTGGTTTGGATGATCGACCTGTTTGGCAGGATTCCCCTTCCATGCGGTGGTGGGCTGGGTTGATCTGTAGACGCTGGATCTTGGATGGACGATGGTGTGGGGCGCGAGGGTGGTGTCGGGTCCGATGTAGGCATCGAATCCGACGAAGCAGTTGTTCCCAAGCGTGATGGGTGGTCTGAGGAGTGGGAAGAGGGGGTCGGTCATGTCGTGCGTGCCTGCACAGAGGTGGGCTTTGGAGTCGATGACGCAGTGATCGCCGATGGTGATGGTTCCGAGGGAGTAGAGGATCGCGTGGTTTGCGACGGAGACATCGTTCCCGAGATGGATGTTCCAGGGGACGACGATGTCGATATCGCGCGCCAGAGCGCATCGTTTGCCTACGGTGCCTCCGAAGAGTCTCAAAATGGAGGATCGTGCTGGTGGAATGGTGATCCAGAGGGCGCGTCCGAGCGTACCCCAGAGTGCGCGGATGATGCGTTGTTTTTTGGTCCAGACACTCTTGCGTTTGGGCGCGTGTTCTACCCCGGCTTGCGTCTGTTGGGGTGCTGCTTGGTTGACCGGTTGGTTGACCGGTTGGTCTGCTGTCTGATCTTGGTTGTTCTTGGTGTCCTGTGTCACAAGTGTCCTATCGGCAAAGCGGGTTTATCAGCACAGAGACAACGCGGGTGACGGCAAAAAACAGGTTGGTTTGTAGCAAGGGTCTATTGTACTCGGCGGATACCGCCGAAAGTGATTGATGAGGAACGGATGTCGCTGACCAAGAAGCTTGAAAACCTGACGAAAGCTTGCCTGCCTCCCAGTGGGGCGCGGTTGGCGAAGCGTATGAGTGTTGGGGTTCGTTATCGGTCTCAGTTGGCTGCGTGCCGGCAAGGGTACGAGCAGTTCGGGGATCGGTATCCGCAGACGACGCTGTTTGTCGCGGGGCTCCCCAAAAGCGGGACGACCTGGCTCGAGAAAATGCTGGGGTCATACGACGGGTTCCATGAGCTGATGATCCCGGAGGTTGCTCGGCACGAGATGCAGACCGGGGGCTCTCATGATTACGATCTGCCTGAGGATTTGTTCACTCGGTTTGACGATGCGTTGGTGCTGACGAAAATGCATGTGCATGGGTCGCTGCACAATACTCGTCTGCTCAAACAGTCCAATATGCGATATGTGGTGTTGTACCGCGATCTGCGTGATGTAGCGGTGAGCAGCTATTTCTATGTGCGGAACACGCCTTGGCATCCGGAGCATGGTCTGTATAAGGATGTGGACATCCACGCGGGGCTGCGTGAGTTCTCGAAGAAGACCCTTCCTGCGTATGCGGACTGGGTGCGGTCATGGCATGAGAATCGGGACCCTGACAACAGTGTGATTGTCCGATACGAGGATCTGCTCGAAGATGATGCGGAAGTATTGCGCCGGATCGCGAAGCTGTTTGAGCTTGATGACTCTGACGAGACGATCGAGCGGATCACCGCTGCGAATAGCTTTGGCGCGATGAGCGGCGGGCGATCGAAGGGAGAATCCAACGAGAGCGCGTTTGCTCGAAAGGGTGTCGCGGGGGATTGGGTGAACCACTTTGATGATGAACTGAAAGAACTTTACAAAGAAATTATCGGCTCGTTTTTGATCGACTTTGGATACGAGCAATCATTGGACTGGTGATCAGCTTTCACGCAACTTTCATTTTCTTGACGGAGCAGCAGTGAACGACGCAACAGGAACAACACAACAGAACGACATCCCGACGCGGGTGGTGATTCTGAATCAGTACTATGTCCCCGATGTCGCTTCGACCGGTCACCTGTTGCACGAACTCGCGGTCGAGCTTGTCGAGCTTGGGTTTGAGGTCGAGGTGCTGACGGGGCGTCCGAGTTACGGGCCTCCGGAGACTTGGCAGGATTGTCCGCTCCGCGAGACTGTGGATGGTGTGAAGATCCGTCGGTTGCGGGTCGCTCGGTTCGACAAGAACTTCCTTCCCGGTCGAGCGTTCAACTACCTGACCTTTGTGATCCCGATGATCCTGTCGGTGTTGTTTAAGTCACGGAAGGACACGGTGTATCTGTACACAACGAACCCGCCGTTTCTTGGAGGGATTGGTTGGTTCGTGTCGTTGTTTCGCAGGCACAACTATGTGACGCTGCTGCATGATGCGCATCCGCAGCTCGGGATCTGGGTAGGAACCTTTAAGAAGGGTTCGATCATCGAGCGTGTATGGATGGCGATCAATCGACGCAAATACAAGCGGACAAAGGAAGCGATCGTGCTGTGCAGCGCGGCGAAGGAACTGGTGACCAACACCTATCCGATCAGTCCTGAGCGGATCCATGTGATCCCGAACTGGGCGGACGGCGACGACCTGTTCCCGATTTCAAAGAGCGAATGCGGGATCGCGCGTGACAACGGGTTCATCGACGACTTTGTGCTGTTGTACTCCGGGAATATGGGGTTGTATTACGACTTTGACACGGTGCTCGAAGCGGCGGCGCTTCTGAAAGATGAGCCGTTCAAACTGGTGCTCGCGGGCGGGGGTGGCAAGCGGAGCGCGATCGAGAAGTATGTCAAGGAGCGCGGGCTGAACAATGTGGTGATGATGCCTTACCAGCCGTTCGAGAAACTGAACGAATCGCTCAACTCGTGTGATGCGTCGCTTGTGACAATCGCTGAGGGGATCGAGGGGATCAGTTTCCCAAGCAAGCTCTACACATCGCTCGCGGTGGGCAAAGCGATTGTTGCGTTGTCGGAAGACTGGTCGGAGCTTCGTCAGATTGTTGAGCACAACAACTGCGGCACATGGTCCGCGCTTGGAGACAGCGAGGGGCTTGCTGAGAAACTGCGCGGGATGATCCATGACAAGACGATGACCCAAACCATGAGCACCAATGCACGCGAGGTCTTTGAAAAGGGCTACACGCGGCAGGTGTGTGCCGCGAAGTACGCGGAGGTGTTGAAGCTCGCTGATCCGAGGTTCACGAGTGAAGAAACCGATGCTCGCAGAGAGCGGCTTGCGAAATGGCTCGCTCGCGGAGCGGCGGTTGTGGACGCGGAATCTCCTGAGGAGATCAACGAAACCGAAACTGTCGGCGGAGAAAGTTCATGAGCGAAATCGGAAACGAGAAGCTGAAACTGGTCTTTGTCACAGAGGATGATCCGCTGTATGTGATCCGATTCTTTGAAGTGTTCTTTGATGAGTATCCCAAAGACGAGATCGAGATCGTCGGTGTGAGCGTGCAAGAAGCGTTCCATGAACCGAAGTGGAAAACCGCGAAACGGATTTTCCGGTTCTATGGGCCGATTGATTTCTGTCGATTGCTGGCGCGGTATTTCAAAGTGAAGCTGCGCGGGGATTCGATTGTGAAGCTTGCGAAGGAGAAGGGGCTGCCGATCGTTGTATGCGGGTCTGTCAATGATCCGGCGTATATCCAGAAGCTCAAGGACTTGGAAGTTGATGTGATCGCGTCGGTCGCTGGGCCTGAGATTTTCAAGAAGGGGATTCTTGAGGTGCCCAAAGTCCGGTGCATCAATATCCACTCGGGGCGCTTGCCGATCTATCGCGGGATGATGCCCAACTTCTGGCAGCTCTTGCACGGCGAGAAGCATGCGTGCATCACGGTTCACGAGATGGTCGAGAAACTCGACGCGGGCGGGGTGCTCGATACACTCGAATGGGAACTCAAGGAGCGCGACTCGCTCGATCGCGTGATCACGGGAACCAAGCAGGACGGGGCGCGATTGATGATGAAGGTCATCTTGCAGCTCAAGAACGGCGAAGCGGTCTCGACACCTTTGGATATGAGCAAGAAGAAGTACTTCAGTTTCCCGCAACCCAAAGATGTGAAGCAGTTCCGCAAGCGCGGTCATAGGATGATTTAACATGACTGCAGCGAGCGATCCGAGCAAGAGCAAGTTTCAAACCACACAAGCCGCGATGTCGATTGATGTCGAGGATTGGTTCCAGGTCGAGAACCTCAAGGGGGTCATCGAGCGGGATACATGGGATGAGCAGGACCTCCGCGTTGAACGCAACACGGATCGCATGCTCGAACTCATGGACACGCACGGCGTCAAATGCACCTGCTTCATCCTCGGATGGGTCGCGGAGAAATGTCCGGAGCTGATCAAACGCATCGCGGACGCGGGACACGAAATCGCGTCGCATGGGTATGGTCATGATCTGATCTACAACCTTTCGCACGATGAGTTCCGCGAGGATATGAAGCGCGGGATCGGGATTGTTGAAGATCTGACGGGCGCGAAGATCCGGGGGTATCGCGCTCCTTCGTTTTCGATTACGGACTGGGCGATTGATATTCTGAAAGAGCTTGGGCTGACCTACGACTCGTCCGCGTTTCCGACTGTGGCGCACGATCGGTACGGGAAGCTTGCGGGGATGGATTCGGGGAAACCGATCGTTGAGATCCGCGATGGGTTTCATGAGGTGTGCGTGAGCGTGCTCAAGGTTGGGAAGAAGGGTGTGCCTTGGGCAGGGGGTGGGTACTTCCGGTTGTTCCCGTATCCGTTGTTTAAGTATGGGGTGAAGCGGATACTCAAGTCGGACATGCCTTATGTGTTTTACATTCATCCGTGGGAGGTTGATCCGGGTCAGCCGAGGGTGGATGGCTTGAAGCGTTCGCATCGGTTCCGTCACTACAACAATCTGGATGTGTGCGACAAGCGGTTCGACAACCTGCTGGGTTCATTCCAATGGCGACCGATCGGCGAGTTCTTGGATGACTACCTTGCGGGTCAGAAGTCGTAGGACTGTTTAAGATTTAGTTCCGGTCTTGTGTTGAGAAGATCATCGCGGTTTGTGAGCCGTGGATTGGGTAGTCTGCGGTGCATCGGTATCCGCGGAGTGTTGTGCCTTCGAATCCGAGTGTTGAGCAGACTTCTTCGAGCATGGTGCGGTATTTGGGGACGGATGAGGATCCGAATCTGTTGAGTCCGGTGCCGAGGTTTTCGATGGATTCCATGAGGTCGAGTTGGTCCATGTCGCGAGCTGGGTCGTTGATGTCCGCTTGTCCATTGATGGTGGTGTCGTAGATGCGGAGTTCTGGGAAGGATCGGTTATAGAGGTCTTTGTGGACGAGGACATCGAACTGCATGCGTTTGGATGGGATGTTGATGTCGCTTGATGCCCATGCTTTGCGGTTGCGCTCGTCGGGAATGTAGCGGGGGATCTCGGCGCGGTTGACTTCGCAGGTGACGAGATCGACGGAGCTTGAGACACCGAACGCGTCGTCCTTGAGCATGTAGTGCATGAGCTCACCAGCGGGATGGACATTGAGCGTTGGGGTCGGGGTGGAGCAGTAGTTCTTGAGTGTCGCGCTGGAGAGGGAATCGACGGGATCTCCTGTGAGGGTGTAGGTTTTGCGTTGGGTTTGGCCTTCGATTTGTCGATGGCTAGTGAACTTGACGGGGACTCCTGGACGGAGGCGGTGGAGGCCGACGATTGCTTTGATCCAGACGACATCGATGTGCTCGTTGTCGGCGCTTGGGTAGAAGATCGCGCACTCGGCGTAGACATCCGCCTGCGCGCCCTTGAGCTGGGACATGGCGCGGAACGCGGTCTGCTTTCTGCGGAGCTCGAACTCTCTTCGTGCTTCGGGGACCCACGCGCTGAGGATTGCTTCGAGCGCGCTTCGGTCGCCGATCTCTGAGCGGATGAGCGTCTCGAATCGATCGACGGCGGAGTTTGCGGTCACGATGTCCGCTGGATTGACGCCGAGCTTTGAGGATGCTTT
>JARGNC010000131.1 GCA_029212425.1 Phycisphaerales bacterium
AACCGCGAAACCGACTTCTTTGAGTGCCGCGGAGATATCTTGCTGGGTGACTGAGCCGTAGAGGTGACCCTGGTCGTTGCACGCGCGGTCCATGGTGAGTTCTTGACCGTCAAGCTTGTTGATCATTTCTTCGCGTTCTTTACGACGCGCTGCGACATCCTTCTCCGCTTGAGCACGACGCTCAGCGAGTGATGCGATCAGTTCCTCGGATGGAGTGGTCGCGTACCCGAATGGGAGGAGGTAGTTGCGTGCGTAGCCAACTTTGACATTGACGACATCGCCGACGATTCCGAGGGAATCGACATTTTCGGTAAGAAGCAGTTTTACTGATTTTGCCATTGGATGATTTCCTTTCGCTGTCCTGACCGGACCGAGTCATCAGCTCGGTGCGGAGAGTTGAGGAGACACTCACGGCGAGCATCCCCAACAAAGAGGTCCCAGGCGTACCTGAGATCCGGACGAATCCGGGTCGTGAGTGTAGTCCTCTCACATGCTGTAAGTGTCCTCACAATCGTACTTTGGCATCAAAAAACCCATGCTCTGATCTGTTTGGAGCATGGGTTTGGTCTTTGAAAGGAGTTCAGAAACTGTGAAACAGGATCAGAACGGGATGTCGTCGTGATTGATGGAGACATCTCCACCCCCACCGTTCCCGCTGTCGTATCCGCCTGAGTTGCCTCCGCCGGCACCGGAGCGGGCGTAGCTGCCGCCTCCGCCGCCGCCTCCACCGGAGTTGCCTCCGCCTGCGCCTGAATCGATGAACTGGAAGTTATCGACGACAACAGAGAGCTTTGAACGCTTGCCTCCGCCGTTGCGGTCTTCCCATTGATCGAACTTGAGTCGTCCTTCGACGAAGACTGGGCGTCCCTTGGAGAGGTACTGCGCCATGACTTCTGCCGTGCGTCCCCACGCTTCACAGTCGATGAACGCGACTTCTTCGCGTTGTTCGCCGGATTGGGTTTTGTACTTGCGGTTGACGGCAAGACCGAAGTTGCCAACAGCGGTGTTTGAAGGGGTGTGGCGGATCTCGATGTCTCTGGTGAGATTGCCCATGAGCATGACTTTGTTGAAACTGGCCATTCGTTTTCTCCTTGTGCCTGGTGTGTTATGTCGGTACTGGTGTGATCTTTCGTGAAGACACAGACTTGGTCAGTATATCACAACCGCCCGAGCCGGACATGGTCTGGCTCGGGCGGGTTGATCGAAAAACATCCGTTATCACTGCCCTATCGGTGCTGAAAGGGCAGGGAAAGGATTATTCAGCGGATGGCGCTTCTGCATCGCCTTCTGGTGCTGCGTCTTGAGCAGGTGCTTCTTCAGCTGCTTGAGCTGGGGTTGGCGCTGCTTGGACTGGTGCACCAAGACGGACGGTGCTTGCCTTGTTGGAATCGTCCGATTCGCCTTGCTCTGCTTTGAACTTCGCTTCGGTTTCGAGCCCCTTGCGATCGTCGTGGGTCGCGATTTCTTCTGCGGTCAGGTGGTCCGCGGAGGTCACCATCAGACGCATGATCTGATCTGAGATCACCGCGTCACGCTCGAGGTGAGCAACCATGTTGGTTGGGCAAGTGAAGTACGCGAGGATGTACACGCCACGCTTTTGCTTGTCCATCTCGTAGGAAAGACGACGCTCATCCCACTTCTTCATCGCGATCACGGTTGCTTCCGCACGCTCGAAGAGGTGGTTGATGTGCTCGAGGACATCGCCGAACGCTGCTGCGGCGGCTTGGTTGACGAGGAACATTGCCTCGTAGGTTCCGGTTCGTGTTTCTGTAGCTGTCATGTCTAACTCCAAATCGTGTCCGGCTCAGGTAGCCGGGGTGTTATTGTTTGTGCTTTCTTTACTCTTTGTACTTTGAACGGCTTGATCATCGTTTGAGTTTTCAGCCGGATTGTCGTTGGGATGCTCTTTGCGTTTCGGCTTGACGAGCTTCTCGTTGAAGGTGTTCATCGCGCTGGTGATGTCGTGGTCGAAGATGTGCTCGATGGCGTTGGATGCCTTCTGAAGACTCTCGTTGACCTTGTCCATCTCCTCGCTCATGAACTTGCTGAGAACCCAATCCGCTTGATTCATCACACGCGGGACTTCGCCGACCCCGATGCGGATTCTGGGGTAGCTTGCACCACCCAGAACGCGGTCGATGTCGCTCAGTCCGTTGTGTCCGCCGGCACCGCCGCTCTTGCGGATCCGGATGGATCCGACAGGGAGTGCGATGTCGTCGACGATGACCAGCAGATCGTCCTGCGGATCGAGCTTGAAGAAGCGGAGTGCCTCTCCGACGCTCTGTCCGGACTTGTTCATGAAGGTTGTGGGCTTCATGAGCAAGCACTTCTCGCATCCGATATTCGCGTCGAGGGTGACGCTGTTGAAGCGAGACTTGGCGATCTGTCCGACGGCGAACTTGGAAGCCAGTGCATCGACAACCATGAACCCGGCGTTGTGCCGAGTGTTGTTGTATTGCATCCCTGGATTTCCGAGTCCGACGATCAGTTTCATTTTTGAGTACTCTTTCCAATCCGAACTGATTACTCAGCGTCTGGTTTCTCGCCGATGACTTCTGGTGAAGCGCCTTCAGCGGAGACTTCGCCTGATTCGTCGGTGTCGTCTTCTTGGACTGCCTTCATCACGATCTGTGCGATGATGGTGTCCGGATCGGTGAGGAGCTTCATGGATTCAAGCGGGAGCTTGACATCCGATGCGTGGAGCACATCGCCGACTTCCATCTCGGAAACATCGACATCGATGTGGTCCGGGAGGTTGGAGATGAGCACATTGAGCTCGATGTCGTTGATTGGGTGCATCATGATCGCGCCGGAGGTCTTGAGACCAGCAGCTTCACCAACGAAGGTGAGGTGTGCTCTTGTGTCAACACGCTCGTTGAGATCTACGCGTGAGAAGTCAGCGTGGATGATGTTGGTGCCGAGGTAGTCGTACCCGAGGTCCTTGAGGAGGACATGCTGCTTGGTTCCTTCAAGATCGAGCTCGAAGAGTTTCTCGCCTTTCTTGAGGTGGAGCATGGTTTCGTGCATATCCAATGCGATGGAAACAGGCTCTTCCTTGTGCCCGTATACAACCGCGGGCAACGAGCCCGACTCACGCAGACGACGGGAGTACCGTGATCCGGTGCGCTCACGCTTTGCGGCGGTGAGTGTTGGTGTGGTGTCTGACATTTCGTATCTCCTTTATAAACTCTTACACTTTTCTCTGTGTTTTGTGTGTGGTGACGATCATTCAGCGTTTGGCACCAGAGGTGTCCTTGAAGAGGGCGCTGATCGAATCGTCGTTGTGGATTCGTTGGATTGCTTCACCCAAGAGTTCTCCTACAGAGAGAACGGTGAGCTTGTCTTTGATTGGTTCGCAGCGGTCACCCATCGGGATGGTGTCGGTGACGACGATGCGTGAGAATGGGGACGCGGCGAGTTTTTCCATCGCCTTTCCAGCGAGGACGCCGTGGGTTGCCGCCGCGATCACATCACTCGCTCCCTCTTCCATCACCAGCTTCGCGGCTTCGCAGACTGTGCCACCTGTTGAGATCATGTCGTCGAACATCAGGACGGTTTTGTCTTTGACCGATCCGATGAGGTTGCCGACTTCGACGGTGTCCCCAGTGAGTCTGCGTTTGTTGATGATCGCGAGGTCCGCATCGAGTAGGTTCGCCATCTTTTCTGCGACCTTTACATTGCCAACATCTGGGGAGACCAAGCAGAGGTCTCCGAGTTCATCGCGGATTGATCGGAAGTACTCGAAGAAGACCGGGCTCGCGGAGAGGTGATCCACTGGGAGATCGAAGAAGCCCTGGATTTGAGCTGCGTGGAGGTCGATCGCGAGGACACGATCAGCACGCGCCGCGGTGATCAGGTTCGCGACCAGCTTCGCGGTGATGGGCACGCGTCCCTCGTCCTTGCGATCTTGACGGCCGTATCCGTAGTAAGGCATGACCAGTGTCACACGCTTAGCGCTCGCTCGGCGGAGACAATCGCAAAACACGAGCAGTTCCATCAGGTTATCGTTGACAGGATCGCAGGTTGAGATGATGACATAGCAATCGCGACCACGCACATCGTCATCGAGCTTGACGATGACTTCGCCGTCCGGGAAGAGGATCGTGCGGGCTTTGCCCAACTCCACTCCAGCTTCAGCACACACGCGATGCGCGAGGTGCTTGGTGTTGCGGCCGGAGAATACTTTGATCTCACCCATCATGACGGTGTTCCTTGCGATTTCTGATCGCTGTTGGAGATTTGTCGTGCACGGTAAATTGCGTCGATCTGGGCGAGGTGTTCGAGCGTGTTGATGCTCAAGATATCCTCAGGCGGCACCGCATCAATCACCTCAACGCGTCGGTCCGCGTCGAGCATGTACTCGAAGATGTCGGTGATGTAGTACTCGCCGGTGAGTTCGTTTCGTTTGACTTTGTTGAGCGCGTCGAACATCGCTTGGGCGTTCACGCAGTAGTAGCTCGGGTTGACCTCGTTGATCTTGAGTTCGTCTTCCGTTGCGTTCTTCTGCTCGATGATGCGAGCGAACGCGCCGGCATCGTCACGGACGATCCGACCATACCCGGATGGATCGTCGATGCGGCTGGTCGCGAGGGTTCCCGCAGCACCGGATGATCGGTGGAGATCGAGGAGTGTGTTGAGCGTGCCGGTGCGGATGAGGGGGCCGTCGCCGCAGAGGACGAAAATGTCGGTGTGCGCGGTGTCGATGTTCTTGTAGGAATCCACAGCACTCATCACGGCGTGACCGGTTCCGAGTTGTTCTTCTTGGACCGCGTAGACGACCTTGTCGCCGTAGCCTGCGAGTGCTTCGCGGACGAGTTCTTGCTTGTACCCCACGACGACGACGACCCGATCGCATCCCGCTTCAAGACACACATCGACGACGGCACAGACCATCGGACGACCACCGACAAGATGGCACACCTTCGGGAGGTCCGACTGCATGCGTGTGCCTTTTCCAGCAGCGAGAATGATCGCTTCGAGGCGCTTTGAATCTTGATCAACGCAGCGGGTGGATTGTTCGGTATTGGAATCTGCCATAAGCAGTTGGCAGTTCTGTGCAGTGCGTAGAAGGGAGCGGAAGAGAAAGAAGAAAGTTACCCCACCAAGATTCGAACTTGGACTATCTGTACCAAAAACAGAAGTGCTGCCATTACACCATGGGGCAAATAAGTTTCTCTATCGTTCGTTCTATCGGCTCACTGAGCAGTTCTGCTCGACCTCCGCTGTCATGACCTTCCGGTCGGTGTCACAAACCATCGCGGCTTGGACACTCCATGACAAGCATGAGAGGTGTGGGCCGCAGCACGAATCGCCAGTGTCTTTGCTCAAACATGAGCATTGACAATGACTTGGAACTCAGACTCCCCCCGGCTGCTGTTGATGGAAACTCCATCGACAATGGGGAGAACCCATGTCCGTGCCTCAACTCAGGTTCTGGTGGTTAGACCATCGCTGAGCGTCCGTCACGGTCGGTTCCGCATAGGGAAACAAGTTTAGACCCCGATGCGAGCGGGTCAACAGATTCTGTCTCGCTCGCGTGGCAGTTTCTTGGATCTGGAGGCATTTCTGGGGAGATTCTGCATGGATCCGTGCCGATACGGTGTATATTGGACCCCGTTGGGGTTCAGCAACTGAATCTCGCGTGTATTCAAATCTGTTCCGAATCCAAATCTTCGTGGGGAACCGGAATCTGAAAGGTCTCAAGTGCTTCAAAAAGCCCGCTCTATCGTCCCAGATGGGATCCGCATCGTGCTCGTTTCCGCTTTGGGAGTTTCCGTATTGGTCGGATGCGCTCAGCAACGCGCATCGAATGATCCAGTCACTCTCCAACCAGAGGGCGCTCGAACAGCGCAGGGATTGCCTGCGGATCAGCTTCCAGAGCCGATTGATCTCAGTGATCCGAATACGGTCGCTCGCACGCTCATCACCCCCACCATCATTGATACCAACAAGCTCGCAGTCCGTCAGCAACTGACCGGGCCGTATGAAGGTGAAGTCCGGATGATCAAGCATGTGCTCCCGAAACACGGGCGGGACAAGAGCATGCCTGCGAATCCGGATGCTTCGAGAATGCCAATCGGCGGACTCTCTCCGATCAGCAGGGTTCAAGCGGGTGTGAATACCGGATTTGAAGCGATCTCCCAGACCGAATGGGGACCACCCGATCCGACGCTTGCCGTCGGACCGAACCACATCGTTGAAACAGTGAACGCCGCGATCGCGTTTTACGATAAGAACGGCAACCAGAGCTACTCCTCGCACCTCGGAACTCCGGGTAACCCTGGATTCTTCGAAGAAGTTGGCGCAAGCTCAAACTTTGTGTTCGATCCAAAGTGTTTCTATGACCACAAAACGGGACGCTTCGTCGTCATGGCACTCGAACAGGTCGGGAGCACCGAGTCATGGATCGACATCGCGATCTCGGACGACTCGGACCCCAACGGCATCTGGTACAAGTACCGCACCTTCTCAGTGATTGAAGTCAACGGCAGCAACTACTGGGTGGACTATCCAGGGTTCGGTTTCGACGACAACGCGTTCTATGTGACCGGCAACCTGTTCCTCCTGAACGGCGATGGGAACGGATTCGCAGGGGCGTTGTACCGGATCTTCGACAAAGCACCAATGCTCAACGGCGATCCGATCACAATCCTCGATATCGCGCCTGACTCCGGTGCTTCGCTGCAAGTTGCTCAGATGTTTGGAGATGCTCCGCAGTGCTACTTTGTCTCCCGCGCGACCTCCACTTCGCTGAAGCTCTGGACGATCAACAACCCGCTGACCGCGCCGTCGTTGCAATCAACCTTTGTCAATGGACTGCAGCCTGCGAACAACCCAGCTGGTGGTGCCCCAAATCCTGGGGGTGGCGAGATCTCAACCTTGGACGGGCGACTCATGAATGTCCACTATCGGGATGGGAACCTCTATACCTCGCACGGCATCGACGGCGGATCAGGAGTCAATGTGTCCCGCTGGTATCATGTTGAAACCAATGGATGGCCGAACGGCTCATTCCCATCACTCGTCCAGCAAGGCGAGATCACCAGCGACAGCGGACAGCACTACTTCTTCCCCGCGATCTACTCCGACAAGGATCACAATGTTGCGATGGTCAGTTC
>JARGNC010000132.1 GCA_029212425.1 Phycisphaerales bacterium
GAGATCGTATGTGTCGATACGGTGTGACCGGTTCCCGGCGATGACCCCATCACCAAGATAGGCGATTTGAATTGGCCAGTTTGTAAAGTTGTTGAACTGAAAGACTTCAGTTGCTTGGAGTGTCGCCCCGTCAACCCGGTACACAACCCCGTCCGAGTTCGACATGTACATGTCGCTCAGTGTGATGCCCGCGTTTGCAGAAAGCGTTACGAGCAATGCGGCGATGGTCGCGGCGTGTGTCACATGTTTCATTGTTGTATAGCCCTTTTTATATCTGAGAAGCAAATATCTGGATCGCACTAGTTTGAATATACTATAGATGGATGAAGTTACAATAAAAAAGCACTCTATTGAGTGCCTTGTGGGGGTTTAGTCGAACGCCGGCATTATTCGGGCAGCTTGTCCAGTTCCAGCTGCACCCGATCCACCAATCGACCCACAGTCTCAGGACCAAAGTCGAACGGCAGTCCCGCAGAGTTGAACAGCTCTGGGAGCGGACGCGAGCCGCCGAGTGACATTGCTTTCTTGTACGCCGCGAGCGCTGCTTCTTCGGATTGTTCGAGACTGGTGAGCCAGATCCCGAGGGCGCCGAGTTGTGCGATGCCGTACTCGATGTAGTAGAACGGCACACCGAACAGGTGTCCCTGACGCTGCCAGACGAACTTGCGTTCTTCTTCGATGCCTGTGAAGTCCACGCGATGACCCATATGTCCGAAGCGTGATTCGAGATCGAGCCAAGCTTGGGCGCGTTCCTCACGCGAGTGTGTTGGATTGAGGTAGACCCAGTGCTGGAACGCATCAATCGTTGCGATCCAAGGTAACAGCGAGATCGAACCCTCAAGCTGCTTTCTGCGAGCACGGTTCGCGTCTTCCGCGTTTGGGTAGAACGCGTCCCAGTACGGCATTGTCAGCAGTTCCATCGACATCGACGCAACTTCTGCAAACTCGATTGGTGCGCTGCGATACCACACGAACGGCTCGTTCTGCGAGTACATCGAGTGGAATGCATGACCCGCTTCGTGGACCATGGTCTCGACATCGCGATGCTGTCCCGCTGCGTTCATGAAGATGAACGGGATCTTCGAGCGATCGCGGTAGTAGAGGTATCCGCCGGGAGCTTTGCCTTTGCGGGAATCGAGGTCGAGCATGGCGCCGTTTGCGGTCCCGTTGGTGTTTGAGCCGTCACCCATGAATGCCATCATCTCGCCAAGTTCAGGACTCAGCTTTTGGAAGCATGCATTGGTTTTGGAGATCAGGTCCACGCCACCTTCAAATGGTGAGAGTTGTCCTCGGCTCTTCGGATCGACATTCAGGTCCCAAGGGCGGAGCACATCGACACCAAGCTCCTTCTTGCGTGTTGCATCAAGCTTGGCAACAAACGGCATCGCGTGCTTCTCGATCGCGTCGTGGAACGCATACGCGTGCGAAGTGTCGTAATCGAATCGGTGCTTGGATTTGTACGCGAACTCGACATAGTTGTCGAATCCAGCGTTCTTGGCGCACTCGTCGCGTTTCGCGACCATCGTGTCATAGATCGCGCTGATCGCTTCTTCATCTTCCAGACGACGCGAAGCAACCGCTTTCCACGCGGCTTCGCGGATCGAACGATCCGCGGATTCGGAGTACTTGCCCATCATCGGGAGTGTTCGCTCTTCGCCGTCGAACTCGACGGTCATCTTGCCGCAGATCTTGTCGTACTCCTGGTCGAGCTTCGCGAGCTCGGTTTCCAAAGGCACATTGTCATCGCGGAACAGATCAACATCCGCAGCAGTGTCGCGGTAGAGCACTTCGTAGTACTCGCCGATTTTGTCAAACTTCTCAGCGAGCTCTTTGAGTTTCTTGTCGAGCACAAACGCGACAGGTTTGAACTTGGGCGCGACATTCTCAAGATACGAGGTCCACGCGGCTTGCTTTGCTTCGTCCGCCGTGTCGCAGGTCATGTCGATGTAGGTGTTCGCTGCGGATTCACCGATCGCTGATTCGAGCTCCGAGCGATCCATGATCCATTGATCGAACTCCTCCGCAGAGTTCACTTCGCGATCAACAAGCGCGTTGAGGAGCGGCTCGACGACCGACCAATCGGTGCCATTGAAGACGGTTGGGACAAAGTCAGTTGCTGGGAAGGTGGTCATGGTTGAGACTCCGTTGAGGTCTGAATCGTTGAATAGGGACGATCCGAGGGTTTACTGGTCAGATTTATCATATAATACAAACAGTTCTGATGCAAGGTTGCACGCCGAATCAAATGAGTTCACTCGACCCTCGAGCTGAGCATCATACACCTTGTCCAAAACCTCTTTAAACAGCTGTCCAGGGCGGTGTCCCATCTCAATCAGGGTTTGACCCGTGATTAGGGGGGCTGGAGCGATCCCGATGCCGTCGTTGGAAAGGGACTCAATCCGCGTGCAGATCGAGTCGGCTTTCATGGGATTGATACACCGAGCGAGCATGATCGCGCCGCAGCAGTGGGATCGGTTTGCGAGTCGCTTCTGCTCAGCGATCGACATCGACTCCCATTGATCGAGCAGGGTGCCTGTGATTTCGAGTGTTGCGACGAACTGGTCACGATCCGTGTTGCTCATGTCGAGCTTGGTGGGCCATGCTGTCGAGATCGCGCCTTGGCGCGTGAGGACCTGGTTGCCCAATCGGTCCCAAACCCACGCAGCAAGCGCGGTGCTGGAGTTTGCAGATTCTTCAAGCGCACGCAGCGCTTTGAGTTCCGTATTCAATGCTTGGTCTTGGAAGATGACCGAATCGAGTGTCAGGTCTTGGATCATCTTCGCTGCGATGGCGCGGGATGGGTGCGCCATCATGCGTTGGATCTCGTGTCCGATCCGTTCGATGCTCACCCCGACGAGTTCCGATGCGTGTGCTTTGATCGCGTTGTGGGTTTGAGGATCGATGGTCAGTCCGTACCGAGCCGCGAATCGGACAGCTCGCAGTGCGCGCAAATGATCTTCCTTGAGCCGAGCGTCGGGGTCGCCGACCGCTCGCAAGACCTTTGCTTCGATGTCCGCTTGTCCGTTGACGAAGTCGATGATCGTGTCGCCGTGGTCTGATGGATCGAGGAACAACGCATTGATCGTGAAGTCGCGCCGCTTCGCGTCTTCTTCTGGTGATGAGAAATGCACATGATCCGGACGCCGAGCATCAGAGTACGGCCCATCGGATCGGAAGGTCGCCACTTCAATTGTGGGACCAAAGTCCCGAACCAGCATCACCCCAAACGCGGCACCAACCGCAGCGGTTTTCTTGAACATCCCCGCGATATGTTCTGGATGCGCATCGGTCGCGACATCGTAATCCTTCGGGGTTTCTCCCAGCAGTTGATCGCGGACGCATCCGCCTGCGAGATACGCGGTGTAGCTGTGTTTCCGCAGTTCCGCGATGATCTGGATTGCCGCGGCTCGCTCGTCAAGATGATTCTGGTGGTCGGACATGTGCGTCAGTCAACCTGCTCGTCTTTGAGCTGTCGGCTCATCAGCATCGCGATCGCGTCCACAGGGTCCAGGTGGTCAAAGAGCACCGCGTAAACCGCTGATGCGATTGGGAGATCAACCTTGTATCGTTCTGCGAGGTCCATCACCGAGCTGGTCGTCGCGATGCCTTCGACGACGCATAGGGAATCGCGGAGGTACTGGTCGAGCTTCACGCCTTTGCCAAGCGCTTCGCCGCAGGATCGGTTGCGTCCTTCTGGAGAGAAGCAGGTGGTCGCGAGGTCGCCCGCGCCTGCGATGCCGTAGAAGGTTTTGGACTGTGCGCCCATCGCTTCTCCGAGCCGAGTGGTTTCCGCGAGTCCGCGCGCCAGCAGCGCACTCTTCGCGTTGTATCCTGCGCCGAGTCCATCGATGATCCCCGCCGCGATCGCGATAACATTTTTCGTCGCGCCCGCGAGTTCAACACCTATGAGATCGGGATTGGTGTAGATGCGGAGCCAACTGGTCGAAAACAGATTCTGGATGATCTCTGAGAATCCGGGATGGTCGGACGCTGCTGCCATGGTCGCGGGGAGGCACGCCGCGAGTTCCGTCGCGATCGCAGGTCCCGACATGCACCCAAGCGGGCGCGGCTTCGCATCCGGATCATCCAGCAACACATCCGCGATGATCTGGGTAGGACGCATCAGCGTCTCGTTCTCGATGCCCTTGGCAACCGAGATCACCGCCGCGTCGATCGGAACCACCGGCTTGATCCGCTCCCACACGCTCCGGATGAACTGGACCGGGATCGCGTTGACGATGATGTCCGCATCCGAGAGCGCTTCCGCATCGTTCATCGCGATGCGGACACAGTCCGGGAGGGTGAATCCCGGAAGTCGGTCAGATTTGCGCGATTGGGCAAGCATCCCGTTCTCGTTGTCGTCGTACCCCCAGAGGGTCACATTGGCGCGTGGAGCATCCCCGGCTCCTTGGGGGTCAGGCATCGTGAGGGCACCGCTGCACACCAATCCCATCTGTCCGATGCCGAGGATGCAGACCTTGGGAACATTCGGTACAGGATTGGAGTTGGTCTTGGACATCAGTTTCCTTTTCAAGCGACGCGAACCGTCGTATGACCCGGTGCGTACGGGTTTTGACCAAGGGACAATGGGGGGAGCCGTCGGGAAGCACCGTCTCGGGGTCTATCCTACAGTAGTGACCCCCACGCGGCTCGTCAGCAAACCAGAACAGAAACCGGATTCACATTCTATGAGCGACACGCATACACACACCCACGACCACCAGCACGACTCGGACTCCCCTATCCAGTGCTGCTCCCACCATGATCTCCAAGGAGATCGCTGGATCTTCCTCTATCTCGCAGGTGGTGTCCTCGCGATGGTCTCCTGGATCGCCAACGCGACCGGATCGACCAACGAACTCGTCGCGACCATCCCAGCGGTCATCGCGGCCCTCCTCCTCGGATGGAAACTCTTCTACGCGTCCTTCCGCGAAGTGCTCAACAACCAGGTGTCGTCAAGCTCCCTCGCGGCCCTCGCGATCCTCGCAGCAATGGCGGTAGGCAAATACGGCACCGCCGCATTCCTCGCGTTCATCCTGCTCGTCGCGGACCAGATCGTGTCCCGCACCGCAGACGGCGCGAAACGCGCGATTGAACAACTGATCTCGCTGACCCCAGACGACGCACGCGTCGTCGACAGCGATGGCAACGAATCCATGGTCCCTGTCGGACAAGTCAGCGTCGGACAACGCGTCCGCATCCGTCCCGGCGAGAACCTTCCAGTCGACGGCCGCATCGTGAGCGGCGAGTCCACAATCAACCAAGCGTCACTCACCGGTGAATCCATGCCGGTCGAAGTCCAAGATAGCTCCGCGGTCTACGCAGGCACCAGCAACCTGACCGGCGCCATCGAGATCGAGGTCACCCAGGTCGGTGCGGAAACCACCATCGGGAAAGTCTCGACGCTCATCCGCGAAGCAGAATCAACCAAGACCGAGCGTCAACTGCTTATCGAGCAAGTCGCTCAGTTCTATGTGCCAGTCGCTATTTCAGTTGCCGCGGTCGTGTTCTTCCTGTTCTCACAGTCTGAAATTGCATCCGTCCGCGAAGGCGCTGCGTTGCGTGCCGTGACCGTGCTTGTCGTGACCTGTCCAACGGCGCTGCTGCTCTCGTCGCCATCCGCGATGGTCGCCGCGTTCGCGTCCGCCGCTCGCTTGGGTGTGATGATCAAACGAACCACTTATCTAGAGGCCTCGGCCAATGTCGACGCGGTCGTGATGGACAAGACCGGTACATTGACCACCGGATCGTTCGGTGTGTCCCGTCTCGCTCCAGCACCGGGTGTCGAAGGCGCGGACCTGCTCAAAGCCGCCGCGTTCGCCGAAGCGCACTCCAACCACCCGCTCGGACTCTCTATCCTCCGCACCGCGAAGCAGGCACGCATCGAGGTCGATTCCAACGGCTCATACGAAGAAACCCACGGCGCAGGTGTCAAAGCGAAGACCTCCATCGGAGAGATCACCGCAGGCCGCGGATCGTGGATCAAGCAGCTCATGCCCCAAGCGACCGATGCCGTGACCGACATCGAGAATCGCACCGAAGGCATGTCAGGCGTACACGTGATCAAAGACGGCGTCTACATGGGCGCGGTCGGACTCGAAGACACCCCGCGTCCCAACGCCAAAGCGGTCGTTGATCGTCTCCGCGAACTCGGAATCCGGTTCGTTGCGATCTTTACCGGCGATCGCCTCAGCGTCGGTAAACGCGTCGGGCAAATCGCAGGCGTGGACAGCGTGGAAGCCGAGTGCCTCCCAGAAGAGAAGCACCAGCAAATCCGCCAGATGCGCGAAGACGGCTACCGCGTCATGATGATCGGTGACGGCATCAATGATGGCCCCGCGCTCGCTGAATCCGATGTCGGCGTCGCGATGGGTCTGTCGGGATCAGACATCGCTGCGAACTCCGCAGGTGTTGCACTCATGACCGATGAGCTCAACCGCATCCCGTTCCTCATGGAGCTGGCGCGCCGCACCAAAGTCATCATCACCCAGAATATCGTCGTGTCGATCCTGATGGCGATCGTCGGTCTGGTCCTCGCCGCATCCGGCGCGTTCCAAGTCATCGGCGGCGAACAGCTCGGCGCTTCACTCGGTGTCGGATTCGCAGCGTTCTTCCACTTCGTCCCCGATGTGTTCGTGATCGGCAACTCCTTCCGCCTCTTCCGTTTCGGCGAGGACTTCCTCGAAGCGGAAACAAAGCAGAAGGAACAAGAGCAAGCCGCCCAACGCCGCGTGCGCCGCGATCAATCCGTGCGGATCGCTGCTGAACCTGCGTGATACTGGAATGGGTCAAAAAAATACTGATTTGAGAGCGCCGACTAGTGTCTATCAAACAGATCGGCTTTCAGCATATCTTGCACTGATCGCGCCATTGCTTCCCGGCTATGTGATAGCAGGGTTTTTCGCAGTTCAGTTTGGGTCAAGATGGGAATTTTGGGCGATTTGTATTCCACTGCTAGCAGCTTTGACCTTGGCTTTTTATTCAATTTTTGACTGCACTAGGTCCAAGTCAATTGAACTCTATAGCTACGACAAGCGTCTCGTAATTCACGGATTCATTTATCCGAAAAGTTTTGTAGACATCATGCCGAAAAGAGA
>JARGNC010000133.1 GCA_029212425.1 Phycisphaerales bacterium
CGCGAATCGGTGGTCAAGATCTTTGCGACTTATCGGGGACCAGACTTTGCTCGTCCGTGGACCAAGCAAGCGCCGCAGGAACTCTCCGGGACCGGCTTTGTCATTGATGGCAATCGCATCCTGACCAACGCGCATGTTGTCGAGCAAGCGACTCGGATTTATGTGCAGCCTCCAAACAGCGCGGACAAGCTGCGTGCGGAGGTTGTTGGGATCTCGCTTGAGATGGACCTTGCGGTGATCGAGATCAAGAAAGACGACGAACGCGAAGACTTTCATTCGAACCATCCCGTCCTTGAACTCAGCGACGCGCTCCCAACAATCGGATCAACCGTCCAAGCGATCGGGTATCCGATGGGCGGCGAGCAGGTCTCGATCACCGAAGGCGTCGTCTCTCGGATCGAATACACCGAATACAACATGGAAGCGCAGGGACTGAGAATTCAGGTCGATGCCGCACTCAATCACGGGAACTCGGGTGGACCTGTGGTGCTTGATGGCAAAGTCTGCGGCGTCGTGTTCTCCGGAGTCGAATACGCTGAAAATATCGGATATGTGATCCCAGCGGAAGAAGTCCACCTGTTCCTTGAGGACATCAGCGACGGGGAATACAACGGTCCCGCACGCTTGTACGACGCTCGATTCCAGACCTGCGAAAACGATGCGCTGCGTGACTTCCTTGGACTGAGCAAAGAACAGACCGGGATCGTGTACTCGCGTCCGATCAAGGAATCGGAACAGCCTTTGCAAGAATGGGATGTGCTCGACAAGGTCGGTGAGTACGACATTGATAACGCAGGGATGGTCACTCGCGATGACGACCTTCGTCTGCACTGGCGATACTTCATGCGTGAGCTTGCGAATGACGGGCTTGGTCCAGTAACGGTGATCCGTGACGGGGAATCGGTGGAGATCGCACTCAAAGTCACCAACGAGCGTGACGAGTTGGTGCCGTTCATTGGGAACGATTATCCGGAATACTTTATCTGTGGTCCGATGATCTTTACCCCGGTCCGCCGCGAGCATTTCTTCAACCTCTACCTTGGGTACGGGATTGTCGATGGTTCACCAATCGGACTCCATATCAACGACGAACGCGAAACCCCAGGACAGGAGTATGTTGTCCTCGCGGCAACCTTCCTCCCACACGCAATCACCAAGGGTTACGAAGTGTTCGGGAACCCAACGCTCAAGAGTGTCAACGGCATCGAGATCACATCCGTGTCCCACCTCGTCGAGGTGCTGCGCGACAATGACGAGGACACGCTGATGTTCAGGTTCTTTGACCGGAGCCAAGAGTCGTTGATCTTCAACGCAGATGAGCTGATCGAATCTACGGAGGAAGTCCTCGAGGACAACTCGATTCGGCGCCAAGGTTCGGACCGGTTTATGGATATCTGGGAAAACTAAGTCCTCCGAACAGGTGCCTCCATATCAAATAAACGCCGTTTCTGGGAGCAGAACGGCGTTTTTTGCTTTTACACTTCATTTCGCTTGCTTATAGTTCGATGATTGGCTAAATTTCTAACATGAACACGGTCTTCAAAGCGTTGTCTGATCCCACCCGCCGCAGGGTGCTGCAGTTGCTCCGCGAGCGTCCGATGACGGCGGGTGAACTCGCGGAGCATTTCGAGGTGTCCAAGCCGACGATGTCTGCACACTTTGCGGTGCTGCGAGAAGCGGGGTTGGTTGAGCCGGTCAAGAAGGGACGGGTGATCACCTACCACCTGATGATGTCCGTGCTCGAAGAAGCGATGTTTGGATTCGCGCAGGTGTTCGGACTCGAAATGAAGTCGATGGAAGAAACAAATACAAAGAATGGTCTCAAGGGGACCAGTCAGAAGGAGGAACTCCAATGATGAAACCAAAGACGCAGTCCAAAGTTGCGATCACGCTTATGTTGATGATCGTCGTTGCGGCGATGATTGTTTGGCCGTACAAGCAGCAGGCTTCGCTGATCGTGCTTTGTGGTGTTGCGGTGTTCTCATCGGTCTGGTTCATCGTGCGGATGCTTCATCTCCGATGCGGGAACGACTGGGTCAGCAGCACTTCACGCCGCGAGATTCTCTTTGGGATCATTCTCGCGAGCATGCTTTTGCTTGGTTCAATCAGCGCCACGCTGTTCAAAGAACTCGAGTTGATCGATCAGGACATGACCAAGCGGATCGCAGGGGTCCTGATCGGCGTGATGCTGATCTGCATGGGCAACTACATGCCTAAGAAACTGACGCAGCAATCAGGATCGTGCGGATGCGGCACTCGAAAGTCAGCTTCACTTCAACGATTCATGGGATGGATCTTTGTCCTCGCAGGGATCCTCTACGCATTCGTGTGGATCGTATTCGATCTTGACCAAGCGGGAGTAGCAATCATGTTCACAGTCCCTGCTGCGACAGCTCTCATCGTGATCGTCCGGATGTTGTACCTACGAGTGTCTGGGACCCAGCCACTACCAGAAAAATAGTGTTTCTACGCTCGCAGCAATTCTCAAGAAAGATTCACAATCATGAAACTCGTTAAGATCCAAATCCTTCGTTGCATCATCCTGTCCGTTGTCTGCAGACTCGCGATTGCATCCCCTGAACCGATCGCTGGAAACTGGCACGCAGACCTACAGGTCCCGACTGGAAAGCTCACGCTTATTTTCACCATTTCCCAGGATGCAGAAGGTCATCTCATCGCCACGATGGAGAGCCCTGACCAAGCGCCAGGGCAGCAGATTCCGATCTCCGAGATCACCGTCGACGATGACCACCTCCAAATCATGGTCAAAGTCCTCGGCGCGAGCATCGAGGCAGACTGGGACAACGAGCACGAACACTGGGTCGGTACTTTCTCCCAAGGTATGGAACTACCGATCACCATCAAACGCGGGTTGCCCGCAGACTTGCCGACCATCGAAGGGCTCGATGGGAGTTGGCACGGCGTCATCAATCGCAATGGAGTAAACCTCCGTCTCATCCTCCACATCTCTACGGACGAGCGTGGGACCAGAGCGAAAGTCGATTCTCCGGACACGATGAACATGAATATCAGCGTTTCTGATCTGACCAAGGACGGTGACCAAGTCGGGTACACCATGCCTGTAATCTCCGGCGTATTTCAAGGCACGCTTACCGATCCAAACACGATGACCGGAACATGGACTGTTCCTGGACAAGAGACGCTGACCATTACCTACACACGAACTGATGATTCGAGCAAGCCTATTGAAAGGCTGCGTCCGCAGGTGCCGACGGAGCCGTATGGGTATAGATCTGAAGATGTGACCTACGAGAACCCGCTCACTGATGGGATAGTTCTTGCAGGTACACTGACACTCCCAGAGGGCAAAGGACCATTCCCAGCAGCGATCTTGATCTCTGGATCTGGCCCTCAGGATCGGAATGAAACCGTGTTCGGACACCAGCCTTTTTTGGTCCTCGCTGATCACCTTACGAAGCAAGGGATCGCGGTTCTGCGATACGATGATCGCGGTACTCATGAATCGACCGGTGATTACATCGCATCCAACTCTGCAGACTTTGCGACCGATGCGAACGCGGCACACCGCTATTTACTTACACGCACTGAGATCGATCACGACGCGATCGGATTTGTCGGACATTCCGAAGGCGGACTCATCGCACCCCTCGCGATTACTGACCACGATTTGGGCGCAAATACTGAGCATCCGATCGCGTTCTTGGTCATGCTCGCAGGTCCTGGAACAAGCTCCCAGCAGATCCTCAGATCCCAAAACAGACTCATCGCTCTGTCTCAAGGTGTATCTGAGGAAGAGATTGTCAAGGCCGTAGAATTCAATGCTCAGATCATCCAAGCATCCATCACTGCGAACTCAACTGAGGAAGCTCAGGAAAGTATTCGTCAGCTATTCACAGATGAAGTCTTGGAGGAGATGGACCTCAGCGACATGCAGGCACAGACTGTCATGACCCAGTTCTCCACTCCTTGGATGAGATACTTTCTGACATATGACCCTGCCGAGTACCTCCCTCGCATCGACATCCCGATCCTCGCACTCAACGGCGAGCTTGATCTGCAGGTCCCTGCTCAAGAAAACCTCGACGGACTCCGCACCTTGTTGGCGGATCATCCAGATGCAACCATCACTGAGCTCAAAGGGCTTAACCATATGTTCCAGCACGCGAAGACCGGTGCGCTGGGAGAGTACAACGATATCGAGGAAACATTCGCGCCAGAAGCGATGACGATCATTGCAACATGGATTCAAGAACGGTTCGGTCAGAAGGAATGAAGACGCACATGAACGATGTCATCAATATCGCAAAAAAACTCTCGTTATTCGATGCAACATGGACTCCCAAAATCATCGGCGAACTCAACGGGCAGCAGGTCAAGCTCGCCAAACTCCAAGGCGAACTCATGTGGCACGCGCACGCGGAGGAAGACGAGCTTTTCCTCGTCCTTGACGGCGAGCTGACCATCCAGATGCGAGACCATGAGGTGAATCTCAAGAAGGGCGAGATGTACATTGTTCCCAGAGGTGTTGAACACAATCCGGTCGCGGAGCGCGGAGCGTCGGTGCTGCTGTTTGAACCAGCGCAGACCAAGCACACCGGTGAGCACATCACGGAGCGGACGGTGACCGATCAACAACGGATCTGATCAGGAAGCGACTTCCATCACGATCGTCGTATCGTGACCGGCGAGATACTCGTGACGGAGTTGCACCAACGGCGTCTGCTCCAATGCCCAATCCAGCATCTCCACGGGATCAAACCGCACCGCGGGGGGTTGGGCCGGGGTGCGTTCTTTGTTGTGCCTGTTGGACAAGAAGTTAAAGATCAGCTTCCCGCGACCCGCTTTGACCAGTGCCTCGAAGAATGATCCGAGCACGGACTGCGCTTGGAGCATCGGGAGGGTGTTGAGTGATCCGGAGAACACGAAGCATTCGACCTTCGCGTCCTGCACCAGTTGGGTCGGGAGCCAATCGCTTGAAACGAAGTCGTGCGTTTGGAACACGGCGTGTTCGATCCCCGCATCATCCGCACGATGCTGTGCGTGGAGGGTCATTTCTTCGACGCCTTCGACGCCGATGAAGTGCTTTGGGAGGTGGTTGGTTGCACTCAGATGCATGAGCAGATCACCCTGACCGCAACCGAGATCCGCGATGACTCCTGGTTCGGGTCCTAGTGCATCAGCGATCACTTCAAAGCGTGTCCGCTGAGCATCCTTCGAGAGCCAAAGCTGTGCTTCGAATCCAGCGCCCATCTCTGCGACAGCTTTGCGGTACGGATCGAGATACGAGCTGTCTGCGGTCATGCTTATTCACCGAACCGCATCATGGATGCGTAGTCATCGAAACGGTTGTTGATGTCCTTGCGACTGATTCCCTGCATGCGCTCGAGCGAGAAGGATTCGACATTGAACGATGCGATGATTGTGCCGTGCGCGAGCGCGTCGCGGATGGATTCGAACGAACCGAGATCGTGTCCGCCTCGTGCGGCGAGTCGTCCCATTAGACCACCCGCGAATGAATCACCCGCGCCTGTTGGGTCGACAACATGTTCGGTTGGGTATGCGGGGAGTGCGCATATGCCGTCTTTGTGAACGAGGATGCATCCATGCTCGCCCTTCTTGATCACAACGAAGCGTGGTCCGAGTTCGAGGAGGTGTTTACCAGCGGCGACGGGATTCCGATGACCTGTGTACAGTTCCGCTTCATCGAAGTTGAGCACCAAACCATCCACCTTGCCCAGCAGACTGGTGAGCTCGGGTTTGGCGATGTTGATCCACAGATCCATCGTGTCGACAACCGACAACTCAACATCACTGAGTTGTTCAAGCATCCCGAGCTGGACCATTGGGTGCGAGTTTGCGAGGAACACAATCTTCGAGTCTTTGAACTCTGCTGGAACAGTTGGTGGGGTTTCTTCGAGCACACCCAGTTCGGTGAACAGGGTTTCGCGTTGGTCCATGTCGTCCATGTACTTGCCACCCCAGCGGAAGGTCTTGGAGCCGGAGCGGACTTCGAGGCCTCGGAGGTCGACGGACTCAAAGGACTTGAGTGTGTCCATGAAAGTCTCGGGGAAGTCGTCGCCGACGACCGCGACCAAGCGGGGTTTGGTGTAGAAAGATGATGCGGCACAGAAGTAAACTGCTGAACCGCCGAGAAGCGATTCATGACGCCCAGCGTCTGGGGTTTCTACCGTGTCGATCCCGATGGTTCCAGTGACAATTAAGCTCATCCCGGAGTATAGGTTGGATGCAACCTACGCGCCGGACATGAGTACAAATGTCGCATACACAGGAGACATTTGACATGAAGAATCGATACGAATCGTTGCTGGCAGGGCCAGCGGTTGTTGCATTGGCACTCGGATGCATCGCGCTGAACCCCGCTCAGCTCCATGCTGCTGATTCAACCATACCGCTCGAAAAATCAAGCATGGATCCCATCGCTGAACCTATCACAGAGGAAGCGGTCACCAAAGCAATTCAAGAGTATGTATTCGCGAAATATGCTGGGGATGTTGATGCGGTTCGATCGCGGACGCACCATGACATCGCTCGGCGGACGGTGATGGATACTTACTGGGGTGCGCCGAGCACCGAATGGGTGCGGATCTACTCGCATGACCATCTCCAGTTCTATGGCACATCCCTCAATCAAACAAAGCTCGATTCCCCGACTGAGGGGCGTTGCGAGATCGAAGTGTTCGACATTGAACAGTTCACCGCCGCGGCTCGGGTCATCATGGAAGATGTGGTCGATTACCTGCACCTCGTCCATTTCGATGGAAAATGGCTCATCGCGGATTCAGCGGTGATCATCCTCGACGAACAGGGCGCTCGTGCTCCTGGAAAATCGATCAAGGACAAGGACACGATCGAATCCATCGTGCGGGACTATTGCATCGGGTTCTATGAAATTGATGGCGAGAAAGTGCAAGATACCTGCCACCCATCACTTTCCAAACGCACCGTCGAGAAACCAGATAATGTGGATTTCGATTTCTTCAAGCTGATCACATGGGAAGAAATCAATGTGCTTGGCGAGACTTTCAATACGCATTGGGGGTTCGATCCCGAGACAGCGCGTTGTGATGTTGAGGTCTACGAAATCCGTGATAAT
>JARGNC010000134.1 GCA_029212425.1 Phycisphaerales bacterium
GCCATCGGGATCAAGAACTGCGCTTGGAAGCTCTGTTCGAGCATCATCGGGAGCAATCCCAGCACTGTAGTGATGGTCGTGAGCATGATCGCGCGGAAGCGTGCTTGTCCTGTGAGGTATCCAGCTTCAAAGACCGTCTTGCCTTCTCTGCGTCTCGCGTTGAAGAACTCCATAAAGATCAGCGAATCGTTGACGACAATCCCAGCAAGCGCGACAAACCCGATCATCGAGAGGAAGGTCAGCGAGTATCCGAGGATCAAGTGACCCCAGATCATCCCAATGAGCGCAAATGGGATCGCGGTCATCACGATCAACGGCTGCGTGAAGCTGGCAAACAACCACGCGAGGATGACATAGATCAGTCCCGATGCGACAAGCATCCCGATCGGGAGTGATGACATGGAGTCTTGGAAGTCTTTTTGTCGTCCGCGTTCGATGAGGTCAACGCCGTGCATGTTTGCGAGGCGCTCGATGATCTTTGGTTTGATCTCGTTTGCGAGTTTGTCCGGATTCCCGATCGCTCGGTTGACATCCGCTTGCACCGAGACCGCGCGTTGGCGCTCGACCCTGCGGATTGTTGCGTAGGACTGGGACTCCTCGATCAACGCGACTTCGCTCAGTGGAACCGCGATCCCAGTGGGCGTGAACACATATTGGCGCTCGATCGAACTCATGGATCGTCGGGTTTCTTGGGGGAGGGTCACGCGGATGTCAACATCTTCGCGATCCCCTGCGAAGGTGAACGCTTCGATGCCGAAGACCATGCCTTGGATTTGTCGTCCGAGGTTGGCGCGTGTGAAGCCCATTTCTGAGGCGCCATCGCGGAGTGTGAATCGGACTTCTTGGAGTCCTCGATCAAGGTCATCGGAGATGCCGTAGACCGCTTCAAACTCGCTCATGGTTTGCTTGATCATCGCGACCGCTTCATCGAGCAGGTGTGGATGGTCGGACGCAACAGTGTAGTTGAGGTCCGTTCCTCCGGGACCTCCGGACATCCCTGCCATGCGGATGGATTTCGCGTCCGGGACCGGCCCAACAAGCTCGCGGATGCGTTCGATCAGGATTGATGAGCTGACATCACGCTGTTCTGCTGGGTACAGTTCGAGGATCAACTGCCCAATATGGGGCGCGGAGGAATCGCCCCCAGCACCCTCCAGATCGCTCACGGCTCCTGCCATCGCGAAGGTGGTCTGGATCTCTGGTTGATCCATGCACACAGATTCAAACCGACGGACGATCTCATCGGTGCGTGTCACAGGGGTGCCGATCGGCATCGAGATGGTGATGTTCACGGTTTCCGCGTCGTCATCCTCAAAGAAGATGAACGCGAGACGGCCCGAAGCAACAAGACCCATCGAGACCATGAACACGGCGACGACAATCGCGAGGGATACATAACGGAAACGCATGGAGAGCGAAAGGAGCTTCGCGTATGCCGGGATGATTTTGCCGTTGATCAGGTGGTCGCGTGCGCGGTCGTAGCGTTCTTCGAATCGTTCAAACCGGTTGATGGGTTTGTTGTTCGCCTTTCGTCGGTCAACGCCTTTGAGTGATGACGCCATGTGCGAGGGGAGGATGAATAATGACTCGATCAAAGACACCGCCAGTGCGCAACCCACGACGATGGGGAGGACATTCATGAAGTCCCCAATCTGTCCGTTGAGCAGCGCAAGCGGGAGAAATGCACAGATCGTTGTGAGCACTGTTGAAACAACGGGCCATCCAACTTGGTCGGTCCCTGCGACGGCGGCTTCGTACGCGTTCATGCCGGACTCGTGCTTGCTTGCGATGTTCTCCGCGACGACGATCGCATCGTCCACGAGGATCCCGATGACGATGATGAGTCCGAACATCGTCAGCAGGTTGAGCGACACATCCATCCACGCCATCATCGCGAGTGTGCCGAGGAGGGATACCGCGAGTCCCATCGCGACCCAGAACGAGATGCGCCAGTTGAGCAGAAGGACGAGTGTGAGAAAGACGAGGATCCCGCCGTAGAACGCGTTGCGGAGGAGCAGGTTGAGACGGCCTGAGACAAAGCGGGAAAGCTCCGTTGTGGTCATCAGGGTTCCAGGTGGCGGGGAGAGTGCGAACCGTTCTGCGCCCAGACGATGCGCTTGGACGCGTTCTGGGGTTCCCGGAGGCGCGAGCTTCTCTTTCCATGTCAGCTCGATGGGTTCGCCGTTGCGTCCCGCGACATATGCCTTGGTGACCTCTGCCAAGCTGATGATGTCTTGTTTCCCGACACGGAACACAGTGAGGTTGACAGTGGGGTGCCCCTCGTAACGCGAGGTGAGATCAACATCAACAAACCCATCATGAACGGTCGCGACATCACGGATACGGATGACCCCGCCGTTGGGGTCCGCTTTGAGCACGATGTCCAGAATTTCGTCAGCGCGCTCTTCAACCCCAACCGAGCGAACGGATATGGTCGAGGTGTTGGTGCGGACAGAACCACCCGGAAGTTCGATCATCGCGCTGCGGATCTGGTCGCTGATGAGCGGGAGCGAGAGTCCATGCTCGATCGCACGCGCGGGATCAACCTCGACGAGGATCTCATCTGTGCGTGTGCCTCCGGTTGAAATATCGGTGATGTTCGGGAGCGAGAGCAGGTCGTCGCGTGTTTCGTTGATGAAGTCTTTCATCGTCCGCTCATCGGAGTCGCCGTAGAGCGCGACGATGATCGCGGGGAGCTTGGGTTCGATTTTGTCAACGATGATGTTGTCCACATCATCGGGAAGGTCTTGGAGCGCATCGATCTCGCGTTTGACATCGGTCACCGCTTGGTCGATGTGTGTGCCTTCGACAAACTCGATCTGCAGCGATGCGGCGCCCTCATTGATCGTGGTCGTGATTTCTTTGACGCCTGTGAGATCGGAAACCGCGTCCTCGATCTTGATTGCGAGCGCATCTTCGATTTCTTCTGGAGCCGCTCCAGGGTATGGCGCGAACACCGAGACCATGCGAGGCTCAATAAACGGGAAGAACTCCCTGCGGAGCGTTGTTCCAAAGATCAATCCCGCGAAAATAATCGCGAACATCACCAGGTTCGCGACAACGTGCTTCCGGACTCCGAATCGAGCAAGACTCATGGCAGCACCATGCTTTCGCTTTCGTGTCCGATGACCTCTACGAGGAGTCCCTCGCTGATCTGATCCAGCAGCGAAACAACGACCAGATCACCTTTCGTGAGTCCGGAGGTCACAACAGTCCATTGGTCTTCGTTTGGATCGAGCGATTCGATTCTGCCTTCGATTGAATACGCGGTGGTGATGGGCCGGACTTCAATCCGATAGCTTCCAGAATCCTGCGGCACAGCAACCATCACACGCTCGCCTTGGATGGATCGGCGTGGAACAACAAATCGGGGTTGGTCATCCGCGGATCGGACGCGACCAAGCACGAACCGACCTGGGCTGAGCCGATCGCTGGCATTGGGGTCCTGTTCCACTTCAACATACACCGTGATCGTCCTGCTTGCGGTATCCGCTTCAGGAGCGATCCGTGTGATGATGCCCACCTGGTCTGGTTCTCCGATCGGATCACCCTCCCAAAGCTGGATCTCATCACCCTTCGAGATCCAGCGGATCGCGCTTGCGGGGAGTTTAACCGGGATTTCGAGTTGAGAGAGATCAACCACTCGCGCGATCGGAGTTCCGAGCGCGACCCAATCGCCCTTGCGTGCATTCACGCTCTGGATCACGCCTGCGATTGGAGATCGGATCACCGAGCGGTCGAGGTTTTCTTGTGCAGTCGCGGCACTCGCACGCTGTGATGCGAGCTGCGCCAGCAACTGTGCTCGTCGTGATGGGATCATCTCCAATCGCTCTTTGAGTGTTTCCACCTCGCGCTGCACTCGGCGGACAGCGGCGGTCTTGATGTCAAGCTCACCAGCGCTTCCAGCGCCCGCTTCGATTGCTTGCGCTGTGCGATCGAGGTCGCGTTGCGCTGCTTCGATCTCGTCATTTGCCAGCTCGATCTGTGTACCGACGCGCTCGGACTCAACAGTTAATCCATCAAGCTGCGCCTCGATCGCGCTCGCGGCTTGTTGAGCCGCGTTGAGTGCGTTGGTGTAATCCGTGGAGTCCAAGCGGAGCAGAACAGTTCCGATGCTGATCTTCTGTCCCGCTTCGATCGCGTTTGGTCGTTCGATGACGCGTCCAGCAACTTCCGCAACAACACTCGCGTCGTTCATCGAGCGGGAAGTGCCGTATCCATCCCATGTTCGGTCCACAGCGCGAAGCTGTGCTTCGATCGTGCGGACTTGGACTGGGACCAAAGCGGCATCGGTTGTTGCTGACTCAACTTTGGTGGAGAGCAACATCGCGACGATCCCTGCGGCAATCGCGAGAGCCGCAAAAATGATGATGAATCTGAAAGCAAGGGAAATGAGACGCAGAGTCAATGGGCTTCGCGCATTGGTGGTCTGGGATGTTTTTGTGGTTCTGTCGTCCGGTTGGGTGGTGGATTGCACGCAATATCTCCAGCTTGGCACTCGTGGGTAAGGTCAATGCCGCGGACCCATATTGTACCGCTCCCCTGTATTCCGAGTCTCGTTTAGGGATCGATTGATTGTGTGTCTGACCCGGTCTCTGGGAGTTGAATCGCACTGTTGAGTGTTGGTTGGTGATCTGGATCTTCGAGTTTCAGCAAATTTGACGCTGGTCCCCAGATCATCAGCGTGATGACACCGATGCAGATGATGTTGAGTCCAAAGCCTGCGAGTGCCATCTGTTTGATGCTGATTCTTCCGGATGCGAACACGATCGCGTTGGGTGGGGTCGCGACAGGGAGCATGAAGGCGCAAGAAGCTGAGACCGCAGCAGCGATGACCAGCAGCGTTGGGTCCACCCCAAGCCCCTCACCCATCGCAGCGAGAACAGGGAGCATGGTGCTCGTGGTTGCTGTGTTTGAAGTGATTTCAGTGAAAAACACGATCAGCGTGGTCACACCTGCGATGAGCGGGAGTTCGCCTGGGTTTCCAAATGACGCGATCTGTCTGCCGATCCACGCATCGAGACCTGTATGCGTGACCGCGTTAGCGAGTGCAAGTCCGCCTCCGAAGAGGATCAGGACACCCCACGGGATCTGTTCAGCCTCTTTCCATGACAGCACACGAGTAGTCCGCGAGCGATCAGCCGGCGTGATGAACATCAGGAGCACACCGAAGATTGCGATCGAAGCGTCATCGACTTTGTGGATTCCGAACCGCTGTTCGATCCAGCCGTGCGTGATCCAGAGGAGTGCAGTGAGTCCGAATAGGAGTACGGATCGTTTCTCGGCGCTGCTCATCGGTCCCATCGCGTCGAGACGCTCGCGGATGTAGCGCCGGCCGCCTTTGATATCCGCGACGCGGACCGGCATCGCGATGTAGACCAGATAGACCCAACTGATTGGCAACAAGATCGCGGCGAGCGGTATCCCGAATCGGAGCCATCGTGCGTAGGACATGTCGATGTGCATTTCAGCCGTGAGAAATCCGGCAAGGAACCCGTTGGGTGGTGTGCCTGTGATTGTCGCGAGCCCCCCGATCGATGCGCCGTACGCGAGAGCAAGCAGCAAGCAGACGCTGTACCGCTTCGCGTCAATGCCTTCGTGATCATCTCCTGCTGCAAGGACCGCGATGGAGAGAACGATCGGGAGCATCATCATGACCGTTGCGGTATTGGACACAAACGCGCTGAGAATCGCGGCTGCAAGCATGATCCCCGCAACAACCTGGCGGGGCTTGGTTCCGACAAGAAGAATGATCAACAGAGCGAGCCGTTTGTGCGCGCCCCATCGTTCGAGCCCCTTGCCGAGCATCAGCCCGCCCATGAACAGGAAGATGAGTTTGTCGCCATAGTTTGAGGTGGTGTCCGTGACCGGCAAGATGCGCAGCACTGGAAAGCAAACAATCGGGAGCAGCGCGGTCGCAGCGAGCGGGACCGCTTCGGTGATCCACCAGATCGCCATCAATGCGGTGATACTGGCAAGCCGGCGTCCATCCTCACCAAGACCTGTTGTGCTTCCCAGAAACAGATAGAGTCCGAGCGCAATGATCGGTCCAAGAACCAGCCCAAGGTTATGGGTTTGGGAATGAGGCCGCGTGACATTGCGTGTGTCTTCGTTCATTGGGAGCTCATCCCAATACTATCGCTCTCCCGACACGCGAATTTCGAGCGGGGAATGAGACAGTTCGTTTCGTGAGTTCCGATCGGAAGTTATTCGCTCGCCATGCTGCGATGACCTGAAATCTCGCGCCATTGGACCATCTTCACACGCGAGTTTTTGGGAACAAATGCGCTTGCGGGGATGATTTCTTCGAAGAGATCGTCGGGACCTTTCCAAGAGAGGAAGAGTCCAGCGTTGCTCCATCCATCCATGTACTGGAGGACCAGTTGGTGTTCGCCTGCAGGGAGATCGATTGTTCCTGATCGCCATCTGTACGAATGGCTCCAACTGTCATCAACAACCGTGGTGTCGTTAATGATGAGTTTGGCGTATTGGTCTGATCCGACTGAGAAAGTCCATTCGCCGCTCTGTGGAACGATCAGTGTCCCTGTGATCTGCATCGCGAAGTAATCTGCACCGACACCCTCTTGGAAAGATTCGCTCGAGATGTTCCAACTCACGCGAGGCTCGGTTGTGGTTTTCGTTGGGGAAGACCAATCAAGCGTCGAGAACGAATCTCGTCTTGTGTCCGCGTACCAGTTTGTTGAGAGAGCCGCCTCTCCGGTCTCGAACGCTGGTTCTGGGTCATACGCCGCAAAGGCGCTCGCTGGGATGATTTCCTCGTACGCTGCATCCGGACGCTTCCATGTGACATTGAGACCTGCGGAACTCCATCCTTCCCAGTAGCGGACTTC
>JARGNC010000135.1 GCA_029212425.1 Phycisphaerales bacterium
CTTTGCCAACTGATTTTCCGACGGTCGCTTCGGTGCCTGTCAGGTCGAGGACATCGTCTTGAATTTGGAACGCGATCCCGAGATCGGTTCCAAAGCCGAGGAGTGCTTGGACAGTGGGGTGGTCTTGTTGTTCGAATCCAAGCGTGCTCAGCGCGCCGAGTTCGCACGCGGCTCCGATCAACGCGGCGGTTTTTCGCTTGAGGATCTCGAAATAGGTTAACTCATCAAGCTCGTAGTTGTTCCGGTTGTGGAGTTGGAGGAGTTCTCCAGTGCACATCACAGCGGACGCTTTACCCACGATTCTGCTCGGAACAGGTGAGTTGAGTGATGAACAGAGTTCATACGCACTCGCGATGAGGTAATCGCCGAGGATGACGGAAGTCTCGTTGCCCTTCATTGCGTTGATGGTCTTGCCTCGACGGCGGATCTCCGCTTCATCGAGGACATCATCGTGGACAAGGGTTGCCATATGGACCATTTCACAGACCGCACCGCTGGTGATATGAGCTTCTGAGAGTATCCCTGATGGATCGTCTGAACTGAGAATCTGACTCAAATCAGTATTCGAAGCAACTCCGCACAAAAGCACAAGCATCGGGCGGAGCATCTTGCCTCGGTAGCGTTCGACATGTTCGCACATTTGATCGACCGGCGCCAGATCGGAGACAAGCTGCTGGGCAAAGACTTCCTCAACGCGTGCGAATCCTAAAGCAATGATGTCTTCAAGCGAACGCAGTTCTTCCGGGATGTCTAAAACGCCTTGCATGATTGGGATTCTATCAAGTTTCCGTAGGTGGATCAGTCGTACGCGACAATGTAGGAGATAAACGCTGGGTCCGCTTCACCTTCGAGCGTGGGTTCGTATTCACCGTTCCCATCGCCGTCTTCGTCTTCGCCTTCCCAGTAGACGAGCACATTGGCAAACCCAGCTTCTGAGAGCAGTTCTCGAATCTCGACCATGGTCCAGAGACGCCACTCGTAGGTGAACGCTTTATTCATGCGTGTTTTGTCTGGGAACTTGAAATGGATGTGGCAACGCATGTCGCCTGTAATTGGGTTGTAGTGCGCTTGTTCCCAGATGTAGGTGAAGGATCGTCCGCCGCCTGCGTCGATCTTCTTTGTTTCTTCGGTTTCGGTCATTGTTTCCGAGCCGCCGTAATGGTCGAGGAAGAAGACTCCATCCTTGCCCATCGATTCACGCACGGTCTGAAAGTATCCGCGAAGCTCGTCGCGTGTTTTGAACAACCAATACGAGAAGTTCATTGCGAGGACACAGTCCGTCCCCCCAGCATCACCTGGCTCTAGCACGGTGCGATTCAGAAGTTTCACGCGTGCACGCTCCTCATCGCTTAGCTTTGCGAGGTGGTGCTCCTCACCCCAGTCGAGGGTGGGTTGGTCGATATCCAATCCGACGGCTGTGTTGGTCTCGCGGCGTTTGATCCATTCAACAGAGGTGTTGCCTGTCCCACAGAAATCTTCGCGCAAGGACTGGGCTTTCCGGCCTCGAATAGACTCGAACTCGGTATCAATGAAATCGATCTCCGCTTCGACATTTTGTACCGAGTGTTGGTAGAGCTCGTGACGATCAGCAGTCAGGGCGGTCAACGCGCCGGACTTAGCGGCTTTCTCAGCGGCCTTCTTCTCAATTTTGGCTTGGCGTCCGGATTTTTTATCTTTGGTTTCCACGCTCATCTGAACCCTCGTTGCATCGGCTCGTACTCTTGGAAAGTCCGAGAATCGGACCCATGACGATCGTAGTGATCGTGTCCCCCGATGTCTCGCTTGAACAGGGATTCTGAACGAATCGACCACTGCCAATCCCGATGATTGGGGTCTACACTGCCAGTCCTCGGCGATTCTTCGGGCATCGGATGCCCGCTGAGCAAACGACGGTGGGCAAGACGAAGGGAATGAATCGATGCATCTGACGATGGTTGGAACCGGATATGTAGGACTTGTCACCGGCGTGTGCTTTGCCAATACAGGCAATGATGTCACCTGTCTCGATGTTGATCCAGAGAAGATCAAGAAGCTTGAGAGCGACATCTGCCCGATCTATGAGCCGGGATTGACCGAGCTGATGATCAAGAATCGTCAAGCGGGCCGATTGACCTACACGCTGGACAAAAAAGCCGCGTACCAGAGTGCGGACATGATCTTCATCTGTGTCGGGACCCCATCAGACGACAAGGGGCACACCGATATGTCGTACATCGATGGTGCCGCTGAGGACATCGGTCACGCGATTAAAGAGCTTGGTCCAGACGCGAAACCTAAGGTCATCGTGGTCAAATCAACTGTCCCAGTTGGTACGACTTTCCGGGTTCGGGACACCATCAAAGCGATCGTTGGGGACATCGAGTTCCATGTCGCAGACAACCCTGAGTTCCTCAAAGAAGGCGACGCTGTCACGGACTTCAACAAGCCAGACCGCGTGGTTGTGGGTGTTGAATCAGAAATGGTCGGGGAAATGTTCCGCGACCTCTACGATCCGTTCGTCCGCAATGGCCATCCGATCTTCATCATGGATGTGCTCAGCGCCGAGATGGTCAAGTACGCATCCAACAACTTCCTCGCGACCAAGATCTCGTTTATCAACGAGATGGCGAACCTCTGTGAAGCGTATGGAGCGAATATCAACCGCGTCCGCGAGGGCATGTGCTCCGACTCACGCATCGGTCATCACTTCCTCTATCCAGGTCTGGGCTACGGCGGCTCCTGCTTCCCCAAGGACACGCTCGCGTGCATCATGATGGGCGATCAAGCAGGTGTCACCATGCAGGTCTCCAACGCAGTCCACGGCACCAACGAACGCCAGCGGAATCTCTTCTTCAACAAGATTGTCAAGCACTTTGGTGGCGAGATGGGTCTGAACGGAAAGAAGATCGGTTTCTGGGGGCTTGCATTCAAACCTCGCACCGATGACATCCGCAAAGCACCCGCGCTCACCCTCGTCCGAAAAGCCCTCGGCTACGGGGTCACCTGCAACGGATACGACCCAGTCGCGGCTGAGAATGTCACGATGGAAATGGGCGACACCATCACCATCCACGATGACATGTACGAATGTGCACGAGACTGTGATGCGATTGTGATCTCAACCGATTGGCCTGAGTTTAAGAGCCCAGACTTTGACAAGCTTGCAAGTGTAATGAAGGGCAAGGTCATCTTTGATGGCCGAAACCTGTACCGCCGTCAGCAACTTGGCGAGCTAGGGTTCCACTACTACTCAGTCGGTCGGACCCCGATCACTCCGGTTTGAATCCTATTGAATTGAAATAAAAAGGCGACCCGAACAGCTCGGGTCGCCTTTCTTATTTTTGAACTGTGCAGTTATTAAGCACGGCGACGGCGTGAGACGCCGAGGCATCCAAGGCCGAGCAATGCCAAGCCGCTTGGAGCTGGGGTGATCGCGACATTGTCGAGGTCGAAGTCTGCGATGAGTTCGGAGTCCAAACCGTCAGGACGGAAAGCAGAGATCTGGAGGTTGCCAACGGCTTCCATGACCGCGTTAAACGCTGCAGGGGTTGGGGCTCCTTCGATGGTCAGGAGTGGGTTCCCGAAGAAGAGATCGAAGGTGAGGTGGGTCCACTCACCCGAGACGGTTGCTGAGCTGGATTCAACAGCGAATGCTGGGAAGTTTGCAGAGGTGGCAACGCGGAGCGCGATGTCCAAATCAACACCTGCGTTGTGACGGAAGTCGAACTCGACGGTGGTGATTCCGCCTGCGAGGTAGTTGCCAACGAATGCATCACCCGATGCGTTCTGGTCGTCTTGTCCGCGGAGAAGGGTGAGTCCGAAAGGACCTGCGCTGTTGAGGTCGAGTTGCGAGCTGATGTATGCGCTGTTGTCTACCGAACCGGTAGCGTTCCAGGTGGTTGGTGTGAATGCACCGCTGACCCAGTTGTTTGCTCCGGACTCGAAAGTTTCGGTGTACGAAGTCACCGATGCAGACGCGGTCATTGATGCCGCGGCGATGGTCAAAATAGTTGCTGTTGCCTTCATGGCGTTCTCCTCAGGTGGTGGGAACAAGTTCCCGGCTGTAAATCAAATCAGTTGCTTGAAAACTCGGACAGGAATCCGGAAACATCGAGAAAGTTGAAACTGCAGTCGCCGTTGACATCCGCAGCGACATCGCCGTTACCGAAATCAGCAAGGAACGCGGAGACATCAAGGAAGTTCTTTGAGCCGTCCCCGTTGTAGTCTCCGACCGAACCCACGCGAGCGCGGATATCGAGGGTTGCCGCGTATCCGAAGATCTGAGCGATCGGGTTTTCTTTGGAGTAGAAGACTGGATAGTCGCCCTCTCCGCCGCCGGGTCCACCGGATGCGGGGGACATCGCGGACACGATGAAGCGGATTTCGCCACGGTCGAGCATGCGTGCGAGTTCATCGCGTGCGCCTTCGTCACACGGGGTGAAGGTAAAGCTGAATGTGGTGTCCGCAGGAACCAGATCGCCGCTGTTCACCAAATCAGTGGTTCCAATCGCGAGGGGAACCGCGTTGAACTCTTCTTTGACATGATTCGAGATATTCTGAGCGAATCCGTCGTTGTCAAAGATCGCTGCAAACACATTCCGCATCCCTTGTGCAGGAGCGACTTCTGGAACAGTGCCGAAGGATGAGTTCTCAAGGAAGGTGCTCTGGCTAATTCCTGGTTTATATCCAGGTAGGAACAAGTTCATTGGGTGACCAGGATCAAGGTCGTTCGGTTCGCCTTCCACGCCGTAGGTTGTGTAGTCGTCGTAGGAGTCGTCGTAGATAAATCCGCTGTCATTCGCGACGGTCACTGTGACGGTGATGTCATGGACTCGGTACTGATCAGCTCCCAACGAAGGCGAGAACTCGGTCGAGGTGTCGAACCCGAGGAGCACTTGTGCGTCGTGGTCGTCGAAGCCTTCGAGGAGCGGTGCACCGAAGACAGACATCTCGAAGCGTGTTCCAGGTGAGCCGTTGAATGGGTACATCCATCGGTCAAGCGATGGAGCATCGTACTGGGTTTCGATCAACTGAGCATTGCTCGAAGCAGCGCACATTGCGAGTGGGATGATCGGGAGCAGACGCGTCGGTTGAATCCTCATATCGAATCTCCAGTTCGGCAGGCGGCGAATTTTGCGCGGTGCCGGTCGTTCTCAAGTATTTTGTGAGCAAACCGAGATTTCAGTTTGCAAATCGGGTTCTACACGCGAATCATTGAGAATGAGTCTCAACATGTCAAGGATGTGACAGAGAAAATGAGACAGCGTCTCAATAACGAATCAGATCACCCATCAATGATTCCGAAGGTATGAGCAAAGGAACGCCATGAAGAACAACCCCTCAACCCACTCCAGAGCGTTCACGCTGATCGAGTTGCTTGTGGTGATTGCCATCATTTCTGTCCTGATCGGAATTCTGCTCCCTGCACTTGGTTCCGCTCGCGCCAGTGCTCGTGCGGTCCGTGAGCAAGCGGGGATGGCGCAGCTCCTTGTTGCATACCAGATGTACGCCGACGATAATCGCGGGAAACTCTTGACCGGATTCCTCTCCAATGACCATTGGGCAGCAATGGTCGAAGATCACAGCGAACCCAAAGACCTACGAGGCAACTCAGTCGGCGCCATCGCAGGCAAACGCTATCCGTGGAGACTCATCCCATACCTCGACTACCAGTTCGACGGGATCTACCTCGATCCAACAGTGACCGAGTCGCTCTCGTCATCGCTCGATGCAGTCAACAACTCGATGCATGATGAATCGCTCCAGTATGTTGCTTCGCTCTACCCATCGTTTGGTCTCAACTCGTACTTTGTGGGTGGAGGCGCCAACGGCGACAACCTCCCTTGGTCCGAAGCAGGACGACGGATCTTCGGGAAGATGCATGTGGACAAGCTCCACCAGGTCCGCCGTCCGAGTTACCTCATGAGTTTCTCGACGGCACGCTCGATCGCGGAACCATCGCTCCTTCCTGGGTATGGGTTGGTCGAGGGGTACTTCATTGTCAAGCCACCACATCTCTACTCGACCTCAGGCCGTCAGTGGGACGATGTGTATGTTGCAAATACAGAAACCCCAGAATCCAACTCAGGCGGCGTCTCACTGCGTCACAAAGGCAAAGGCATCGCTGGGATGCTCGATGGGCACGCGGAGCAGTGGGGCTGGGAAGACTACAACGACATGCAGCACTGGTCCAACAACGCGACCAAAGCGGATTGGGAAGTCCAAGCCCGCTTGCCGTGACCTCTGAGCGGATTTGACCTACGCTCCCTGCATGAGTGAACGGATCGACCTAATCAACGAACTCCAGTGGCGCGGACTCCTCAAAGACTGCACCGACATCGACGGCTTGCGCGATCACCTCGCGGATCCCGACAACAACCCACGCAAGGTCTACTGCGGGTTTGATCCGACCGCGGATTCGCTGACGATCGGGAACCTAGTGCCAATCATGCTGCTCGCGCACGTCAAGCGTGCGGGGCACTCGCCGATCGTCGTGATGGGTGGGGGGACAGGGTTGATCGGTGATCCATCAGGCAAGTCCGCCGAGCGTCAGCTCAATACGGTTGAGACCATCGCGGGCTTCATCGACAAGCAGCGCCCGATCTACAGCACTGTCCTCGATCAGATCGAAGGGCCGGAGCACCAGATCCTCAACAACCACGACTGGCTCAAGAACATCTCGTACATCGAAGCGCTCCGCGACATCGGCAAACACTTCAGCGTCAACATGATGATGCAGAAAGAGTCCGTCAAAGAACGCCTCAACAACCGCGAGCAGGG
>JARGNC010000136.1 GCA_029212425.1 Phycisphaerales bacterium
GCTAAAAAAACAACCGCTTCAGAAATCTCACGAACACTTGTATACCGCCCTATCGCAATACGATCTCGTCGAGCTTCTGTCTCTGGAAGACTATCAACAAATCCAGGAAGCACATTGTTCATCCGGATCGACTCGCGAGCAAACTCCGTGCTGAACATCTTCGTAAACGCCGAAAGTCCCGCGCGAAAGACCGCTGAAGTCGGGAAGTCCGGATCCGGCTCAACCGCCGCAAATGAAGACACATTGACTATCGATCCACCGCCTTGTTGCTTCATCACCGGAACAACTAACCTTGCAACACGGATCACACTGGTCAAATAAATATCCATACCCGTATGCCACTCGTCATCACTCAGTTCAAGCACCCCACCCTTTGCGCCATGTCCAGTACTATTGACCACCGCATCAACACGACCAAAGCGTGCAATCGCCCCGTCGACAAACCCTTCAAGATCCTCAACTACAAGATTCGAACCTGTATAACCAAACCCACCAAGCTCATTCGCAAGCCGCTCACCCTTCCCAGAAGATGACATCACCCCTACCGCGTAACCACGCTCATACAGCGCACGAGCAGCATCAGCCCCGATCCCGCTCCCACCTCCGATCACCAATGCTACAGATTTATCCGACATATCAAACTCCCTAAGATCGACCTCCACCACTCTAGCCGACTTCCCCCCTACCCTTCCTCCTATGCCTGAATCCATCCACAACTTCCTCTTCTCCTACTACGGCCTCGACTGGGCCGCCGCCGTCTTCATGTTCCTCTCCATGTACAGACTCGGAAAGCACCACAAAGACGGCTTCGTCTACGCCGCCCTCGCCTCAATCTGCTGGATCGCCTTCAACCTCATCGCCCAATCCGCCGCCGGAGTCGTCGCCAACCTCATCATCGCCGTCATGGCCTTCCGCTCACTCGCGACATGGTCCAAGACCCACCCGAGCGCATCAACCACTCCTGACTCCTAAACTCCGCCATGTTCACGATCCAGGTCACCCACGAGTTCTGCGCCGCACACACGATTTCCATTCTCGGAAATCAGGAACCCATCCACGGCCACAACTTCAAAACCACCGCGACCATCTCAGGCGCAACCCTCGACGACGACGGACTCCTCTGCGACTTCCACACCGTCCAAGATCAGCTCATCGACATCTGCAAGCCCTTCACAAACAACAATCTCAACGAAACCCCACCCTTCGACACACTCAACCCCACCGCCGAGCTCATCGCCAAACACATCGCCGACGAGCTTGCGGATCGCTTAGACGAATCCCTCTCGCCGCACGCAAAGGTCCACTCGGTTTCCATCACCGAAGCCCCCAACTGCCTCGCGACCTACTCGCGCGAATGATTCCCTTCGACAGTCCCTGACAACGCGCAGATAACGCGCCGGACCCTCCCAAAGTCCTGAGTTGAACACCCCAATCCGAGTCCCACCAAACTCACCCCTCCGCAGCGCCGATCTGAAACACACAGATCGCAGGCGCGATCTACGAACCAACACCCCCACAAATAAGGGACCACACATGTTCAACACACCATTCGCATTCAACGCATTCCCAGGCTTCCAGAACTTCCAAGGATTCCAAGGCAATCCATCATGGAACCAAGGCTTCAACACCCCATTCTCAGGATTCAACAACTGGTCAAACGCAGCATGGAACTCAACTCCATGGTCAGCACAAAGCCAATGGTCAAACACACCTTGGAACTGGAACACCCCATCATTCAGCAACTTCAACGGCTTCCAAGGTTTCTCACCTTGGAACCAGTCATTCAACCAGTGGGCGCCAACCAACGCATGGAACGGTTTCAACACCCCATTCGCAGGTCAGTTCCCATCACCATTCGGTTTCAACTGGTGGAACGCTGAAGGCAACCAGTCCGAATCAGGCACCCCAAGCTTCAACGGCACCCCGTTCGGTTTCAGCCCATTCACCGGCTTCAACCCAGCAGCAGGTCAAACCAACCAAGCCGCATAATCTAATTCCAGCACAACGCTGAACACAAAGAGCCCCGCAATCTCGCGGGGCTCTTTCATGCGCTGTTCAAACTCCTTGCTCACCGTTCAGACCCAACCATCTCCACCCGGAAGTGATCCCCCTCGCGATACCACTTCCCAAACGCATCCCCGATCTTCTCTGCTTCAAGCGAGCGATACGACTCCGCGATCGACCACACCGCGTCCACATTGCCTTCCAACATACCAAGCCGAGCCAATCGAGCAGACCAGAAAACCGTGCGATCAATCCCCTTGCTCAGCATCCCATCAATCGCTTTGCGAGGACCTGCAATCTCGCTGTCAAGCACACCCTCCATCGCCATCTGTTCAATCTCTGACTCAAGCACTTCCGTCCAGTGCTCAATCTCGCTCGGATCACACTCAACGCGAGCGAACATCACCACGCGTCCAGGCACAAGATCCACCGTCATCGCTCCGCTGAGCATCTTCCGATCATCACCCATTCCCGCAAACCGATCCCGCAAGCGATTATCAAGCACCAATCCCGCAACCGTCAGCGCTCTGAATCCCTCCAGATCAGCAACATCACACCCGCCAAAACCCACCATCACCCCTTCCCAACCATCACCGCTGCGCATCCGAACAACCCTCGGCCCAACCTCAACCGACTCCACACCCTCCCTGCGTGAGTCTGAATCAAGCGCAGACCGATCTCCTGACTCACGAACAGTCTCGATCGAGCCAAACTGCTCAGCGCAGACCTCGATCGCAGCTTGCCCATCAATCTCTCCCGCGATACCGACTTCCAGTTGCCCGTGACTGAGTTGCTGACGGATCCACCCACGCGCGGAGCGTGCATCAATCTCTTCACCAAACGCACGCGGATCGCGAAGCTCAAACCCAACCCCAAAGACCCTTCCGATACCCGCTTCCATCGAATCCACTGGAACACCAATCCAACGCGCCCCGCTCTCCGCCTCTTTCGAAACCTCCTCAATCAGATCCCCCTCGATGCGAAGATCGGTCAGCACCGCGCGAACAAACTCCGCACCAAGCCCGAAAGATTCCTCAGGCGCGGATACCTGAATCTCGATGCCCCAGACCCCCCTGCTGACCCCCACCTCAATCCCATGCTCCACCAGAATCCCGCGGAGTTCCCGCTCTGTCTTCGAACGGATCGCGCCGCGCTCGATCGCCGCTGCAAAAATATCTCCAGCGCCGTGCATGGACACATCCTCGATCGAATCAAATCCGATCCGAACCACCATCGACACATGCCCCGGATTCTCCATATCCGACATCTCGCGATGACGCACCTCCACCCCATTACTGAGCGTCGCAGAAATCGTTCCCGATAGTTGATGAACCGAGATCTCAGCAACCTCGCCGCCGCTGTCTGAACGATTCAGGATGGGACCACGCAGATCATCAATCCAATCCGCCGCGAGCACCTCTGGATCAATCCCACGAGCTTTCTCGATGACATCTTTCACCACCGATTCATCCACGCCTTTTTCTGAATCAAGCAGCACCAACACCGCAGGATCACGCTCACCAAAGTTCTCTCGAACAATCTCGTTGACGCGTGCAACATCGATCGCGTCGAGCCACTCCTCCGCGTGATGCTCCCACTTGAGCAAATCTTTCAAAGGCCTCCCCATCGACATCATCCAACTCAACATCCGCGCCCGCTCGCGTGTTGTCGCGTTCCTCCACTGGTCAGTCTCATACTCCCACTGCTGCAAAACCCACTCACGCGCACGCTCGACTTCATACGCACTGAACCCATCGCGGATCATTCGTTGCCGTTCCACTTCCAAGCTCGTCAGCGCTTTCTCCCAAACACCGCTCTCTTGATCGTCGTCTTCGTTCTCCGCCAGTTCTGCGATCATCTGCCCGAACCGGTACCGCCCCATCAAATCCCCCGCTTCCCCGCGAGCGATCTCAATACCCTCGCACTCGCGGCGCATCAATCTATTCAAGCGATACCGCATCACTTCGCCGGACAGCCCGAGCTCAAGCATGTCGCGATAATCTCGTTCATCCCACACGCGATCCTGCTCATCTCCCAACCACACCAACCCCACCAGCGAGCCTTCCATCCGAGGCTCATTCATCACCACCACGCGACCACCAAGGTTTGGCTTCAGCACCGGAACCACAAACCTGGTCGTAAGCTGTCCACGCTCACAACCATCAAACACCATCCGCGCCTCAGCGATCACCGCAGCCGCATCCACATCACCGATGACCATCACGCTCGCTTGTGTCACGTTCCATGACCTTGCAATGTACTCGCGCACCGCATCGTTTGAAAGCCGCTCGCATTGCTCGCGCGTCGCCAACGGATCTCGGCTATACCCGCTCCCATCCATCAACTCTGGGAGCCAACGCCGACTCATCGAACGCTCAACCTGATCCGCATCGATCGAGTCAATCTCCGCGAGCATTCCCCCTCGCACCCGATCGATCACTTCATCGCTCGGCTCAAACGCATCAACCAACTCACGCGCAAACATCAAACCATCAAGGATCAGTCCATCCTCATCATCCTCATCACCAAAGATGAACGCGACATGATCCCGCGTAATCATCGGGCCCAAACCTGCAGCCGCCCACGATTCTGATCCCATGCCGGACATGGATTCATCAATCCCCATCAACTCAAGCATCCGATCATGCGTAAACCCACCAACCCCATACATCGCCGCACGCGACGCCGCCATGGTCGCGCCGCGTTCATGATCAAGCTCGCTCATCGATCCGCGATGCAAACGCACCACCACCTGCGTCCCACCCTTCATCCCCTGCTCAGCGTACACCACAACTTCGAGCCCGCACTCAAGCGTCGCCCGCTGGACCTTTCCGTCGCTTTCTGCATCCAAACCCGCGAGCGCACCCATCACCAAGCCGCACACGCAAGCAGTTACTACACAAAGCTGAACTCGATTCCATTGCACGAATGTGCCACTCCATATCTCAGCATACAAAGACCCGCCGAGTACATGAATATACCGCTTCTGAGCACCGATGATGCACCCCGATCGCGATCAGCCACACATCTCCCCCACCGCAGTCCAACCTCATCCCAGATTCTCATTCAGCAGCGGGTTTCCGCATATAAAGGTGAATCGCCGTCGATCCATACACATGCGTCTCAGGACCGTACGCGCCTTCCATCTCAAGCGAGATGTCCCATGTCCGATAGTTCGGGGTCCCACCATCCTTCTTGTCATCTGCTTCCCGCGCCCACTCCGCTTCCCAGTCGCCATCCAAGTCGATCTCGACCATCTCCTCCCCCTCGATCAACTCTTTGCGCTCAAGCGGAGGACGCCCCTTGTACTTCTTGTCTTCTTTCCCGCTTTCTTCAACAATCGCTTCCCCTTCATCATCAATCAGCTCACGATGATAGAAAGGCCAAGGCGTGCGGATGATCGCGTACCCCGTCTCATCAAGCATCCCGATCAATCGCTCGAACTGCTTCTTCACGCGAGGCCAATCGTCATGGTCCCGCACCATGGGATACGGCGGATCCATAAACACAATGTGCGCCGGCTTGGGACATCGCGACAGCGTCGCAGGTCCAAGCGCATCGCAACACGCGACCTCAACACGATCCCCACACCCAAGCATCTCGATGTTGTCCTCAAGCGTCTTGACCATCCGACGATCACGCTCAACACACACCACCCTGCTCGCGCCCTGGCTCGCCATCTCAAGCCCAACCGAACCCGATCCAGCGAACACATCAATCACCCCGACATCCTCAAAGTGTCCACGAAGGAGATTGAACATCGCCTCTTTGACCATATCCGGGATCGGACGCGTCTCCACCCCTTTGGGAAGCGGGTGCAATCGACGACGACGGTATTCTCCACTGATGATTCGCATACCCCAATCAAGCCCCCCTCAACACCCAAAGTAAACCCTGTCACCTGCGAACAGCGCATAAAAAAAGCTCATCGAGCCGTATTCCAATCTTCAGATCCAATTTTGCTCAACAGCCGGAATCAGCGAGCAGTCGTTCAATCGAACACAGGGTCGTCCGAGGCGTCGCTTGGCCGCTCACAAGTTCCCAGAACGGGATCTCGCCGGAGACTGAGCCCCCCCATGAGTTGAGCCTTGAATCGACGCGTCGTGCTTCGCGCTCAATCGCAGGTGATCCCACATACACACATCGCTGCACGAGCACCGCACCATCGTCAGCATACTCCATCTCAGCGCTGACGCCTGCCATCACTTCCGCGATGTCTTGGAACAACGCTCGATTGCGTCGGACCAGCAGGTCCGCATCGTGCCAAACAAACACACGCATCCGCTCGCTCCGACGACCAGGAACAGTCGATCGTTGACGCAACAGCGAAGAAATACCCCAAGGCCCATCCACCGATCGACTGAGTTTATCGACTGGAATCAAACGCTCAAGTTGATCACACAGATCGTCCAAAGTCTGGATCGCACGCCCGTGAATCACACACACCTGCGTGTCAGGCATACTCGAGAGATACTGCTGGAAACTCGCGGCAAAGCGGGACCGAACCGAGATATCGTCGCCCCACGCGACAAGATGACGATCATTGAGCCGAGCCAATACCTCGGGCTGCCAAGTAATCGGCTCAAACACAAACCCTTGATGTCCCGGAACTGCGGACATGAACACCTCTGAATCGCCGTTGTTGCGTCAAAAACAGGGGTTGCCCTGCTTTCACCGCCGCCATATCGGGCGATGACACCTCGAATATGCGCTATTTTCCCCTCTAAACCAG
>JARGNC010000137.1:0-3637 GCA_029212425.1 Phycisphaerales bacterium
CTCGGCACAAATGCGGTTGGCTGTGTAGTTGCATGGTTTGATCGTGTGGAATGGCGGGCGTTGGACGAGGGTCGGTTTGGCCCTTTGAGTTAGATTGTTCAGGAGTCGATCGCGAACGGTTGGCTTGGAAAAAACGGAGTGTGCGGCCCTTGGTTACTTGTTTCATCTGATGATGGAAATCGCAAGAGGTCGTCAAAGCAACAAGATATAGAGGAATCGAACAATGGCAAAGGGAACCTTTGAGCGGAACAAACCGCACGTCAACGTTGGGACGATCGGTCACATTGACCACGGTAAATCGACCCTTACTGCAGCTCTTGTTGCTCGCGCGGCGGCGAAGGGTTTGTCCGAAGCTAAGTCATACGCGGACATCACCAAGGGTGGTACTGTGCGTGACTCGAACAAGACTGTGACCATTCACTCATCGCACGTTGAGTACGAAACAGAGTCGCGTCACTACGCTCACGTGGACTGTCCTGGTCACGCTGACTTCGTGAAGAACATGATTACTGGTGCGGCTCAGATGGACGGCGCGATCCTCGTGGTTGCTGCTGACTCGGGTCCTATGCCTCAGACTCGTGAGCACGTGCTCTTGGGTCGTCAGGTTGGTGTTCCTTACATCGTCGTGTTCATGAACAAGGTTGACCTTGTGGACGACGACGAGCTCCTCGACCTCGTCGAGATGGAAATCCGTGAGCTGCTCGACAAGTACGACTTCCCTGGCGACGACACCCCAGTGGTTCGTGGTCAGTCGAAGGCTGCTCTTGAGAACCCATCAGACGACGCGATCTGTGCACCGCTTGATGAGTTGTTCGGTCACCTCGATACTTACATCCCAGAACCAGAGCGTGAGGACGACAAGCCGTTCTTGATCTCGGTTGAAGATGTGTTCTCGATCAAGGGTCGTGGTACTGTTGCGACCGGTCGTGTTGAGCGTGGTACTGTCAAGGTTGGCGATGCTGCTGAGATCGTTGGTCTCTCGAAAGAGAACACCAAGACCACCATCACCGGCGTTGAAATGTTCAACAAGACTCTCGATACCGCGATCTCGGGCGACAACTGTGGCGTTCTGATGCGTGGTGTTGAAAAGAACGACATCACTCGTGGTCAGGTTATCTGTAAGCCTGGCTCGATCACTCCGCACACCAAGTTCAAGGGTCAGGTCTATGTCTTGACCAAGGACGAGGGCGGTCGTCACACTCCGTTCTTCGCTGGTTACAAGCCTCAGTTCTACTTCCGTACAACTGACGTGACTGGTCAGGTTCTCAACCTGTTCGGCGACGGCGGCGCGAAGGCAGAGATGTGTATGCCTGGCGATAACGTGACCATGGAAATCGACCTTGGCGAGAAGCCAGTGGCGATGGAAAACGGTCTTCGTTTCGCGGTTCGCGAGGGTGGCCGGACGATTGGTTCGGGTACTGTGACTGAGATCATCGAATAATGATTCGATTGATCATGGCTGGTGTTTGAAACTGGTCCATGATTTGAAACTTCCCGGCCCGGAGGCGGAAGCTTCCGGGCCGATTTGATGAAACGGGTTGCCTGCAAGTGTGGGCTTTACGATGAAATAGGAGGCCTGTCATGGCCAAGAAGAAAGCCGGAGCGCGTGAGTATGTTTGGTTGCAGTGCACCGAATCGGGTGATCTGAACTACCGGACGAGCATCAATGTCAAGGGTGGCATTGCTGACCGGGTGAAGGAGGGGTACAACAAGTACTCGCCTCGTCTTCGGAAGCACACGCTGCACAAGATCAAGCGCAAGTGATCGATTTGGGCGGTTGCGTGTTCCTTTGTGGGATGCGTGGTTGCTTTTTGCTACGGCAGTAGCTCAGTCCGGTAGAGCAGCGGATTCCAAATCCGCCGGTCGTAGGTTCGAATCCTTCCTGCCGTGTTTGATTGAATGTTGATTGTCTGGCTGGCCTGTTGGTTGTGCTGGGATGGTCGGTCGAGATGGTTTGGTTGCTGGTCTTGAGAGATCGGTGATCGGTCAGCACAGCGAGGGCCTTGGAACAATGGCATTTGGAATTTACAAGCAGGGTCAGGGGTACTGGGTTCGTGTGATGACGGCACTGTTTGTTGGTGTGATTGTGCTCGCTGGCGCTGGGTGGGGTTGGAACCAGGCGGGTGCGGTTCGTCTTCCTGCTCGGAACTGGACATTCTCGCTTGTTGATACACAGATGAATGGCGAATCTGCGAAGGTGTCTGTGGGGGACACGGTTGTGCTGATGGGGTATGTCGGCGCGATTGAGGAGCTTCAAGAGATCGGTGCGGGCGTGGTTGAGGAGTTTGTTCCTGATCGCGGTAGCAGCTCGACGCTTGTGGTGAGTGGGTTTGACAGTGATACGACACGCGAGACTGCGGGGGATGCGGAGCGTGTGAATGTTGAGGGTCCTGACGGGGCGTTGATGGGGGCGGCGGTCCGGAGTGCGGTGAGCACGCCAATCTTCCCGGTGCAGTATTTGCAGACGGGTGCGGCGAGTTTGATCTTGTTGGTCGGGGCGTTGTTCTTGTATTGGTATATTGGGATGGCTCGTCGGCCTGTGGAGTTTTTGATCGCGACCGACGGGGAGATGAAGAAGGTGAACTGGACTTCTTACCGAGAGGTGAAGGGTTCGACGATTGTGGTGATCGTGGCGACTTTCTTGATCGCGGGTATTCTGTATCTTGTGGATATGGGCTTCTCGTTCTTGTTCAGCACGATCGGCGTGCTGGAGCGGTGATTTGGGGCTACAGGATTGGGGCACGGAATGAATGACGCGATGAACGATGAATCAAACAGTGCTGTGAACAATGTTTCCGAGGGCGTTTCTGATGGGGCGAACGAAGCTCCGGAGGTTGTGACCACGGGCGCGGCTCAGGAATCGATCGAAGATGCGGGACAGTCGGAGGCTCCTTCGGTTTCGGGGACTTCTGTGAGCAATCTTCGTGAGGATGAGCCTCAGATCGAGGGTCGGATTGGTCTTGATGAGCCTTTGGTTCAGGACGGGATGCAGTGGTTTGTGCTTCGGGTTGCTTCCAATAAGGAAAACTCGGTTCAGCAGACATTGCTCCGCAAGATCCAGATCGAGAACATGACGCACCTGGTTGGTCGGATTCTTGTGCCTACTGAGAAGATCAAGACGATCAAGGGCGGCAAGACGAAGATCAAGGAAGAGAAGCTGTACGCTGGGTATGTGTTTGTGGAGATGCGTCTGGAAGATGATGGGCGGATTCCGCAGGACATCTTCTTCTTGATCAAGGAAACGACCGGCGTTGGTGACTTCATTGGCACGGCGGGTCGTCCGACTCCGATGGAGATGCACGAAGCGGAGAAGATGCTGCTTGATTCGCGGAAGCCTGAGGATGAACCAACTGTGAAGTTGATGTTCGAGAAGGGCGAGAATGTGACGATCAAGGAGGGTGCGTTCGAGAACTACGAGGGCACGGTTGATGAGTTGTTCCCTGAGAAGGGAATGGTCCGCGTGCTTGTGTCGATCTTCGGTCGTCAGGCGCCTGTTGATCTTGAGGAATGGCAGATCGCGAAGGCGGACGAGGGTTGATCTGGTTCGAGCAGCTCTGACGCGAGATTTGGAATTCAAGTATACTTTTGGGGAGCCCGTTCGGATGGACGGGCTTCTTTATTTGATGGGTTCTTACGA
>JARGNC010000137.1:3737-6683 GCA_029212425.1 Phycisphaerales bacterium
AATGGGGCTCGGCACTACGAGGGGTTTGGGAACTATGCTCGCGCGATCACGACGGATTCGCGCGAAGCGCAGGCGTGGTTTGATCAGGGGATTCAGCTGATGTATGGGTTCAACCATGACGAGGCGGTCCGGTCTTTTGAGATGGCGGCGGAGGTTGATCCGTCGGCGGCGATGGCGTGGTGGGGGGTGGCGTACTGCCAGGGGATCAACATCAATGATCCGGCGATGACTGAGGAACGGTCACAGAAAGCGCGGGCGGCGGCGGATAAAGCGATCGCGGCGCTTGATGATGAGTCGGAGGTTGAGCGTGCGTTGGTGCATGCGGTGAGCGCGCGGTATGCGTGGCCTGCTCCTGAGGATCGGGGCGGTCTTGATCGGGCGTATGCGGATGCGATGGGGGAGGTGTATTGGAAGTTTGGGGAGGATGGGGATGTGGGGGCGTTGTATGCGGAGTCGTTGATGAATCTGCAGCCTTGGGATTACTGGGAGGTTGATGGGACTCCGAAGGGGCGGATCACGGAGGTGGTGGATGTGCTTGAGCGGGTGATGCGGGAGCATCCGCAGCATCCGGGGGCGAAGCATTTTTACATTCATGCGGTGGAGGCGTCGAGTGATCCGGATCGCGCGGTTGCGGCGGCGGAGGAGTTGATTGATATGGTTCCGGGGTCGGGGCATCTGGTGCATATGCCTTCGCATATTTTCATTCGGGTGGGGCGGTATCAGGATGCGGCGGCGTCGAACAGGACGGCGATCGCGGCGGACCGGGCGTACTTTGCACAGGCGCCGGCGCCTGGGATGTATGCGGCGTACTACGCGCACAATCTTCACTTCCTTGCGTTTGCTTCGATGATGTCGGGGGATTTTTCGACGGCGATTGGTGCGGCGCGTGATCTTGAGAATGAGATGCCTGAGCCTGCGCTGCGGGCGTTTGCGGGGTTGGTTGAGGGGATTATGCCGAGCAGTTTGCATGTGCTGATCCGGTTTGGGAAGTGGGAAGAGATTTTGGAGCAATCGGATTATCCTGAGTGGCGGTTTATGTCGCGGGCGACCTGGGCGTATGCGCGATCGGTTGCTTGCAGTGCGCTTGGGCGAACGGAGCAGGCGCGCGAGGAGATGGCGGAGTTTGAGCGGCGGGTGGCGCTGGTTCCAGAGGAGTGGTATGTGTTTAACAATCGGGTGCATGATGTGCTACCGATTGCGCGGGCGATGATGAAGGGGGAGTTGTTGTATCGCGAGGGGAAGAAGGAGGAGGCGTTTGCGCTGTTGCGTGAGGGGATTGCGCAAGAGGATAAGTTGGTGTATGACGAGCCTCCGGCGTGGATGCTTCCGGTGCGGCATGCTCTGGGTGCGCTGCTTGTTGAGAGCGGGGAGTTTGTCGAGGCGGAGAAGCTGTACCGCGAGGATCTGGTGAAGAACCGGAACAACGGGTGGGCGCTTGTCGGGCTTCGCGCGGCGCTTGCGGGTCAGGGGAAGATGGGGGAGGCGATGGCGATGGACAGCAAAATTGAGCGGGCGTTTGCGAGTGCGGACACGGTTGTGGAGTCTTCGTGCTTCTGTGCTCCGTGAGTGTGATTTGGAGGATGTCATATGGATATACAGAAGGATCAGGATCAGAATCAGGATCGGGTCGAACGGGTGGTTGAGTTGTCGGCGCCGGTTGCAAGGGTGTGGCGTGCGTTGACTGATCACGCGGAGTTTGGTGCGTGGTTCCTGGTTCGGTTGGATGGGCCGTTTGTTGTGGGGGAGGTGACGAGGGGGAACATTACGTATCCGGGGCATGAGCACATGGAGTGGGAGTCGTTGACGGAGGTGCTGGAGCACGAGCGGCGGTTTGTGTTTTCTTGGCCTCCGAGTGCGATTGATCCGGAGACTGAGTACAGCGCGGACGCGAAGGTGGTCGTTGAGTTTGCGCTTGAGTCGATTGGGGACGATCGCACGCGGCTGACGATCACGGAGTCGGGGTTTGTGCAGTTCCCTGAGTCCAAGCGGGTTGGGGTGTTGCAATCCTGTGCTGAGGGGTGGGGGATTCAGGCACAGAACATCGCGGGATATCTCGATCAATCTTGACGGGATCGAACTTTTACAAACATAGAGCCCGTCGAATAGGCGGGTTTTCAGCGTGTATCAGCTGTTTGAGTATTATTTTGGACACAATGACAAATATATTTGACATGCGAGCCGATGGTGTCTAGAATCTTTGACACGGCGGTGGGCGTCGTGGATTGGTTCGGCACGGAAAGGGGCTTGGTATGAATGATTCTGGTACTGGAGCGGAGTTTCGGGTGCGGTCGAGCTGGGCGTGTTTGATCACGACGGCGCTGATTTATCCTGTACTGATCGCGGCGGGGTTGATGTGGGGGTGGAACGGGGTTGAGCTCGCGGTGATGCTTGGGGTTGGGATCGGTTTGCAAGCGGTGGTGCTGGTGGTGGTGCATATCTATTTGGCGATTCGGATGCCGAACGAGCCGGATGATGAGCGGGATCGGATGCTGTTGACAAGGGCGTCGAGCATCGCGGGGTATGTGCTTCAGTCGGGGGTGTTTGTGGTGCTGGTGATGATGATCGCGATGGTGATCTTCCGGACGGTTGGCAGCGAGGGGCGCGAGGGGACGAGCTTTGAAGAGATGTTCCCGATCTTTGCGCTGCTTGGGGTGTGGATCGCGTCGGAGTTGGTGCGGTACGGGCTGACGATCACTGGGTACAAGCAGTTGTGAGGGGGATGGGATGAAGCCTACGAGTGTGGAGAATCGGATCCGGGAGCTGCGGTTTCATGCGGGGGAGATGACGCAGCAGGCGCTGGCGGAGAAAGTTGGTGTGTCGCGGCAGACGATTGTGGCGATCGAGAGGGCGAAGTATTCTCCGACGCTGGAGTTGGCGTTTCAGATCGCGGGGGTGTTCGGGAAGGAGATTGGGGAGGTGTTTTCGTATGCGGGAAGTGATAAGGAG
>JARGNC010000138.1 GCA_029212425.1 Phycisphaerales bacterium
TGTGATACACCGACCACTGATGCGTCCGGGAGGTATCCCGCGAGGCCTGCGATGTTCTTCATGACCGCTTTGGCGAGTGCTATCGTGAAGTTGTTGAGTTGGGAAGGCGCGACGCGGAAGCGGTGGTCTGCGAGGACGCCGATGGAAGACGGCTTGGATTCGACGGCGTACAAGCGGCTCATCGTGTCCGTGTGTGATTTGACCTTGCGGGACGCGGCGAGTTCGCGTGAGAGACGCAGCGCTTCTGGACCTTGATCGATCTGATCTTGGCCGATGGAGATGATGCGTTGTGCGTTCTTGAGGTTGTATCTTGCGTTGTGCGCTTGTCCGAGGAGCAGGGCGGAGCCATCGAGTTTGCCGCGGCTCTCAGCAGGATCCCACGCGACGAACGCGGCGTTTGGCCAGCGGCGTTGGACCTGCATCAGCATGCGATCGCGGGTCGGGGATGATTGCTTGTCGATGATGAATGCAAGACCGACACCCTTGTTCGCGTCAAACTTCGGGAAGTGCTCGTTTGCCCATGCATCAAAGTCGTCCCATGTCGCGGCGAGTCTGCCGCGTGCTGGGTTGTTGTACACAGGGTACTTGAGGCGGTCTGGATCGTACAGATCGAGGACGGACGCTTGCGCGTAGGCGCTGGTTTTGCCTTGGTTGTTTGGGTGGAGGGGGTTGCCTTCGACTTTGGTTGGACGACCGGCATGGGTCTCGATGAGGAGGCCTTCGTTGCCGCCGTTTGGAAGTGGGAGCGAGGTTGCGAAGAAGAGTGGACGACCCGGGACGACTTCTTCTGGGACTTCCTTCGCGTAAGGGAGGATCTTGCGATCTGGACGACGGCAGCCTGGGATGGTTGCGGCGCCTGCGAGCGCCATGGACGCGCCCATGACTTTGATGAATGAACGGCGGGAGGTGTCATCCATGATGGATGCATCGATTGGGAACTCACGCTCGAGGAGTTCTTTGAACTCAGGTGTGCTGGAGTATTCTTCGATACTGCGCCAGTACTTGCGGCCTGAGACTGTGCCCAGTTCGGGCATGTCTTCGGGGATGTCGATCGTGTTCTTTGTCGATGGACATTGATCGAGTGTGCTCATGGTTCGGTCTCGCAAGGGTCTGTTGGTCAAATCGCGGTTGAAATGCTCAGTTGTTTAGAAATGGCAAGCGCTGCAGTTTTGTGGAGGGTCCTGCATGAGGGTCATGCGGAGCGCTTCTGGAGTCATGCCTTCGTGGACACGCTCGCTGAAGTCTTTCCCGAACCACTCGTTTTGCACCCAGTAGAGGTCGGTGACCTTGTCCTTCGGAACGAGGTTCTCCTCTGGGTTGCGGTGACAATCAAGACACCATCCCATCGAGAGGGACTCTGCTTGTGCAACAACCGGCATGTTGTTGATCGCGCCGTGGCAGGAGAAGCAACTCACACCTGCGTTGATGTGCGCGTTGTGCGGGAAGGTCGCGTAATCAGGGACGACATGGACATTGCGCCATTCGATTGGTTTGTCTGCGTCGTATGCGTCGCGGATGAACTGGACTTTCTCAGTTGTCGCGGATGCGAGCGGGCTGAGTTTGCCGTCTTCGTGACAGCCGTAGCATGTCTTGACGGGCGGGACATTCGCGTGCCACGACTCTTCGACATTGGTGTGGCAGTAGCGGCAATCGATCCCGAGTTTCCCCGCGTGGATCTGGTGGTTGAATCCGGTGCTGGGCTGGGTAGGCATGTAGCCAACTTCCCAGAACTTCGGTGTCGCGTAGTACCACATGCCTGCGATTACGGGGATGATTGCAGCATGAACCACAACCACAACCAGGGTCGGCACGCTGTTCATCCACTTTGGGAAGATTGGTTTCACTCGATGGCTCCAATACGGTCTTGGCGAAGCGGTCAAATCTGTCGATCGGCAAGTCTGACGATCTGCAAAGGCGGTGCATGAGCACGAACCTATACATGAAAGCCAAACCCTCCGTAAAAAAGAGGGTTTGCCAATTGAGTGCAGCGTAGCACGGGTTGGGTGTATATTGTGTGCTGCGAGGCCATAATTTCTGATGTTTTTGAGGGCTGTTTTTGGACATCCTCGAATCGCAGCGCAGTTGAGAAAGCATCTCAATTACAATTCAACACCAAGAGGTCACAACTCATGCCTACACAGACAGTTGCGTCAATTTCTTCCTCAAAGCCCTTATCAAACCCGATTTTGGGCGTTGCGACGACGATTGGGGTCGCGGGCGTGCTCCTGATGGGGGTTGTAAGCTGGGTGATGCTCCTGGTGGACAGGGGACTGCCTATCGGGCTGACCATCGGGATTTCGCTCTTGGCATACACAACCTTGGTTTTCCTGTTTCTCAGGAATGTTGAATCGCGAGAATCTATGGTCGGCGCGGCGGGAGGGCTGATCGGAGGGGCGGTTTCGTCGATCTTCCTTGGATCACTCATGACCAAGCAGCCGACGACCATTGCGGAGCTCGAGTCCCAAGCGAACCAGTTCAGCAGCGGCGGAATTGCCCTTGCATTGGGGGTTATTGCAGGAATGGTGCTGCTGGGATGGGCCGCAGGCAAGCTGCGGGAACGCAAGACGAGATACGCAACGAAGGATATCGATTGGAGAGCGCGGTATGCGTGGGTGGTGGCGCTGAGCTACCTGCCTTTGATTGCTGTGGGCGGATTGGTCACCAGCACCGAATCGGGACTCGCGGTTCCCGATTCGGTCACGACTTACGGCTCAATCTCGATCCTGTTCCCGATGTCTTTGATGGATGAGATCCGGATTTACCTGGAGCACTCCCATCGGATCTTCGGAACCTTCGCGGGTCTAGCGACGATCCTGCTCGTTGTTCGGATGTTTGGATCACCTGCGAGATTCCTCCCACGCGTGATGAGCGTGGTGCTGCTTCTTGGTGTGATTGCGCAAGGCGTGATGGGCGCCCTGCGTGTCTCGGAGCAATCACAAGGACTCGCGACACTTCATGGGGTACTGGCACAGTTTGTTTTTGCGCTCGCGATCGCGACTGGGGTTGTGTGCAGCAGGAAGTGGAATGCGGTTGCGCCGAGCGATGAAGCGGTCGATGCATCAAAATCCACTCGATTGTTGCTGATGATCGCAACGATCGGACTCTCGATCCAGTTGGTCTTTGGTGCGATGACTCGGCACCTGGATTCGGGACACGCGTTGATGTCTCATATTGGATTCTCGTTTATTGTGGTGCTCCTGATCATCATCGCGGGAGCGAAGTGCATCAAAGTTGGCAAGATTGATCGTGGTGTTGCAGGCGGAGCGGGCGCGATTCGTCCCTACGGCGCAACGATTCATGGATTGGTCATGCTTCAGTTCACGCTTGGCTGGGGCGCACTCGCGATGACGCGGACCGGCGAAGAAGGACACGCGGCACTCCCGACATCGACCGAACTCTCGACCGCGGCGTCGATCCGGGTTGGAGAAGCGATCATGGCGACCTCACACCACCTGATCGGGGCGCTGCTGCTCGCAACAACGGTTGCGGCGTTGATGTGGGCTCTCCGGATCGCATCGCGTCCGAAAAACGGGTAATCTGGTCTTCAGCAGGTGATTTACGACGAAGGTTGGGCGGCGGGGTTGCTCCGCGCCCAACTCATATGCAATCTGTTGATTGCTTGTGCGTTGTTCGTCGAGAAGCACCACCATGCTGGAGATGACGATGAGGGAACATGCATCCGAGTTTGGCACGACTGCACCGACGCGGAAGCCGACGGATTCGACTTCCCCGATCCAGAAGGAGCGGTTTGGGTATGCCGAGGCGCGGCACCTGTTGTTGCGCGCTGGGTTTGGTGGAACGGATGAGCAGATTCGTACGCTCGCTGAGTGGGGACCAGAGCGTGCTGTGGATCATCTGGTGAACTACGACTCGATCCCATTCAAGGATGCAGGCGCCAACGACTTTGACAGCGACATTATCCAACCACTGTCCGACGAACAGCGACGGAGCTTACAGCGTGCGCGAGCGAGACAAGACGAGGACACGATCGCGGCGTACAGAACAGCACGCCAGCGTGCTCAACGCGAAGATCGAAGACAGATGCGGGAGATCCAACGCTCGTGGTTGACGCGGATGGTGCAGTCACCCAGGCCTTTGGAAGAGAAGCTGACGCTGTTCTGGCACGGGCACTTCGCGACGAGCTTCCGGATCGTCGAAGACTCGTACCACATGTATGCGCAGAATCGGTTGTTCCGCGGGAACGCGAGCGGGAACTTCGGACGGATGCTCCGTGGGATCATCCGTGATCCTGCGATGCTGCGGTACCTGAACAACAACATGAATCGGAAGAACGCTCCGAATGAGAATCTTGGCCGTGAGCTGCTTGAGTTGTTCTCGCTCGGAGAGGGCAACTACACCGAACGCGACATCAAGGAAGCGGCACGCACGCTGACCGGTTTCACCTACGAGGACAACAGTTTCGCTTTCAATAAAAACCAGCATGATCAGGGGACCAAGTTTGTTCTAGGAGTACGCGGGAATCTGGATGGAGACTCGCTGGTGTCCGCGATTCTCAATCAGGAAGCGTGCGCGTTGTTCCTGAGTTTCAAGCTCTACAAGTTCTTTGTGCGCGACATCCCGCTGGATTTGTCGCAGCTCGATAGCGGAACTCGGCGCGCGATTCTTGAACTCGCACAGATCATGCGAATCTCGAACTACGAGCTGCAACCTGTGCTGCGCCGATTGCTGCTCTCGCGTCACTTTTATGATCCGATCAATATGGGATCAAAGATCAAAAGTCCGAGCGAACTGCTGGTGGGCGCGGTGCGTTCGCTCAAGGTTCCGGTGCGGGACATCGGCGTGATGTCCGAAGCGATGGATCTGATGGGGCAGTCTGTGTACTACCCACCAAGCGTCAAGGGATGGGATGGCGGGCGGAGCTGGATCAACACCTCGACGATGTTTGTGCGTCAGAACACGCTGATTTATCTGCTGACAGGGGCGCTGCCAACGCGGTCGATCCTGTTCCGCGATCAGCAGAACTTTGATGCGGTGTCGTTGGTGCCGAGCTTGAACACGCCTGACGATGTTGATCCGAGCGATGAACAGATCATCCGCGAACTCGCAGCGATCACGCTTGGCGAGGTGAGCGATGAAACCATCGCGACGGTGCTGCATGGTGCTCGCGGCGATGCTGATGAGGGGGCGATGCGAGAAAACGAGGCATCGGTGCGTGCGTTGGTGTTGCTGACTTCGATGCCGGAGTATCAACTGTGTTAGAACGAATGGAGATGTGTCAATGAGCAATCATCTGAATCCAAACGATGCCAAAGCGTACACACGCAGAGCGTTCTTACAGCACTCGACGCTGTTCGCGTCCGCGGCGATGACCGTTCCCGCGTTCTTGCAAAGCTCTGCGTTTGCGCTCCCTCGTCCGATGTTGGGACTCAGCTCGATCGCAGGCGTGGATGAAGACCGCGTGCTGGTCGTGATCCAGATGTCGGGGGGAAACGATGGGCTCAACACGCTGGTGCCAGTCGGGGATGATGCGTACCACAGGGTTCGTTCGCGCATTGCACTGAGCGCAAACGAAGTGCTGATGTTTGAACGCAATGGTGGGCTTGGATTGCATGGATCAATGAGTGGGTTCAAAGACCTCTACGACGAGGGGATGTGCGCGATCGTGCAGGGGGTTGGGTATCCGAACCCGAACCGTTCGCACTTTGCATCGATGGACATTTGGCACACGGCGGACACCAACGGCACGGGAGACGGCTGGCTCGGGAAGTATGTGGATTCGCAGTGCTGTGGGTATGGATCGGGGACTCCCGGCGCGAAACAACAATCCACTCCTGCAGACCCCCCACCGCCGATGGTTGCGATTGGGAAGGAGTCGCCGCTCGCGCTGCATGGGCGGACGATGATGCCTGTCGCGATTGAGGACGCGGACATGTACCAGTGGACCGGCGATAAGATGGGCGGCGATCTCAGCGACGCGTACCACCAAGCGGTCAAAGCGAACGAGGCGCAGTCGCAGGGTGCGGATGATAATAAATCATTCCTTGTGCGGACAGCGATGGATGCGCAGGTGTCAAGCAAGAAGATTCGGAAGGCCGTGGATGCGCAGTCGTTGGTGAAATATCCGAACACGAAGCTCGCGTCGCAGCTGAGCATGGTTGGGTCGATGATCCGCGCGGGGATGCCGACGCGTGTGTTTTATGTCTCGCATGGCAGCTTCGACACGCACGCGAATCAGGGCGGGGCGCAGGGGTCGCACGCACGCTTGTTGCAACAGCTCTCCGATGCGGTCGGTGCGTTCTATAAAGACCTCAAGGCGCAGGGGAACGAGAAGCGGGTGATGAGCATGTGCTTCAGCGAGTTTGGTCGGCGTGTCAGTCAGAACGGATCGGGCGGGACGGACCACGGGACCGCGGCTCCGATGTTCTTGTTTGGGCCGATGGTCAAGCCGGGGCTGCACTCGCGGTATCCGTCGCTGACGGATCTGGATGCGGGCGATCTCAAATACACGGCGGACTTCCGCCAGGTCTACGCGGAAATCCTCGACGAGTGGCTTAGCGCCAAGAGCAGCGATGTGCTCGGACGAGCGTATCAACCGCTTCGGGTGCTTAGGAGCTAACCAGAGTTGGGTCGATGTCCGCTTCGGTGAGCCCTAGATTGCTGAGCAGTGTGACCTGTCCGC
>JARGNC010000139.1 GCA_029212425.1 Phycisphaerales bacterium
GTCAAGGGCATGCTCGCATGAAATGGTTTGCCCAATCCAAATTGAAGCACGACCCAAGACCCGCACGCATCGTGCTGGCTGAGGCGTTGCGCCAACTCGCATCGGGAACCATTACCAACTTTGAGTTTGAACGCTGGATTTCAACTGGTCCAGAAGATCGCGCTGCCCGAGAGCTCGATGAGTTTGCTTGGTCGTTCTATGACGACTTCACCGAGCACAAACTCCGAGGCCGACATCGCCTCAGCAAGCTTCAGCGGCAGGTCTTCGCAAGGTGTGTCATGTTCCTGCACACCGATTTGGAATATGAATACCCACACAACGCCAAATCGCTTTGGGCTTTTCAGCGAACCGGGTGGAACTTTGGACAGTTCTTCAGTTTCTTGACTGGACAGAATCGCCGCTCAGATGCCGATACCCGCTCGAACCACGCCATTGATGATCGGATCTGGCCCTTCGCACGCCGGAGTGATTATCTCGAAGCACTCAAGCACCCCATCTACCTCGCTGGTGCAAAAAAATGAATATCCACTCCGATCCATCTACCGCACCCAATGGGGTCCTGCTCGCGATCAACAGTCGCGGCGAGGATCTTGCTGATGCGTATGGATCGACGCCTTCGGATACATGGACCTGGATGCACCTTGCGCAGAAGGACACCGACGCTCGCGATTGGATTCTGAACAGTTCTGGGATTCCGAGTTCCGAAGCGCAAGCACTGATCGCGGACCACGCGCGCCCACGCTGTGTGCAGACGGACACCGGACTTCTCTTCGTCGGTCGGGGGATTAACCTTGACGCGGGAGCCGTCCCTGAGGACATGAAATCGATCCGTGTTTGGATCGAGAAAGACCGGATCATCACGGTCGTCAAAAGACGCATGCGATCCGCTGAAGCGATCGCGGCACAGTTCGATTCCGGCCAACCACCTTCATCTCCTGCGAGCGTGCTTGTCCAGTTGTTCTCGCAGATGATTCAGCGCATCGCGCCGTTGGTTCAAGAGATCGGCGACTCGCTTGATGAGATCCAGTACAGCGTGATCGATGATGCGATCCCTACCCCTGACCTGACGGATCTCTCTCGGATCCGGCTGCGGACTGTCGCGCTCCACCGGTACCTCCTCCCGCTCTACGACGCATCGACGGCGCTGTGCATCGCGAAGCAGTTGACCGGATCGGGCAGCGCGCTGACCCAAGCGACCCTCACGCGGGACCAGCTCGGACGCATCGTTGAAGAACTCTCCGCGATCGAAGCGAAAGCTGCGGTCACTCGCGACGAGATCGTTTCACAGCGGTCGGAGATGCTCAACAACCGCGTGTATCACCTGACGGTGCTGGCCGCGATTTTCTTACCTTTGACTGTGTTTACTGGGATGCTGGGCATGAATGTCGGAGGCATCCCCCTTGCGAACACCACCACCGGATTTCTTATCACGACCCTGATCATGCTTGTGTGTATGGGTCTAACCATTGGCATTTTACGAGTATTACGCTGGCTCTAATCCAGCAGACTGACCAGCACATTGGCCGCATTCGGCACTATGATTGCCAGACCGAAGTACACGGAGAACCGACATGCCCATCAACATCACCATGCCTCGCCTCTCAGACACTATGGAACAAGGCACCGTCGTGAAATGGCATGTCAACCAAGGCGATTCCGTCTCCTCTGGTGATGTCATCGCGGACATCGAAACCGATAAAGCAACGATGGAACTCGAATCCTTCGATGACGGCACCGTCGCGTCGCTCGCGATCGAAGAAGGACAGAAGATCAATGTCGGCGAGACCATCATCATCCTTGCTGAAGATGGCGAGTCCGTCGAGGATGCGATTGCATCGGTCGGTGCTTCTGGATCATCATCAGAATCAACCGAAACCTCAGCATCTGCGGGCGGCTCGGACAGTTCATCTTCTTCTCCATCCGCGACAGCGGTTGCTGAACCACCTGCGGAGTCCAACCAATCAAGCGACGAAGATCGTGTGTTTGCGTCGCCACTGGCGCGCAAGATTGCTCAAGAGCACAACATCTCCATCGGATCAATCCAAGGCTCAGGTCCTTCAGGTCGAATCCTCAAGAAGGATGTGGAGCAAGCGATCAGTGGAGGATCAGCAGCCTCGTCCGCTCCTGCTTCCGCTCAGACAACAGGCTCGTCAGCACCTGCACCGATGCCTGCCCCACTCCCAGCACCAGGCGCAGCGCTTGAATCACGCAGCGTCCCGCTCAACACAATGCGCGAAGTCATCGCGAAGCGGCTCGTCGAATCCAAAACAACCATCCCCCACTACCAGGTCACCATGTCCGCACGGATGGACGCTCTCAACGCGCTCCGTAGCGAACTCAACGACCAGCTCGCTACCCAAGGCGTCAAGCTTTCTGTCAACGACTTCATCGTCCGCGCGTGCGCCATCGCGATGCACCAGCATCCGTTTATCAACTCGTCATGGAATCCGCAAGGTCCTGCGATTGATCTGCATGGCCATGTCAACATCGGGGTCGCTGTCTCACTCCCTGAAGAGAAGGGCGGCGGGCTCGTCGTCGCGACGATCAACAACGCGGACCAGATCGGTCTGCGTCAGATCTCCGCAGAAACGAAGCGGCTTGCGTCTAAGGCACGCGACAAGGGGCTCGCACCTGCGGAGCTTTCGGGTTCGACCTTTACCATCTCGAATCTTGGGATGTTCGGGGTGGACCACTTCACCGCGATTGTCAATCCACCGAACGCCGCGATCCTTGCGGTTGGTCGAGCGATCGAAAAACCATTCGTTGAGTACGACGACAACGGCGACGCGGAGCTGGTCATCGGATCAGAAATGTCAATGACGATTTCTTCTGACCACCGAATCATCGACGGCGCGATGGCGGCGTCGTATCTCAAGACCGTCAAGGAACTGCTCGAATCTCCTGCCTCGCTCCTCGTATAAGGGCGATTGAATGACCTCATTCCACATATACCTCGCTCGGCAAAGCACTGCAAAGATCGGTGTCTGGGCGCTGGTTCTCATCTTTTTCGCGGTCATCATTGCGATCATGCCCACTGTTGGGTTTGTCAAGGGTTTCACCCAAGGCACGCTCCATCCTGTCGCAGAGTTTGATTCCGCTGAGGTCTTCGAGTTTGTTGATCCAACTCCATACTCGGACTACTACCTCTCGCTCGCGGTCAACGATCGAGACGATGAGGTTCCTCCTATGGACATCTCGATCTCCAACCAAGAGGGCGATGTCCCGGTCCGATCGATCAATCGATGGAACTCTATGATGGGGCGCGAGTACAAGCAGTTTCTTACGATCCCAAAGCAGCCGCAAGGCATACTTACCATCGACATCAAAACCGATCGGAACGAATCGATGTTCATCTTCCGTCGCGTGGAGCATGTTGTTGAGTATGAGTTGGCAAAGGCGCGGCTCATCTGGTTCGTTGCGCTCATCCCACTCGCGATGGGACTCTGCTTGCTCATGATCATCCTGATCCGCGCCATCAACGACTCGAGCAAAGTCGACTTGCATGTGAGTTCATGATGACCAGAGATCCGAACCACTCGAATCATTCAGGCACGCCGCAGTTCTACATCGGTCCAGGATCATCCAATTCACCACCAGAGGACCCTGACCGTTTGCTCGATGAGGCGCGCGAGCGCATCCGTCTCCAAGACCAACAGAACAAAGAAGGTGTCAAACTCGCGCGGAGACTCATCATCGCGTTCGTCCTTATCCTCATCCTCGGGATCGTCTTCTACGTTGTCCTGCCGATCTATGGCCTCAAGTTGAACCCGATGGTCCCTGTTCTGAGTTTCCTTGCGATCTTGATCGGTGCGATCATGACTGCTGTGGAAGAACAGAAAGACGAAGACGACCACTGGGACGACCCTGATGATCCAAGAGGTCCGAATGGTGGGAATCAGTCCGGATGTAACAACGATGGATGCGCCGTGGGGATGTGTCCAGGACCTCGACCCCTCCGGATGTTCCGTCATCCCAAGAAGAAGAAATAGAACCGAGTTCGTTCATGTCATCGCTTAAGAATCATCGGTTTGAGTTTGCAGTCGTCCTGATGGGAGGGCTCGGCCTTGCTGGGATCGCGGGGTACATCAACACACTCATCATCGCGCTGGGTGCCCCCCCGGTCACTCACCTGACCGGGACGATCTCAAGATGGAGCTCCGATGTCGGTCGCGGCGACATGATCGACGCGCAGCTCGTCGCGGGACTCGTCGTCGCTTTCATCCTCGGAGCGATCTGTTCTGGGATCATCATCGGATCATCTACCCTTCACATCGGACGGCGGTACGGGCTCGCGATCCTCATCGAAGCGGGTCTGCTGAGTCTAGCCGCGTTCTTTATTGATCAATCCTTGATTACTGGTGCGATGTTCGCAGCGGGTGCAGCGGGGCTGCAGAACGCGATGGCGGCTTCGTATCGGTCGCTCATCATCCGCACGACGCACCTCACTGGGGTCATCACCGATCTCGGATTCCAGATGGGTCAGTTCATCAGCGGACACCAACGGCTCGGATGGGAGTTCGTCCTTCTCGCGTCGATCCTCTTCGCGTTTGTTACGGGCGGAATCCTCGGTGTCACCAGCGCGCAACAGCTTGGTTCTGACGGCCTCTGGATCCCTGCGGGAGTTTTAGGAATCGCGGGGTTTGGATACTTCCTTACCCGGACTGTCCTGCGGATGCGTGGGTAAGACGCTCTCACAACTCACAAGATGTAGGTCTGCGCCAACCAGTTTGTGCCAAGGGTTGTCCCGATGCACAGCGCCAGCCAGTACACAAAGGTCATTTCTTCCCATGCGCCGTGTCCCCAGCCCCCTCGCACCATTGAGACAATGTCGGGGATGAGCCAAAACTTGATCGCTTCAAAGAACCCATCCCAATCATCAAAGATCACCCATCCGATCCCGATGTAGATCGGGATGTTGCAGATGATGATGATCGACCAGTACAGAATCATGAGCCCCACTCCTCATCCGGATCAGCAAGACCTGTTCCGGTCAAGAATCGAAACAGATTCAGCACCCCAACGAACGCGATGCTCGCTGTCAGCAACATTGTGATCCCGTACACCCCATATGCGAGGACCGCGTACTGCGTGTACTCTCGCTGAGTTCGCGGGCTATCGATTTCTCCGATGCTTTGACGAGCGGCGCCTGCGAAACCCAGCAGCCAATCGCCGACAAAGTAGCCGATCATCGCGAGTGTCAACGCGACCACGACGAGGATGAGCTGCTCCGATCGCGTCTTGCACTTGGTGAACAACGCATCGATCCATGTGCTGATTTGAAACACAGCATCAACCCCGAGCCGCGCGCCTGCGTTTGAGCTCCGCATCAATGAACGGCTGGATATCACCACGGTCGAGGACGGTCGATGGGTTTGCTTCCAGATTTGTGCGATGGTCCTTCACGCGGTTGTCGTAGAGCACATAGCTTCGGATCTGCGCGCCCCAGCCTCGGTGTTCGAGTTTGCCGCCGCCTGCTTCGTCGATTTCGGCTTGGCGTTCCTCTTCCGCGATCTGTTCGAGCTTCGCGGTCAGGATCGTCATCGCTTGGCGGCGGTTCTGCTGTTGCTCTCGGTGCGTCGATGCGAGAATCATGATCCCGGTTGGTTTGTGGATCAGACGGATCGCGGATGCGACCTTGTTCACATTCTGACCACCTGGACCTGACGAACGCGCGAACGCATGGATCTCGAGATCGGTATCCGGGATGTTCACTTCCGCTTCCGCAAACTCAGGAACCACATCCACAGTCGCGAAGCTCGTCTGACGCTTCCCTTGTGCATTGAACGGTGACACACGCGCCAAGCGGTGTGTGCCCTTTTCGCATCCGAGGTATCCGAACGCGAACGGTCCCTTGACATGCAGGGTTACGGAGTCGAGCCCGACTTCTGAGCCGTGTGATTTTTCGACTTCTTCGATCTCGAACCCATGGTTCTCGAAGTAGTAGAGGTACATGCGGAAGAGCATCTCACACCAGTCGTTTGCCTCGGTGCCGCCGTCTCCTGCGGAGATGGTGAAGAAGCAGTTGCGTGTGTCGTGCTTTCCTGAGAGGAGGGACTGGATCTCGATTTTGTCCATCTGACCAATAAGCGTGTGGAGTTGTTCGTCAGCTTCTTTGAGCAGATCATCATCGCCGTCCTCGCGGGACATCTCGAACGCGAGCTTCGCGTTGTCGAAATCCTCGGTCACTTCTTTGATCGGGTCGGTCTGTGCTTTGATGAGCTTGAGTTCGTTGACGACCTCGTTCGCTTTCTCCTGGTTATCCCAGAAGTCCATCGCGCCCATTTTTTCTTCGAGCTCGCTCAGTCGGTTTCGTTTGTTTTCATAGTCAAAGAGAGTCACGGATCGTTACAATCCGCGCCTCTAAGTCGTTAATCACATTCTGATGTGCTTCCAGGTGCATACTCAAAAGTCCTTTCTGAGAACTTATCCGCTGAGCGTTTGTCCATTTGTGGATCATCAGCGATTTGATCCCAACTGTAGCATCCGAAGCGGGGGTTTGTCCGTAGAATAGCCCGTGAACCTGACCGCTTCCCAACTCGCCCTCTCCGCTCCGACTCCGCACCG
>JARGNC010000140.1 GCA_029212425.1 Phycisphaerales bacterium
TCGAAGAATCGTTCTTCGATCTCGACTCCACACGCGGGACAGAGCACATCCTTCACAAACCGGCGAGTGATCCCTTCAAGGATCCCGACCTCGCTTGGTGGGGTGACGACCTTGCCGTTCTTCACGAAGAAGATGTTGTCACCCGATCCCTCAGCGACCTTGCCGTCGGTTGAGAGCATAATGACCTCGAGCAGTTGCTCGGATGGATCGGTGATGCCCATCTTCTTCCCGAGATGGATCGCTTCACACTTCGCCATGATGTTGTTGAGGTAGTTGAGGGTCTTGATGCGTGGGTCCAGACACTCGATTGGTGTCTTGGGACGATTCGCAACGACGACGCGCATCCCCTTCTCGTACATCTCCGGAGCGAAGAGCGAGATTTTGTCCGCGATGCAGATCACACCTGGGACAGGGCATTGGTATGGGTTGAGTCCGAGGTTCCCCACGCCGCGGGTGACAACCAAGCGGATGTATCCGTTGACGATCCCGTTTGCTTCGATGCACTGGCGCTGGATATCGATCATCTCTTGGCGCGAGACATGGGATTCGAGGTCGATGAAGATCTGATCGCAGCACTTGTACAAGCGATCCATGTGCTGTTCGCACTTGAAGATTTTGCCGTTGTAGACGCGGATGCCTTCGAAGACGCCGTCGCCATAGAGCAAGCCGTGATCGAAGACCGAGACCGATGCTTCTGATTTGGGGACCATGCTTCCGTTCACCCAGATGTATGGTCGGCGTGTCGCATCGAAACCAGATTGGGTTTCTGATGCGGTGTTGACGCTCGGCTCGCTGGTGAGTTGGGTCATGTTGTCCTCCATGGGCTCGGGTCCTTCGTAGCCTGAATCCTCTCAGGCGTGTATGTATTCTAGCTCTACACCCTCTTTGACGCTGCAGTTCGGGGGATCTTGTGATCAAAACACCCGTACATAGACCGGTTATTTTGCCATTTCAACGATATTTTTGCCAATCCATATCGTGATATTGCCTCAAAGTGTGCCGATCTTGGGCCGAACATGCTTTGTTTGTCCGCGATCGTGCGATCACATCATCGGCCTATGTCGATCTCAGGATCGAATTTCTGCACCAAGGGTCGATTTCGCGGCCCCAGCGAGCTGGTCCATTTGCGGATCGACCTCTTCGTGACGCAAGGTTCGTTCGTCATCTCGGAAATGGAGCCGGAGTGTGACGGATTTTTTGCCCTCGCCCAGCTGCTTGCCTCGATAGACAGAAACCATCTCGTATCCGACGCATTTCGCGAGCGACTGCGATCGCGCCAATGTCTCGATCGAGCTCCAAGGCGTCGATTCCGAAATGATCAGCGACAGGTCCCTGTCGATTCCTGGATACGCCGGTAAGAGTGATGCACGAGAGATTGGTGGGAACGGTGCGATGAGTTCCTCAACCCACAACTCCGCAGCGACATATGCACCGGTCAACCCCTCAGCTTTCATCGCTTGGTCTGACAGCAACCCTACCGAGCCAAGCTCGTAGGTCTTCCCGTTTGCTTCCGCGCTGATGAGCGCATGAGCGGATGCGTTGTATCCTTGGTGCACCGGATCAGCTTGGGTGAAGGTGATGCGGACATCCCCTCCGAAGGTCAATGCAAGCATGGATTCGATCGCGCCACGCATCACGCGGACGCTGTGCTGGATCTCTTCGTGCTTCGCGGACTTTCCAGCAAAGGGGACATCCGCGAGCATCGCGAGCTGCTGGCGCTCGACGGAATCACGGGTACCCGATTTTTGCGCAAAGCACGAGCTGATCTCGAACAAACGAACCCCGCCCGGCATCTCCGCACGCGCGTCTTGGTTCGCTTTGCGGCTGTACATCAATCCGAGCAATACCGATGGACGCAGTGTTGGTTCCGCTTTCCGGCGATCATCGTCGACCGCGACATTCTCTTGTCCATCACGGAGGAACATCTTCCCCTTTGAAGGACTGGTAAAGCTGTAGGTGATGGTCTCGTAGAACCCGAGTCCAGTCAAACACGCGCCCATCGCACGCACAGCACGCTCCGATTGCTGCGGCTCGCGGATCTGCACGCTGATCTTCTTGGACGCAGGAATCACCCCAAGCGAACGGGCGCGAGCGACCTCCTCAATCAAGTCAATCTCACGGAGCAGGTCATGGCTGCGGTGCGGCGGGATCGCGCAGTGCAGGACATCGCCTTTGATTTCAGTGCGGATCGACAACCCATTGAGCAGATCCGCGATTTCGGTCGGTTCGGAATGGACACCCAGAATCACATCACAACGCGATGGACGCAGCTCGATGATCGCTTCCTCAGGCAGTGGTGACCCTTGACTCAGCACGCCCTGAGCGAGCTGTCCGCCGGAGACTTCGCAGACCAGCTGCACCGCACGCTTCGCCGCGTAATCGATCGTTCTTGCATCAATCCCACGCTCAAAGCGGAACGCGGCGTCGGTCCGGATGTTCAATCGGCGACCGGTATTGCGGATGGTCACCTTGTCCCAAGTTGCCATCTCGAAGACGACGGTGGTTGTGCCTTCATCGACCTGCGAGTCATGACCTCCGATGATCCCAGCGAGGGATTGTGGGCCGTTGGCATCAGCGACGACAAGATCGGTGGTTTTGAGTTTGTGCTTCCCGGCGTAAAGTGTGTTGACCTCTTCGCCGTCTTTCGCGTAGCGGACTTGAAGCTCGTGTCCTGCGAGTTTGTCGTAGTCGAACACATGGCACGGGTTCCCGAGCTCGAGCGTGATGAAGTTTGTGATGTCCACCACATTGTTGATCGAGCGTTGGCCGAGCGATTCGATTGCTTGGACGAGCCAATCAGGGGATGGACCGATCTTGACATTGCGGATCAACCGAGCGGTAAAGAGCGGGCAGACCTCTGGAACGCTGTTGTTGAGCTTGAGTTCGTCACCAATCTCAGCACCGAAGCTCATCTTTGCGAGTTCGGGCATCTGCAGCGTTCTGCGGCTGTCGGTGTATCGAGCAGCGGCGATTTCTCGCGCGATCCCGATATGACCGAGGCAATCACCACGATTGGAGGTGACTTCGACATCGAGGATCACATCGCCGTCGTTGGTCGGTTTGTGCTCCTCGATCGGCATCCCCGCTTCGGTCAGGATGTGGTCAGCTTCCTCCGGCGTCAGATCCGAAGGGGAAAGGTATTGATTCAGCCAGCGCATTGAGATATCCATGGGACTGCAAGGATAGCGCGCCGGTGCTGGGGCATAGACTCTGTCATGCGACGATTCACGACATTCCTGACGCTGAAACGGGTTTTTCTCCTGTTCATGCTCATCGGACCCGGTTTCTCCCTCGGCGCGTGCCGATCGACCCCCGCTCCGATCCCTCAGCAGCGCCCTGGAGACTTTCGGCTTGGAGTCGTCGTCATGACCGACGACGACACAGATGAGCAGAACAAAGACGATAGCGAGATGCTCGCCACCAACCTTACTGGTGGGGATGCTCGCTACATCGTCGATGCTTCTGCTGTTCTTCGAGCGTCGTTCGGATCTGGATCTTCGCTCGAAGTGTTCCCTGGATTCACACGACGACTCAATATTGATCAGATGGACGCGATCTGGAAGATGGCGCGGAATCTGCTCGAACACAACGACCACCTCGTCGCGATGCACGCTGGACAACCCCAGAGCATGGTTGGGCTGACCAGCGGGACCATTATCGAGATTCATATGAACGCTGAGGATCAGGTGTATGTCTTTGAGCCATCCGACCAGCAAGCCGCGGCGATTGTTGATGCGCTCGCGGCTCTTGCATGGGCGGACACCACAACGAAATCCACCCCCACCACTCGTCCGTAACACACAAAACACTGCAGCATGACCACTCCAAACCAGACAACTTCCATCATCGTCGGGATCGACCTCGGCACCACCAACTCGCTCGTCGCGTACAACGACGCGAATGGATCGCGCATTCTGGGTGATGAACCGATGCTGCCGTCGGTGGTCCGCTTCAATCCCGACGGCTCGACAACCATCGGCACCGAAGCACGCGACCACGCGACCCAGTTCCCGCTGACCACCATCCATTCCGCGAAAAGACTCATGGGACGCTCGATCGAGGATGTCCGTGCTGACCTCAAGTACCTGAACTACGAGGTCGTCCAGGGCGACCACAACACGGCACGCGTCTCGATCCCGATGGATGACGGCACTCGGATGGTGTCCCCTCAGGAAGTTTCCGCACATATCTTGCGATCGCTCAAACAACGCGCGGAATCCTCGCTTGGACAGAGCGTCGAGAAAGCGGTCATCACCGTCCCGGCATACTTTGATGATGCGCAGCGCCAAGCGACGCGCGACGCCGGTCGGCTCGCGGGTCTTGAAGTCGTGCGGATCGTCAACGAACCCACCGCCGCGGCGCTCGCATACGGGCTGGGAACCGGAAGCACGAAACCGAAAACCATCGCGGTGTTCGATCTCGGAGGCGGGACATTCGACATCTCCATTCTCCGCTTGACCCCAAGCGACGACACCAATCCCACCGACTTCTTCCAGGTGCTTTCGACCGCTGGAGACACCCACCTCGGCGGGGATGATGTCGATCACATGCTCGTGCGTCTGTTCATGAACGAGATCAGCGAACAGCTCGGGGTCAGCATCGATGCGGATCAGCAGACCTTCGACGCTTCGACGCGCACCGCACTGTCCCAGTTCGCACGCGCGATCAAGCACACGCTCTCTGATCAAGAATCCGCGAGTGTTCGGATCGATCTTGGGAATGATCGCGTGTATGAACGGACTATCTCGCGTGACGAGTTTGAAGCGATGCTTGTGCCTTGGATCGACAGAGCGCTGCGAGCATGCGACCGCGCCATCCGCGACGCAAAGAACCAGCACGGCGGGGAAACCATCGACGCGCTGATTCTGGTGGGTGGTTCGACGCGGATGCCTCTGGTCCGCAATCGTGCTGGGGAGTTCTTTGGGATTGAGCCTTACACAGCACTCGATCCTGACAAGGTGGTCGCGATGGGTGCCGCGATTCAAGCTTCCATCTTGTCTGGGTCGACTTCTGGATCGCTGCTGCTTGATGTCGTCCCGCTCTCGCTCGGGATCGAGACCGCTGGCGGCGCGGTTGCCAAGCTCATCATGCGGAACACGACCGTCCCGAGCAGAGCGACCGAGCGGTTCTCGACGCAAGTGGACGGACAGGTCAACATCAAGCTCAACATCCTCCAAGGCGAGCGCGAGATGGTCGCGGACTGCCGATCGCTTGGCGAGTTCGAACTGCGCGGGATCCCTCCGATGCCCGCTGGGGTTCCGAAGCTTGTCGTCGAGTTTCTTGTTGATGCCAACGGCATTCTCAATGTCTCCGCAATCGAGGAACGCTCCGGGAAACGAGCGAGCATCCAGATCGTCCCCAACCACGGGCTCACCAGCGACGAAGTCGATCGCATCGAGCAAGAGAGTTTCACACACGCACGCTCCGACATGAAACAGCATCAGGTCGCGGACCTGATCGCGAACTCCTCGCTGGATCTCAAATGGATCGGTGATCGCTTTGAGAAACACAAGGACGAGCTGGACGCGGAACTCCGCGCGGACCTTGAAACCAAAATCTCAACGCTTCGTGACTTTGTAGATTCAGCGAAAGCAGATTGGTCCAGCGTCGATCCCAACGCGTTCCACGAAGCGAAAGAATCGCTCGATCAAGCGTCGATCCGAGTTCAAGAGATCGCGATCGCGGCTTCACTTCGAGACGATCAATAACGACACGCTCCGATAATCACTCGTCCCAGATATAGGCCGCCGTCCGGGATCACTTGCGCCGCCGCTACAAAGATTTCCAAACCGGAATCCGGCATTGAAATGAATGACTCTGTTGATCGGTGCGAAAATACGCGAATGAACCCCTCAAAAACCATCGCGTTCTTCTCCTGCGGATTGGTGATGCTGCTGGCAAGCGTCGGATATGCGCAGGATCTGGAACTGGGTTTGATCACCCACTTCAAGTTCGACGAAACCAGCGGCAACTACGCGTACGACAGCTCGGATTCTGACTTTGACTCCCAAGTACTCGGCGGAACCGAATGGAGTGATGGGCTCATCGACGGCGCCATCGAGTTCAATGGACTCGATGCGAAGATTGATCTGGGTCAACCATCCGAGTTCTCGATGACGAGTTATTCGATCGCGTGCTGGTTCAAGAATGACAATGCGGATCGGTTCCGCGTGATTACCGCACGAAATGCGACCTGGACGAACCGCCAGTGGTGGCTCACCATTTGGGAAGAGGGTTACGACACCGGACGAGATGCGAAACTGGTGTTCAGGATGTCGCCTTCCACAGGGACCTATGTCGATCTTGTGTCCGACGAACGCGTCGACGATAATCAGTGGCACCTCGCGGTGGTCACCATCGACTCAGCCGGGGACGGTTCGGCCCGGCTGTACCTTGACAATGTGCTCCAGCAAGAAATCACCGGCTTCGGA
>JARGNC010000141.1 GCA_029212425.1 Phycisphaerales bacterium
CTCGGACCAGCACCGTCGTCACCCGCGCCGGATCGATTCCGATGACCTCGCTGAGTTTGGGTCTGCGTTGTCCAGTGACCGGATCAATCTCTGTTGCGAAAGGATTCTCGACCATCTCAACTTTCCGCGCCTCATTCAGACGCAGCATCTCCTGCATCACACCCAAAGGCACAAAGATGGTCGATTGATCAATCTCAAAGATCCCCGATTGAAACTCGTTGGCAATCGGGATCGTCCGCGTCACCGGATTCACAGGCTTCCCAGTCGAATCAAGCGAAAGCACGGTCAATCCGATCGGATCACCCGTCGGCATAAACCCAGGAACCCGCTCGATCCCTCCATCGGGAGTCGCGCGGATCCCGTACGCACGCGGATCGTAAATCCCGTCAGGGGTTCGGATATTGAGCCCCGTCACCTCAACCCCGAGCACCCCCGCTTGCTCCGTGATCCCGGATTCGGTGTTGAGCCGAGTGAGCGACATCGCGTTGGACTCGAACATCTCCATCGCGCCGGTGAACTGCTCATCGAGCCGAATATCCGACCCATCCCGGTCCTTCGCGGTTGGTTCGTCGATCGGTTTCCACCAGATCGTGTCCTCGTAGTTCGTCACACGGTTGTAGCTCTGCGGATCGATCCCCTTGATCGTGATCAGTTCGATCCGATCGTCAGGCAGCTGGATCAACCCAAAGGTCTCAATCACAGGCGTCGCGCCCTTGATCATCGGGTCCGCTTCGAGCATCTCGATCAACTCGTCATAATGCGCAAACCCGACATTGGGCCAAGTAATCGTCACATCGCCGATCAGCGATCTCCCCGAGTTCACCAGCGTTTTGAGGAACCCCCCCATCACCGACCATGTAATGAGGATCGTCGCGACCGACAGCATCACCGCGAGCATCGCGAGGATGGGCATGAGTTTGCTCGTCAGGTATTTTTTGGTCAGCAGCGCTTGGTACACACGCGAGTGTAGTCAACCTTCATACCCAAGGTTGCACAACGAGCCGCTTCCCCAGTTCTCCAACACCCATTCGAGACCAGCCGCTACCGATCCCAGCGGTTGTTCGAGCGATCCACATCAGGGAGCAACTCATGCGGATCAATCGTGATTGAATCGATCCGCTTGCCTCCGGTCCGGATCCCCGCGTTCCATCGCGTGGTCACATGCCAAACCTCGACCGGGAGTGTCAGCTCCTCCGTCGTGCCGTCCGTATAGATGACCCGCATCGGGACAGGCATGACCATCTCCCCGAGCGAATCAATCGCGACGATGACCACATCGTTCTCCGCTTCCTTTGCATCCACGACCGCAAAGTCCAGCGCCATCGGCTCAACAAACCACCCGCGCCAGAACCAGTCGAGTTCCATCCCCGACGCATCCTCCATCGTCCGGAAGAAATCGCTCGGCTGCGGATGCTTAAACGCCCACCAATCGACATATTGCGAGAACGCATCATCAAACCGCTCAACACCAAGCACCACCTCACGAAGCAGATACAACCCAAACCCGGTTTTCCGATACATCAGCCGGCCCAACCATCTTGGCCAACCCCGATCCGGCGCGGTCATGATCGGCTGCGGATTATGCGCCGAGCACATATCAAGCGTCTGCTGCATTGCCCGCTTGACATTCGGCTTCTTCCCGTACCAAGCCGCTTTCGAGTAGATATTGATAAAGGTGTTGAACCCCTCGTCCTGCCACATGTATCGGCGCTCATCAGAGTTCACCAGCATCGGGAACCAGTTGTGACCAACCTCGTGATCCGTCACTCCGAACAACCCTTCCGGATTGGTCCGTGAGCCGCAGAAAATGATCCCGGGATATTCCATCCCACCTTCCGGACCATTGATATTGCTCATCACCGGATACGGATACGGGAACAACCAATCGGAATAGAACTCGATCGAGTGCTTGATGTACCGCGTTGATCCGCCGTCCTCGTCATCGTTGCCCCAGACCTCCGCTTCGACCGGGAACATCGACTGACAGCGGACATCCCGCTGCGTCCCGTCCCGATCCGTGACCGTCGCGTTGCACGCGTCCCACATGAACGCCGGAGACGCGGCCCACGCGAAGGTCCGCGCGTTGTCGATCTCGAACTCCCATGTCAACGGACCATTACCTTCAGGACGGATCGCGTCCGTCCCGATCTCATCCTCAGTGACAATCCACACCGGTTCATCACTCTGATCCGCTTGCGCGAGGCGCGATTGCTGCTCTGCAGTCAGCACCGCTTCCGGATTCGTGTGCATCCCAGAACCTGCAACAAGATAGTTTCGAGGCATCGTAATCGACACATCGAAATCCCCAAAGTCCGTGTAGAACTCGCCAGACCCAAGATACGGCAGCGTGTTCCAACCATTCACATCGTCGTACTTGCAGACATGCGGGAACCACTGCGCCAGCTCATAAATCTTCCCATCCGCAACCGTCTCCATCCCCATCCTTCGAAGCGCGGGAGGGACTCGGAACGAGAAATCAATCTCAAACTCGAACACCTCACCCGGACGGATCGGATGCTCGAGTTCGAGCTTCCCGAGCGTGTCGTATCGAACGAGATTCAGATCACGCCCGTTCGTCTGGACGCGCGAGATGGCGTATCCACCATCGAACTCGTAGTCGAGCATCTTCATCACTGAGCCGGGGGTTCGGGATTGTGATCCGATCGATTCCAGTCGAAACATGTTCTGTTCCAACTGGATCCACATGTAATCCAGCTCGTGAGGCGAGTTATTGAAATACCGGATCGTCATGGAAGCACTGACCGAATCTGTCGTGTCATCGAGCACCGCGTCGATCTCATAATCGCACCGCTGCTGCCAGTATCCGGGGCCGGGTTTGCCTGATCCCAGACGCTGCTCATTGGGAGTTGGCAACTCGAGATCACGGAACACATTGTTCCCAAATGCCCCACCCGTCCGTCGAAAGTTCTCATCAACAGCACCGACAGATTTCAGATTCGCGTCCGCGCGTGACGCAACGGATTGCATCCCGCCGCTGCTTGCACACCCAGTTGCAAAGAACAGCCCCGCACCGAATACACACACCAACACAACCAAGACACGATGTCCAGCAGATCCGATCGAGAGAACAGCCATCAGTTCGCTCCTTCAATTAAGTTCAGCGACACTGAAGCGCACGCTTGTAGATTCTGACAGAGTAGTCACTCGTAAGGATATGAAGTGCATCACTGCAGAATCCACCCCCAAAAAACCGCGCTGGTCCGACCACCACATCGGACCTGCGCCAAAGCATGCTCGATCACAATCTAGACGCGCCGGTCCAACAAACGGTACTGCACCGCTTCCCCGACATGCTCAGGTTTCACATCCTCACTCCCAGAGACATCCGCGATCGTCCTTGAAACCCTGCGAACCTTGTCGTACCCACGCGCACTCAATCCCAGTTGCGTCATCGCTTGCTCTAGCAACACACGCGCCGGATCACTCAGCTGCATCATCTCATCAAGCTGTGTGCCTCTGAGCTGCGCGTTGACGATCGTTCCCTGCCTGCGATGCATGATTGATCGCGCATCGAGCACCTGTTTCCGCATCATCTCAGTCGTCGATCCCGTCGCTTTCTTGCTCAGTTCCCCCCAAGGCACCGCCGGCGCTTCCACATGCAGATCAATCCGGTCCATCAAAGGCCCAGAAATTTTCGACAAATACCGATCCATCTCCCGCTGCCCCGCTTCTCCAGGAGCGATGTCGCCGCGTGGTGTCGGGTTCATCGCCGCGACGAGCATGAAACTCGCGGGGAATCGAACCGTCCCGTGCGCCCGCGCGATCGTCACGACGCGATCTTCCAGCGGCTGCCGCATCGTTTCGAGCACCAATCGTGGGAACTCCGGAAGTTCATCCAAAAACAACACACCATGATGCGAGAGCGAAATCTCCCCAGCGCGAGGCACAATCCCACCACCCACAATCGCGGGACTGCTCGCGGTATGGTGCGGCATCCGCACCGGACGACTCGTGATCAACCCCGCATCCGAATCGAGCAACCCAGACGACGAATAAATCCGCGTGACCTCCACGGCCTCCTCAGGAGACAACGGCGGCAAAATCCCAGGAAGCGCCTTGGCCATCATCGTCTTGCCGGTCCCCGCAGGACCGATCATCACGATGTTGTGCTGTCCCGCCGCCGCGATGACCAGGGCGCGTTTGACGGACTCTTGCCCTTTGATTTCACCAAAGTCCACCACCGCTGAGGATCGCTGCAGCATCCCCGCGACATCAATCGGAGGCGTCGGCTCCAGCGCAAGCCCGCCGTTGAACAGCCCCACCACTTGCGCCAAAGACGACACCCCGAACACCCGGACCCCATCGACCACCGCCGCTTCGCTCGCGTTTGCATCAGGAACAATCACCGCATCGAGCCCCATGGATTTGGCAAGCGACGCCATCGCGATCACGCCACGGATCGGACGCACGCGACCATCAAGCGCCAGCTCTCCCGCGATCAGCACCGACCTTGGATCAAGACCGAACAACTCTTCCGACGCTTCGCCTTCGCCGCCGCGCCAGTCCTCACCGCCACCACCCGCTGGCACACCCATCGGGACACGAACCGGCACGCGAGGCTGGATCACCCCCTGAGCAATCAGCACCCCAATCGCAATCGGAAGGTCATACGCCGGCCCCTCCTTCCGCACATTCGCAGGCGCGAGATTGATCAGCGTCCGCCCGCGAGGCATCGGGTACCCCGAGTTGCCCATCGCGGATCGCACCCGCTCAAGCGACTCACGAACCGCCGCATCCGGGAGACCCACCACGGTCTCTTTCTGGAGCTGCGTATCGTCGAGATCGGTCTCGATTTCGCACACGGAGGCATCAATGCCCGACAGTATGAAGCTGCGTACTTTGGGTATCATTTCCGGATCGTACCAAACACAACCCAGACTGTCAAATCATTTGTTTGGATTCTGATTGAGCCGTGTATATCCCGAAAATATTCACAAAACGGCGTTTTGAGTCCCCGAAGTTGGTCTTTCTTCATCCTAATCGAGACGATATTTACTCTCGATACACGCCATGTATCGCTCTGTCTCAGGCGAATCACACTCGTCGATCTTCACAAACCCACATTTTTCGAGCACTCTGCACGAACCGATGTTGCTCTTCGCTGCATGAGCAATCAATGGCCGCAACTCAATCAGTTCCACGAACCGACTCAATGCAGAAGTCATCACCCCTTTCCCCCAGTGCGCCTGTGCGATCAGATAGCCGACGTGCGTCTCATCGTCCTTCACGAAACTGTTGATACGCCCAACGATCTCTCCATCAAGCAGAATCGTCCGAACAACACTCGCGGAATCCCCCGTGCGTGCATTCCATTGCTCTTCGAATGCTTCACGCGAACGCGGATACACCATCGACATCTGATTCGCGACCGGGTCCTGCGTCATCGGGAAAATGATGTCCAAATCCGAATCCACCGGCTCGCGCAACTCGACATGTCCCGCTGAACCTGTCACGCCGCCGACACCACACCCGAAACCTGCGTGTTCATCGTCGGGATCATCGATGCGATCGCGCGGATCACTTCCTGACGCGAGGTGGATCTTCGAGCATCATCCAAACGATCAATCAACTTGTCCATCGAATCAATAAACCACGCGGCATCCTCGTTAAAGCGAGCGATCCCAGGATGTGCCGTTGCGGTGAGTTCCTCCGCGTCGTAGCTCAGTTCCTCGTGGAGCTTTTCACCTGGACGAGAGCCGGTCAGAATGATCGGCACCTGCTCCGGGGAATGCGCTCCATCAACCGGAGCGCCGATCAAAGGCGAATACCCACACGCACGCACAAACCGCTGCGCCAGCGTGAAGATATTGATTGGCTGGCTCATGTCCAGCACGAACACCTCGCCCGATTGATCATCCACCATCCCGCTCATCGATCCAGCTTGCAGCACAAGCGTCGCGGCTTCCGGGATTGTCATAAAATACCGTGTCATCCGCTCATCAGTCACCGTGATCGGTCGCCCCACGCTGATCTGGTCCGCCCAGATCTCTAGGACACTGCATGCTGAACCCAGCACATTGCCAAACCGCACCATGCTGAGCTTGGTCTCGCTACCTGGGATCGATTGCACTTGCGATGCGAGGGACTGGGTGTACATCTCCGCGATGCGCTTCGTCGCGCCCATCACATTGACGGGGTTCACCGCTTTATCTGAGGAAATCAGCACGAAACGGTCCACACCCGTCGCGACGCACGCGTCCGCGATTGATTTGGTCCCAAACACATTGTTCGTCACGGCGTGCGCTGGATGGTCTTCCATCAAAGGCACATGCTTGTGCGCCGCTGCATGAAGCACGACCTCCGGACCCCATCGCTCAAGATGCGAGAGCGTCGTCGACGCGTCCACCACATCATGCAGAATCGCGACGCGCTCGATCTCGGGATGGATCTC
>JARGNC010000142.1 GCA_029212425.1 Phycisphaerales bacterium
GTGCGCTACATCACTGAGCGGTACGGGAGCGCGGCGCGCAACGAATGGTTCGATGCAATGGGTCGCGGGATGGATGTCCGCGAGGCATCACAGCTGGCATTCAACATCTCGTTCGCGGATCTTGATCGAGCGTGGGAAGAGGAGATGATCCGTATCGCAGAGCAAGCGGATGCAAAGAGCGAGCTTGAAGAAGTCTCGCCGTGATTGGGTATGCCGTGATTGGGTATGAATGGCCTGTGCTTTACGGGAGTACTTCAACGACCGGCTGCACAACGATTGATTCATCCGCGTTGATGACACGCGTCGGCGCACTATCAGGGGTTGGGATCGCTGGGCTCCTGAACATTAACAGGTATACCCAGAGCACGATTGCGAGGAATCCGGTCCACATCGCAATATAGCCGACGGCGTTTCGTAGCTCCGGAGATTTGTTCGCGAGTGGCTTTGAAACCAGAATCATGCCACTCGCTGCGATTGGTGCAGCGTGCGTAATGATCGCAACAAGTGCTGCGCCGATTACCATCGCGAAAGCGTCCATCGTCTTCCCTTTGAGCGGGTCGATCCGGTCGATCTTTGGACGGATGATTTCAACGGCACGCTCGAACCATGCCGGGATCGGGGTTGGTTCATTTGCCTTGAGTTCTTCGAGTGCCTCGATTTCGCTAAGAACCTCTGGATCCACTGCAGCAGCGGGTTGGGGCGCTGTAGTTGATACGGTTGGCTCAGCGGGTGATTCAACCGGCAATTCAACTGGTGATTCGCTGCTCTGTTCTTGTGGGCTGTTCTTAGTGTGCTTTGTTGGCTCGTCTGCAGCGTCAGTTGCTTCCTCGGGATCGGTCGCGTTCGATGATTCTGATTCGTCTGAATATGCTTCCGTCGCTTCGAGCAGGTCTCCAGCGATGTCGTCAAGGATTTCTGGGTCTGGTTCAAGTGTCGGTTTGTCTTGGAGTGCTTGCTCGATCTCAGAGTTCGATGCATCGCCGCTGACGAGATCGCCTTCTTCGGTCACAAAGTCGCCTTCGAGCATGTCGTCAGCAGCTTCGGCGAGCGCGTTGTCAAGCAGATCCATCGAATCATCCAGCGCATCCGAGGATGAGACGGTACTGATTTTCTCGTTCTGAATCAAATCATCTTCGCTCAGCTCGTCGATTGGAGTTTCGCTGTCTTCTGGACTCTCGGATGATGGATCCATAGCGGTTTCTTCATCGCTCAAGCTTTCTTCGGTCATCGACTCATCGACGAAGTCGCCCATTTCATCAAGATCCGCAGCGAACTCTTCGATGGAGACATCGCTGCTCATTTCCTGAGCATGCTCTGGTTCTTCGATGAGCGATTCAAGCTCTACAGAATCATCTTCCTCTGATTGCAGCAGGGCATCGACGGCGCCTCCAAGGTCGTGAGTTTCGTCGGCTATTTCTACAGGGTCTTCTGTTGGTTCTTCAGTGTCGGATGCTACCTCTCGCTGCGTGTCGGGATCGGGAAGTACATCGTCAATCGAGTTCACATGGGATTCATCGACATCAACTGCTTGCACTTGTTCATCGACGACTGCATCGTCGGCATCAAGTTCAACCGGATCTTGTTCAACTGGAGCGGCTGCAGATTGTGGATCTTCCGTTGTGCCTTTGTCCATTTGATCGATGACGGTGTCGATGGATTCAAGTAGATCTTCTGTGCTGATCTCAGCGTCGAGCGATTCGAGTTCTGCTTTGCCGTTGGGGAGAGTAGAATCGACCGAATCTGCGTCAGAACCATCAAGTTCGTCGAGTTGGTCCAGCATCGAATCCAAGCTCTGCGATACGAGGTCTTCTGCTTGATGCTCGACCTCATCGAGTGCTTGCTGTGCGTTGGTAATCGGATCGGTGACCTGGGTGGATTCTGCGTCTGGATCGACAGGATCACTTGCTGCTGTTTCAGTTGCTTCTGTTTCAGTTGATTCGGTGGGATTGTTCTTGATCGGGAGTTCGCCAACATCTCCGATCAGTGCATTCGGATCGATCGCCTCCTCCACTTTGGGTCCCAAAGATTGGGTGGTTTCCTCGATGTCTCCGAGCAGCGAATCCACCGCTTCGAAGAGTTCGGAACTGGATGTGTCCTTATTCTGATCCACTACATGGAGATGATCGACCTCAAAACCCTCGAACTCAAGGAATATCGGCCGTAAACTACCACAACGCGGCGATTCCATTGACCGATACGCGAGAGCATCCATGATGTATCCAAAAACAGTCCATCATCGAGTCATGTTCTCGGACCTTGCGGGGTTTTTGCCCCCTCAACTGATCACCATCGAGGGAGCGGAGGCACAGCATCTCGCGAGGGTGAAACGAGCTCGCATCGGTGAACTGGTGGGGGTCTTGGATGGTCAAGGCGGTATGGGGATCGGTGAGATCGCTGAGATTTCAGGATCGAAGCAGAGGCCGATCATTGCGGTCATGCTTGATCGCATTGAGCGCATCCCCCCAGTGACTCCCAGAGTCCAGATCTGCTGTCCGGCACCGAAAGGTGATCGACTCGAACGCATGATCGACCAGTTGACTCAGATCGGGGTCGAGTCGTGGGTGCCGTTGATCACAGACCGTTCCGAACGCGATCCCAATTCAATCCGTGAAGACCGGATCACTCGGATCATCCATGAAGCATGCAAGCAGTGCATCCGCACAAGAGCGCTGGTGGTACACGAACCGATGGTCCTTTCCGAAGCGATGTCCAGCAGTGGGATGCGCGTAGTGGTTTGTGACGGTTCGGGTGAAGAATCACTCAAGCCCTCGAAAGACGACACACGCATTCTCATTGGTCCAGAGGGTGGTTGGTCCGAGGAAGAACGAATGAGATTCGATGAAACCAAGATTCAGACATCACGGCTTGGAGTTCATGTCATGCGTCTCGAAACCGCGGCAATCGTCGCGGGATCACTCGCGCTTGCACAGTCCGTGCCGCCGACAGTTTAATGGAGAATGAACATGATCACGACCATGCTGACCAAAGCCATATGCGTATCTTCAATCGTGCTTGCGGGATTCTCCGCGTACGCTGAGCCGATTGATGCTTCTACCAAAGAGCGAGGTCGAGCCGTGGTGGATCGTGCGATCGAGTATCTGAACACGCAACAAGACCCCAATACAGGCGGCTGGGGACACAATCCCGATGGTCCAAACTTCCCAGCAATCACCGGTCTGGTCATCAATGGCATGCTCCTCGACCCACGCATCGATCCCAGTAATCCAGTGGTTGATCGAGGGCTCGAGTACATCCTCTCTTTCGCACAAATGGATGGCTCCATCCACGACGGGATGCTCCCGACATACAACACCGCGATCTGCATCAGCGCACTGAGTCAAGCACGCACACACCGCGCTGATTCAGCGCTCGCATCAGGGATCGCGTTCCTCAAGACCGTCCAGTACCACAACCGGAACACCGGTGGCATCGAAGCGCCTGACTTCAATGAACCTGTCGCAGAGGATCATCCGTACTACGGCGGGGTTGGCTACGGAAAGCACGGCAGGCCCGACCTCTCCAACCTCAGCTTCTTCCTCCAAGCGATGCACGATGCTGGAGTCTCCACAGAAGACCCAGCATACAAACGCGCCTTGGTGTTCCTCTCGCGCGTGCAAATGAACGACGAAACCAACGACATGCACTACGCGGACGCGTCAAACCAAGGCGGGTTCATCTACGCAACAGTCCCCAACGCGGAATCCATCGACAGCATCCCGGGACAATCGCAAGCTGGTGACATGGTCGAAATTTCTCCCGACGGCGGGTCCATCACACGGCTCCGTTCCTACGGCTCGATGACCTACTCGGGATTCAAATCGCTGATCTACGCCGACCTCTCGCCGGACGATCCCCGCATCACCGCCGCGTGGAGATGGATCGAATCGAATTATTCTCTGGAAGAGAATCCGGGGATGGGTGACCAGGGGTACTACTACTTTTTATGTGCGATGGGCCGTGCATTGGATTCATGGGGCGCAGACCGTGTCGGCGAACATGACTGGAGAGCGGATCTGGTGGATACACTAGAAGAACTCCAGCAAGAGGATGGATCCTTCGTATTCAAGCACGAACGCTGGATGGAAGACAACGCAACCTTGATTACCGCGTACGCACTGATCGCACTGCAGCACGCCATCAACTGATCTTGTATAGAACATTTTAAGAAAGAGAGACTGATCCGATGACCACCGCAACCCTCCCAAAGCACTACACCGAACTCTGCAAACTCATGCACGCGAAAGGAACACTTGGTTCCGTCGCGGCTCTCGTTGGATGGGATCAGGAGACCTACATGCCTGCAGGTGGTGCGAACGCTCGCGCCGAGCAATCCTCGTTGCTTGCACGATTGCTCCACGAACGCGCGAGCGATCCCCGCGTCGGCGAGCTTCTGGTTGAGTGCGAAGTGGATTCAGACCTCAACGACCCACAGTCCGCGCACGGCGCGAACATCCGCGAGATGCGCCGCGACTACGACAAAGCAACCAAGCTCCCATCGGATCTCGTTGCGAACCTTGCAAAAGCACAGTCCGAGGCGCAGGATGTCTGGAAAGATGCACGCAAGAACAACGATTTCAAATCCTTTGTTCCAGCGCTGACCAATGTGATGGAGCTGACGAAGGAAAAAGCATCGTGTCTGATGACCGATGAGCACAACGAGCTATACGACGCGTTGCTTGGGGAGTATGAGCCGGGATCAAGCGCGAAGGAAATCGCCGCGGTCTTCACGCCGTTGCGTGATCGTCTCAGCGCGTTCATCGCGGAACTCAAGGACAATGGGACCCCGCCTCAGGTTGATTTCTTGCACCGCGAGATCCCAACAGAAAAGCAGCACGCGTTCGGCCAAGCCGTCACCGCTGCGTTTGGGTTTGATTACACAAAGGGCCGTCTTGATACGACAACCCACCCGTTCTGCTCTGGGTTCGGTCCAGGAGACACGCGAATGACCACGCGGTACTCCACAACCAACTTCCCCGACGCGATCGGCTCGACCATGCACGAGTGCGGGCACGGCTTGTACGAACAGGGCATCCCCAAAGCAGGCAACATGTGGGGCACGCCACTCACCGAAGCGATCTCACTCGGGATCCACGAATCGCAATCCCGCATGTGGGAGAACATGGTCGGACGCAGCAAGGCGTTCTGGTCGTGGGCGCTGCCACTCGCGAACAAACACTTCGACGGCGCATACTCGGACATCGATCTGGACACCTTCACCAAAGCGATGAACACCGCGACGCCGAGTTTCATCCGCGTCGAGTCCGACGAGAGCACCTACAACCTCCATGTCATGCTCCGCTTCGAGCTCGAATGCGCGATGCTGCGTGGAGAGCTCGCGATCAAGGACCTCCCCGAAGCGTGGAACACGAAGTTCAAGGACTTCCTCGGCCTCGATGTCCCCAACGATGCGACGGGCTGCCTGCAAGATGTCCACTGGAGCTTCGGGCTCGTCGGATACTTCCCGACCTACACGCTGGGGAATCTCAACGCGGCGCAGATGTGGGAAACCATCAACGAGCAGATCCCGGACCTCGATTCGCAGATCGCATCGGGCGAGTTCTCGGCGCTCCTGAGCTGGACCCGCGAGAACATCCACCAGCACGGCCGGCGCTACACCGCAAGCGAAAACATCGAACGCGCGACGGGCAAACCACTCGGCGCCGATCCGTTGATGCGTCACCTCGAAAGCCGAGTGCGTCCAGCGTATGGGCTTTGAAATACTCTGAACTGTGGATTATTGCTCATACCATTTAAGCATACTGTCTGTGACCGAGCCTGTTGGGTATGCATTTTTCCCGGGGTCGTGTCTAGCAACATATGGTAGCTTGTCAATTTTGCATTGAGTTCTGTAATCAATCCAGAGAACTTCAAAATCTGTCTCTGGTTCTTTGTGGCCTTCAATAACATCAAAAAAATGTTGTTGGGCAGGGGTGCTTGGCTTTATGTGACCGAGTTCTATGCCAAGTAAGAACCATCCGTACTGTTCTAGCTGAGCTATTTCATTGCTAGATAGGTTAGTCAGTTTGCATTCAAATTTGAACAATTTCTTTAGTTGTTCATATTCGTATTGCGATGGCATACTGATACTCCTTGTTCAGGCTAGTTCAATCTTTATTGCTCCCGCCAACTTCTCAAAGTCCTCAATCGTGTTGTACAACTGCGCACTCACCCGCATCACGCGTGGGTGGATCTTGCCCAGCGCCCATACAGGCACCTGGATATCGTGCTTCTGGTACAACGCGTCCCACAGCGAATCGTCGTAGATCTCGCCCTCGACGACCTCGCCCGGCAGCGGGATGCTGACCATCGTGCCGA
>JARGNC010000143.1:0-4964 GCA_029212425.1 Phycisphaerales bacterium
GGGTTCAACTCCCGCTGGGGTCATTCGGATGACGCTCGGAGTTTCGCTTCGAGCGTCGTTCATTTTTGCTGATCTTCCTCGGCGCTTCACGACGGACCAAGAAGTCCATCATCACTTGGGGTGATGATGACCTGCTGGGTCCGTGTTGTGCTATTGGTTGTTGAACTCTTGCTCAACGGTTTCGACGGCTCTGCGGACCGCGTCGTGGTCGAAGCCTCTGCGTGCGAGTCTGCCGATCAGTCGGCGCTTGCGGACTTCGGGATCGGGGTTGCTCGCGAGGGAGCGGTGCATCCTTCGTGCGAGGTTGAGTGCTTCTGCTTTGGGGTCGCTGTCTTCGAGTTCTTCGTCGAGGGTTTCTCGGATGATGGAGGACTCGATGCCTTTTTCGCGGAGCTTGGCTTCTATGAAGCGTCGTCCCGCTGGTTTGCTCCGGATGATGGAGCGTGCTTTCATCCCGGCGTACTCGCGGTCGTTGAGAAGTCCGAGTTCGGTGAGTCGGTGGATCGCGTGGTCGATCGCTTCGGGGTCGTTGCCTTTGCGTTGGAGTGCTCGCTTGAGGTCTTGCGCGGATTTGGCGCGTGCGTTGAGCATGCGTGCAGCGGAGAGGTACGCGAGGGAGCGGGAGAGTTCGGTGTGGAGCTCGTCTTTGAGGTCTTGGGTCCACGCGTCGCCGATCGCGAGTTTGAGCTTGGATTTGGTGGTGTGGGAGATGCGTCCCATGAGGCATCGGTTGACGCGGACGGCGACTTGGTCTGGTTGATCGGTACAGGCGCGGAGGGATGTGATCTGTGCGGAGCCGTCGGTTGGGATCTCGTTTGGGAGGGGTTTGCGCGAGCGGTAAGTCGGTTTCGACTTTGGGTATTTGTTGGTCTTGTTGGAGCGGTTCGGGAAGGGCATCAGAGCATTGTACGGTACGAACTGATCTCGCTGATGCCCTTGGCGTCGTTGGTGCGTTTGGCGGCTTCTAGGCCGGTATCCAGAGTCGATTTCGCTTCGTCGATGCGTTCGAGCGCTTCGAGCGAGCGAGCTTGGTGGAAGTACGCGTAGACATAGTCAGGGTCTTCTTTGATCGTCAGCGCGAACTGTTCGACGGCGCGTTCGTGCTCGCCTTCCTTCGCGTAGTCGGTCGCGAGGGCGTAGAGCATGAAGGGGTCGTTGGGTTCGAGGGAGAGGAGCTTCTGGATTTGTTCGCGTGTCGGCATGTGCTGAGTCTACTCGATTTTCTCTGCTTGAATTTACTTGGAGTAGTCGAACACGCCGTGTCCGGTTTTGTTACCCAGACGACCAGCAGTGACGAGCTGCTTGAGGAGCGGACACGCGCGGTAGCGGGGGTTGTTGAGTCCTTCAGCGAGGACTTCCATGATGTGCTCGCAGGTGTCGAGTCCGATGAAGTCGGCGAGGCGGAGCGGTCCCATTGGGTGCGCCATCCCGAGCTTCATGATCTCGTCGATGTGTTCTGGCTGGGCAACGCCTTCCATCCAGGTGTAGAACGCTTCGTTGATCATCGGCATGAGGATTCGGTTGGAGACGAACCCAGCGCGATCGTTCGCGGGAACCGCGACCTTGCCCATCGCGGTTGAGAGCGCGAGGACGCGGTCGGTGGTTTCTTGGCGTGTTGCGAGTCCATTGATGACCTCGACGAGTTTCATGACTGGGACTGGGTTGAAGAAGTGCATCCCGATGAATCGGTCCGCGGCGTCGCCTACGGATGTCGCAAGATCAGTGATGGAGATGGAGGATGTGTTGGACGCGATGATCTGGTTCCCAGTGAACTTCTCGGCGAGCTTCGAGAAGAGGTCCTTCTTGATGTCCGCGTTCTCGATGATCGCTTCGATGACGATGTCGGAATCGCTGAGGTAGTTGAGGTCGCTGACATAGGTCATGCGGTCCTTGGCGGCGGTCGCTTCGTCAGCGGTCATGCGTTCTTTTTCCACGGCGCGAGCGAGGAGCTTGTCGTGGAGCGCTTGGCACTTGGCGAGCGCGTCGGTGGATTGGTCGAAGACGACGACGGAGAATCCTGAGACGGCTCCGACTTGCGCGATGCCTCCACCCATTTGTCCGGAACCGATGACTCCGATGGTGTTGATGCCGTGGTCTGTGCTCATTGTGATCTCCTCGGTTCGTGTGGTTGAATGGGAAGGGATTCTAGTCCGGAGGGTGGTGTTTGTGTATGAAAACGAAGCGTGCCAACCACCCTTTGGTGGGGTGGATGGCACGCTTCTTGATCTTGTGTTGGGCTCGCTGGTTGGTTCGAGGGGTGCTGGTTACGGGCAGCCGTCGCCGTAGAGTTGGAGGTACGCGGAGATGTCGAGGAAGTTGAGTGAGCCGTCGTTGTTGAAATCGGCATCACATTGCTCGGTATTGGGATTCTCTACGAGTTGAATCGATGTCGTGAAACTCCCTTTGCTGCGATTGTTAGAGGTGGCGTCGTAGAATCCTTGCGATGGTGTCCATCCGATTTGATTGAAAAACCCCGCGACGAGTGTGATCGATGCGCCGGGCTCGTTGAGATCAAGCGCATAGTCATTCGGATCATCAGGGAGCGAAGTCATCATTGAATGAAAGTTGCCGACGGGATGGCTGATGCGGAGTTGGTCGAGGAGTGTCTGGATCACCAGTTCTCCGGTCGCGAAATCATACAGCAAACGATTGGCAGGGGAATCAGGGTCAAAGAGCACAGGATCTTGAAGAACCAGTGGGCTCGTAGACGCGGACATTCCGGACTGGATCGCTTCGACGAGGACTGGTTCAAAGTTCACCGTTGTGCCCAATAAACTCGGTGGGGCGCTGGTGTCAAAGACCATGCGGTACTCGACATGGACCACATTTTGATTGACCGAGTCATGTACCTGACCCTGCACATGGAACTCGATATACGGCTGCGCCAACACAACTGATGAACACAACCCAATAACGCTTACGATGAATGCTGATACAAACTTCATGGTGATACCTTCTAATATTGAATGGGGATTCAGAAAACCCATGATACAGAAATACGGATGAAAATACAGGACAAATGTCAGTATTTCAGCGTCACGCAGCGCAAGCTACAAAATAATGCGGTCATCACTGGGGGTGATGATGACCTACTGGGTTCGCTTGGTTTCCATGAGCATTTACCCACTTTCCCGCATAGAATCCCTTCCACCCCTGACTGAGGAGTATTTATGGCACAGCAACTTGGAGCGGCGACGAGCGAGTTTGAGAAGATGGATCGGTGCGCTGATCTCGACCATCGTCCGCGTGTGCTGCTCGGGAAGATGGGACTCGATGGGCACGATCGGGGCGTCAAGGTCATCGCTCGGGCGCTGCGGGACTCTGGGGTGCATGTGATCTACTCAGGACTCTGGCAGACCCCTGCGTCGCTCGCGATCTCCGCGAGGGATGAGGATGTGGATGTCATCGCGGCATCCATGATGTCCAACTCACACCTCGTGCTTGGGAAGAACCTCGTCGATGGACTCAAGAATGTTGGACGCAGCGACATCCCTGTGCTGATGGGGGGCATCCTTCCTGCGGAGGATATCGAGAAGCTCAAGGAGATGGGGGTGCAGGAGTGCTTCCCGACTGGGACAGGACTGCTGGACATTGTCAACGCGGTGCGTGCGGATGTTCGCAAGCAGGAACTCACAATCCCATCAGGGCACGGCTCAGCGCAGCTCGCGCGGGACATCTCCCTGATGCACGACGAGAAGGAAATGCGTCCGGATGCGAAGCGTCGTCGTCCCAAGCATGTCATCGGGTTTACTGGTGCGCCGGGAGCGGGGAAGAGCACGCTGTTGGCGCAGCTCGTCCGCGAGCATGCGGTGCGTGCGAAGAAAGATCCGAGCATCGGACGATGTGCGGTCATCGCGTTTGATCCCAAGAGCCCGATCACATCTGGCGCGTTGCTTGGGGATCGCTTGCGTGTGGACTTCAACACGATCGGTGAGCATGTCTTCTATCGCTCGCTCGCAATCCGAGGCGAGGACTACCACGGCTTGCAAGAAGCGGTCGAACTCATCGGAGGCGCGTTCGAGGGCGATCAGGCGTACGACACGGTGTTTGTGGAGACCGTCGGTGCTGGACAGAACGAAACGATGATCCGCGACTATGTGGATTCCACAGTCGTGATCCTGACTCCGGGCGCTGGTGACTCGGTGCAGATGGACAAAGCGGGGATTCTTGAGATCGCGGATATCTATGTGGTCAACAAAGCGGATCAGCACGGCAAGGACATTGTCGTCAGCGATCTGCGCGAGATCGCGGGCAAGACACCGATCTATGAAACCGTTGCGACGCACGCGCAGGGGATCCCGGAACTGTTCGATGGGTTGTTCACCAAATGAGCGAGTTCAACGAAGAAACACTCGTCGAGATTCTGGTGGAGACTCGTCAGTTGGCGCAGCGTGTGATCACCAATGCCGCGTCGCAAGGGATCACGCTTGGGTGCGTGGAGTCGTGCACCGGAGGTCTGGTCGGAGGGGCGCTGACGGACATCCCAGGATCATCCGCATCGTTCGGGGGTGGGTTGATCACCTATTCCAACGACATGAAACGACGGATCGTGGGGGTCCAGCAAGAAGCGCTCGACACGCACGGCGCGGTCAGCTCGCAGGTCGCAGCGCACATGGCGATGGGGGGGATGTCCGTGCTTGGGGTGCATCGGTGCGTGTCGATCACAGGGATCGCGGGACCCGATGGGGGGACGGAGGACAAGCCGGTGGGGATGGTGTGGTTTGCGCTCGCGATCGGTGGACAAGAAGAAGTCCGATGCTCACTGGCGCAGTTTGATGGTGGACGCGAAGCGGTCCGCGCTCAAGCGGTGCTCACGGCGCTCTCGCTGCTCGATCCGGGTGAGGGAGCATCAGCATGAACTGCACAGTCAACGGCGAAGCACGCGAACTCCCAGAGGGGATCACGGTCCAGGGATTGATCGAACTGCTGGGGATGGGCGACGGGATCTGCGCTGCGGAGGTGGA
>JARGNC010000143.1:5064-6245 GCA_029212425.1 Phycisphaerales bacterium
TCATCGTCGGATGCTGCTGGAGCGGTGTTGACTTCATCGCCTCGCTTTTTGAGGTTGGTGTAGCCGTAGCGGTCGAGGAGGGTTTCGAGCGCGAATGGTGATGATCCGGTTTCGTTGAGGACCGCTCGGATTTCTTCCCCCGCTTCGTTGAGCACGATCCGGTCCATCTCAGCACGGAACTGGTCGCCTGTCATTGGACGCGGTGCGATGATCTTTGCGAGTCCGATGCCTTGGGTGCTTGGGATCGCTGCGGAGACGAAGATCGGTGAAGCTGCGAGTTCTTCTGGTGATGCGAGCTGGTCGAGGTCGGATGCTGCATCGAGGACCGCGTTGCGGAATGGTTCGGTGTTGAGTCCCGGTTCGACGAACGATGCGAGACGGCCACGCGCGACGCCTTGCTCGCGGACGATGAGGTTGCGGGAGATGCCTGGGCGTGTGATCCCTGTCTCTCCGAGCGCGAGTGCTGCGTCAATCGCTGCTGCGAGGTCGCTTTCGGACTGTGCTGCTGCGAGGATCGAATCGAGGTTGTCGCGGAGCATCTCGTATGCTTTGACGGTTTTGTAGTCTTCGAGGACCGTGTCGCGTCCCGCGTCGTCGATCGAGTCCGCTGGTCCTGCAGGGTTCACCTCGTAGACGATCGCGTAGTAGCGGTTGCCCAGCGCGTCTTCCGCTGCGGGATCGACGATGGGGACTCCGGACTGGATGGTGATGAGCGCGGTTGCTTCTTGCTCGTCGGTCGCTTGTGGGAGCAGGTTCGCTGGGAGGTTGCGTGAACCGATGCGATAGACCGCTGAACCGATGCTTGGGAACGATGCGATGTCCGCGCTGGTGAGCCAACGATCGGCGTGGATCTCGACGCTTGGGAGCGGGATGGTGACGGAGAGTTGTTCCTGGAGTCCGCTGACGACCTGCTGCGCGATGGATTCGAGCGTTGGTCGTGTGGTGTTCCAGTCGTCTGGGAGGATGAAGAAGTTGCCGTCTTTGGAGAATCCGCGTGTGGATTGGAGGGTTTGGGAGCGGATGATTTTGTCCGCTTCGACCATGATGTCCAGAGCGCGATCCGAGCGGTACGCTTGCTCGATCTTGGCGCGTTCTCCCGCGAAGTCACCAGGGTACTTTCGGCTCCCCTCTGGGAGGTTCCGGTCGGTGCGCCAGATCTGGTTGAGCTCGACGCGGTCCAC
>JARGNC010000144.1 GCA_029212425.1 Phycisphaerales bacterium
AGAGTTCGCCGCCGTCGCCAACACCGGCGCTGTGACCGCTTGCGCGACATTGAATGAAATTGCAAAGTCATCAGGATCCACCTGATAATGCAGCTGGAGCGAGGTGTTGAGCGCTTCGAGCATCACCGAATCATGCGAGAAGTTGATCTCGTCAATCCCCTTGATGCGGATGTCGTAGCGACCACCCCGCGCCTGCGTGATCCGCTCATCAAGCGCGTAGTAACGCGGCTTGGGTGTGATGTACTCTTTCGACAGATGCTCTTGCTGGAGTGTTGGAACAATGCCGATGAGGATCGGGATCGCGCCGAGCTGGGTCGAAGCGTCCTGCGCTTTGGTCATCAACCCCGCAAGCTCGGTGTGCAGATCCGAGAGCATCGAACGCGTAAAAACCTTGGGATCGCAGTTGAACTCCAGATTGAACCGACCGATCTCCGTCGTTGCTTTCCGCTCGTTGATGATCTCAAGCACTTCAGGACCAAGCGGTGCTGGACGCATTGCCTCATCCACAAACGCGAGTTCCTGCTCAGCACCGATCCGAGTGATCCCTGTCTCGAACATCTTGTGCTCGAGCATGTACTCAAGAGCACGGAGGTCTGTGAGCACAGAATGGGTCGAGGCGCGGTGTTCCTGACCGCCGCTCGCTTGGTTCATTTCTTGGATACCCATGCCGACTCCGTCATCGAGACCGAACACCACAACCAGACGGCTTGTCTACCCACGAAGCCGATTCTGAACGATTCACCAACCGATTGTGACAAGTTTGGATCAAGAACGCAACCATTGAGCACCAAGTGATCTCAATTGGCAACCATTTCCACGCTCCTGCGTACACTCTTGCGATGGCGCGGGCCGCGTTTGGGTCGATCAATCTCGATTCACTGCGGAGTTCTCGGACCTTCAGTCCACTTACCCGCTCTATCTCTGTATCCACTTGGGTCTCGTCATCAACAGCAGAAAACCGCTGGACCTGCCAGACCGATACTCTCGCAACCTGTTCTGGTGACTGATCTTGTCGGTCTCCTACCAATCCGGAGAAATCATGCACACCCCCCGTTCTCGCGTCCTGCTCGCCGTTCTTGGTCTTGCCACTTCGGTTTCATTTGCTCAAAACGCTCAACCCGATCAGGTCGAACGGATCGATCTGCTCAGCCAATCGACTCCGACGGCATACGAAGGCCACATGGTCATCACCGTTCAGGTCCAGACGGTCGAACAACTCGAAGCCGTCATGGACCTCGCAGAATCCGCATGGACAGAGCGACCAGGTCTCGGACAAGTCGCACTCCAGATCCATCGAGACAACCTCGAAGCGATCTCCAAGCTCGGCGTGCATCCCGCGATCCAGATCGCTGACCTCCAAGCACACAACCAATCCAACTGGGAAACACTCGTACAACAAGAACGCTTGGACATCGCAAACCAAACCGGCGCGCATCGTCCAGTCCAGCAACTCAACCGCGGCGCATCAACGCACGACGAATCTTGGTTCGACAACTACAAACAACTCGCGGACATCTACGCCTACATGGATATCCAACTCGCAGCGCATCCGGACCTGATCTCCAAAGCAGACATCGGAGACACGATCGAATCACGCGACATCTTCGCGTACACCATCACCGCTCCAGATGAGCCGGGGAATCTTGCTGAAGACCGTCCCGTCATTATCTGGAACGGCGGTCAGCACGCACGCGAATGGGTCTCGCCGATGACCGTCACCTACATCGCGTCCAAACTCATCGACGATGCAGATTCTGATCCTGAAGTCGCGGCGCTCCTCAGCTCCGTCCGCTTCGTCATCATCAATGTCCTTAATCCAGACGGCTACCTCTACACATGGTCCAACGAACGCTACTGGCGCAAGAACCGTCGCGACAATGCCGGGAGTTCTTTCGACGGCGTGGACCTCAACCGGAACTGGGACTCCACCGAGTTCGCAGGAGACGGCACCTCCTCCGATCCATCCTCCGATGTCTACCACGGCGGATCGCCATTCTCCGAACCCGAATCATCCGCGCTCCGCGACCTTGCGATCAGCTACGGCGATGACCTCGCGTCACATATTGACTACCACACCTATTCCCAGCTCATCCTTTGGCCACTCGGATACGCGACCGGTCTCGTTACACCAGAACCCGATCGGACCAACTTCATCAACCTCTCCGGAGACATGTCCTCGCTCATCCAGTCCATCTCAGGAGTGTACTACGACCCCATCCAGTCCTGGCAGCTCTACGCAGCAGCGGGAACATGCTCCGACTGGTTCTACGAGGATCGCGGTGTGACCAGTTTCACCATGGAACTGCGTCCCGACGAGGGCGCTGGATTTGATGGATTCTCGCCTCCTGCGAGCATCATCCTCCCGACCGCGCAAGAGAACTGGGAAGCCGCCAAACTCTTCGCAGCTCGCACCACACAAGCGATGTCCCTGTCGCATGCCACTCCAGAAACGGTCGATGCGGATACGCCAAACGAAGTGGTGCTGACCATTTCCGACGGCATCAGTGAACCTGACCCCTCCACAGTCACGCTCCACGCACGCATCGGATCTGCTGGTGCTTTCTCAGCGTCCAGCATGACGGACAATGGATCGTCTACATTCGTTGGAAACCTCCCAGCGACACCTTGCGGTCAATCCATCGAATACTACTTCAGCGCAGACGCACTCAGCGGCGCATCCTTGACCTATCCAATCAACGGCAACTCGTCGCCGCTCACCACCCTGTCGCAGGTCATCACCATCGCGTTTGAAGACATGATGGAATCTGACGCAGGATGGACTGTCGGCCAACCATCCGATACCGCGACGACTGGTGTCTGGGAACGCGCCAATCCCGAACTGACCGATGCTCAGCCTGAGGATGACCACACCCCTGGCGCGGGAACCCTCTGCTGGATCACCGATGCATCAGCAGGAACCTCTGTAGGCAACTTTGACATCGATGGCGGAGCAACCACCCTCACCTCCCCTACCCTCGATTCAGCAGCTGCAGGAGATGGCGCGGAACTCGTCTACTGGCGCTGGTACTCAAACAACGCAGGAGCATCCCCAAACGAGGACTCCATGCTCGTCCAGATCTCCACCAACAACGGTGGCACTTGGTCCGAACTTGAAACCGTAACTGAGAACGCAGGGCAATGGGTCGAGAAACGATTCCCAGTCCCGTCCTCCGATCAACTCCGCGTCCGATTCATCGCTTCCGATCTGGGAAGCGGCTCGATCGTCGAAGCAGGTGTCGATGACCTCCGCATCGAATCTGTTGGTTGCCCAAGCAACTCCGCAGATCTCAATGGGGACGGGAACCTCAACTTCCTTGATGTCTCCCTGTTCCTCAACCTGTTCGGATCGCAAGACCCCATCGCGGACTTCACAGGTGATGGGCAGTGGAATTTCCTTGATGTCTCCGCTTTTCTTGCAGCGTTTGGTGCTGGATAAATGATTTGGGCTATACTTTCCAACCAGACCTCAAATCTGGTGTATACTTCGATCAGAGCTACGAATCCTTGATCTGAACTCTTGAGCCGCTTCAATCGTGCTCACCACAACCTTGCCCCCCAAAGTCCCCCCGATATGGTCCACCCCCCACCCCGGATCGATCGGGGGGCACCTTTTTTTAGACCTCTTGTTAGACCCAATTTAGACCCTTTGCTTTGGTGTCATTCAAACATCGCGGCTATAGTTGAGACTCATTCTCATCCGCGAGTTTGCAAAGGAACGCACCATGTCCCAACAGCCTGCATCACCCATCACCCACCGACTCAAGAACGACAACTGGGACCTGCATCAGATCGCTGAACGCGGCGGAACCCCAGAATCCATGATCAAAGGCACGATCACGCGCGAGGGATTCGCAGACTACCTGAGCCAAGCGGTGCACATCCATCGCGCTCTCGATGTCGCGCTCTTCAAAGCGATCGTCGCGATGCCAGAGCTCGCGCCATTGGTCAAGGAATCCGAGTTCTTCGATCAGCACTTCGGCGCGGACCTTGCGTACTACAACGCGGAACCAGCAACCGATCTGCACCCCGGCGTTGCCCGATTCGTCGATCACATCAACACGCACGCGGATCAACCCCTCCACACCTTCGGACTCCACTATGTCCGCTTGGGCGCCTGCAACGGGAACCGCTTCGTCGCTCGCAAACTCCGTTCAGTGTTTGGGATCACCGATCCATCCGCAGGCATGATGAGCCAGGACCCATTCGGAGAAGCACAGCGCACGCAATGGGCCGAGTTCAAAGAAGGGCTCGATGCACTCGATCTGAACGACGCTCAGCGCGACGAGTTGTTTGAAGGCACGCGAGCCGCGTATTTGCTGACGATCAACATGGACCACGAAGAGTTCCAGAGCGCCGAGCAACTCCTCAAAGACCATGGCAAGACACTCGATCGCGAAGTCTTCGAGCAGGGACACTCCGTGCATGTTCCCGCAAGCACCAACTGATCGCTTCTCAATCAGTCCTTCATACGACTAGTCATTCCATTGCGTGAACAACGCACCGATCTCCTCGGCCACTTCGCCGAGCGATGCCGATGGGAGCAGTCCCAGTGGGTGATCAACCACGCCAATACGGCCATTGGTTACCGCATTGATCGGGAGTTCCAAGATTGGACCGAAGATGCGATTGATATCTTCCGGACTTGGGCCGATTGGTTCCGCAAAGCGTTCGTCCTCGCTGGATTGGCGTGGCGCGATCAGCACGATCGAATCGGGGTTCAGTCGGATCAGGTCTTCGTAATCCAGCTCGATCCACATGGAACCATCGGTAATCGCTTGCGCTGCGCCGAGCCGAACGATGATCTGGTGGTGGTACGACCCCGGTCCCATCGCGCCGATGGGATCAACCGAACCCAACACCAGCACGCGCCCAGCAGCGTCTGCAACTGGTCCCAGATCATCCCACGCCGCCGCGAGTTTCGCGCTGGGGAGTGGTTGAGCGAACACCTCGTTCATGTCGTATTGTTGATCTTCGCGTTGTGGGACGCCGTTGAACAGGAAGTGGAGATCATCCATCGTCGTTGCGATGTCATCGAGGGTGTTGAGTGGTCGCTCGAAGATGATCCAGTTTCGATCTTCAGCGATTTCCATGAACCGCTTCGATCGCTCTGTGCTTGTCGTTTGGTAAAGCACATGCGTCGGGTCGGTCTGGATCAGCATCTCTAGATCGAACCCAAGCTCGGATCCAGCTGCGGGAACGCGGTCGCCGAGGATCATGTCGTAGTCGTGCTTCGCGACGATCCGATCCTCAAATCCCAGATCGCGGATCATCACCGACATCCCAGGAGACATCGCGGCGATGCGGATCTCTTCAATCGCGTGCTCCGGACCATCCTGCGGATTCGATGTTTGCGAAGCGGGTTTATCGCACGAAACAAGGAACACCGACACGCAGCACAGGATGATTCGCAGCATAAGCATCCCAGAGGGTATCAGTCTTGGACACCCAACGCACGATTGATCTCTTCTTTGAGCGATTCGAGCTGGGAATCGGTGTAGAGGGGGAAGCTCCATGTTCGATCATTCGCGATCTCGTATTCCGCTCTTGATCGCTGCGCATTCTTCGATGCTTCTTCGAGCTCGTCGAGTTGTTTCGCATGCTTCGCGTTCGTTTCATCCAACAGTTGGTGAAGCTTTCGGAACAATGCCGCGGTCTTTTCGGATTCATCCGCTTTCTTGGATTGCTCGATCTGCGCGACCAGTTCTTGTTTTTTGCTCTCCGCTTCCTGATCCCCAAGCATCGCGGGCGAATGTTTCGCGTGATGCGCTCTCCATGCTGCTTCATCTGGATCGATTGCTGTGTTCGCGTGCAGACTGAGTTTCATCGTCGCGCTCACGCCTGCGATGGGTGAGAGCGGAATGCCTTGCCAGTCCTGAAGCCAACGCTCGGTGATGCGGTCGTAGCTGTACCCCCCGGTGCCGTGGATGAAAAAATCTGAAACAAACGCACGCATGATCGCGGTCATCAACAGTCCACGCGGAACCAGATTGCTGCGATCAAAGCCCTGCTGATCAGGTTGGATGCTCACTGGTTCCCGCCCGGTCCCTTCGAACCTCCATAGCGGGAGTTCGAT
>JARGNC010000145.1 GCA_029212425.1 Phycisphaerales bacterium
TTCGCGGTATGACCACGCGAGAACGGGAAGAGTGTGCCAAACCCCATCCAACGCTGGAACAACTCACCATCCCCGTTGTACGCAAACCCACCGATGTCCGGCCCAACGAACGGCTGACCCGACAAGCTCAGGTTCAGCGACATCGGGATGGACATATCAAGGTGCGCCCAGTTGGCGCTGTTGTCGCCGGTCCATGTTGCTCCGTAACGCTGACCACCGATGAAGTTGGCGCGGGAGAGGACGAACGGTCGCTTGTCGGGGTTGGTCGCCATGACCCCTTCGCGCGTGGCGCGGATCATCTGCATGCCGTAGACATTGTGGTAGCGGTCGTGTGTATCGGTGCCACCAAGCTCAGGATCAGCTCGGTGAATATTGGTCTCAGGCATGGTCTTGGTTTCGACATTGAACACCGCTGGTTCGTTCATGTCGTTCCACACGCCGTCGATTTCGTTCGCCATAAAGTCTTCATAGAGTCCCGCCCACCAGTTGCGGACATCTTTGTTGAGGTAATCCGGGAAGACACACACGCCGGGCCAGACCTCGCCGTTGTAGACATTCCCGTCCTTGTCGCGAACCCACGCGTCGTGCTCATCTCCAGAATCCGACACAAAGTATCCGTCCTCGTCCTTCACACCTGGATCGATCATCCAGACATTCGAGAACCCCTTGGAATCGAGCCATCTGTTGAGCCCCTTGGGATCGGGGAACTGTTCTTTGTCGAATGTGAAGACGCGGTATTCATCCATGTAATCGATGTCCATCCAGATGACATCCGCTGGGAGCTTGCGATCGCGGAACTCTTGGACGACTTCTTTCACGCGTGAATCAGGGTTGTAGGAGTATCGACACTGGTGGTACCCCACCGCCCATTTGGGAGGCATCGCGATCGTCCCGGTCAGCTTCCCAAGACCAAGCATCACTTCCTGCGGCGAATCGCCATCAATGACGATCACCGGGAAGTCACCACCCTCAGCGCGGAAAGTGATCCCATCACGGAGATCGATCTGACAACGGTACGTCGTATCCGCGAGCACACCGAACGCTGTCCCATCAGCACGAACCGCGAGAACCCAAGGATGCGAGGTGTAGAGATTCTCTGCATCGAGTCCATATCCGAACGCATCAAGATTCCAAGTTTCAGTCACGAACCCATTCCGCAGCAAAGGTCCGGCACATTCACCCGTCCCATAGAGTGAAGTCCCTAGTTCTATGCTGATTGACGCGACGGTTCGTCCAGTCTCGTTGTCTGTTGAGTACACAGGGACTTCAGTGAGCGAGTTCAAGCCGACATCGCCGAAAGACTCGAACTCTTGCACCAACGCGAACGAGGGCTTCCGTACTTCTCGCGCTTCGTGCGATCGATCAAAGCGGACAATCCCATCCCCGATAACCTGAGCGACCTGCCCCCATGCTTGTCCAACAACTCCGAACGAAAGACTCGCGATTACAAGAATCTGAAGACACAACGGCTTTTTCACGCTTAAACCTCACTCAATCGTTCCGGGTTTCCGTGCACCATACACAGATCAAAAACTCAAGTCCGTACACAATACTTCTCGGACGCCTCACCATGCAACTCTAGAGACAGAAAACATCGTAAACTCTCAAAATTCTGTTTCACTTGCGATTCAAAATCGACCATAATCAGGTCGTATTTACACAAATTCCGCTTCGCCACGAACCGGTTTATCGAAAGCTTTTTTGAAAGGGCTTCCATGTCTTCATCCGAGTCCCGGTTTTTCCCTGCTCTCATTCTGGGTGCGGCTGCCATCGTCACCGGTGTTACCACGCCAGCAGCACACGCACAGAATAAACTCAACTATCTCCAATGGTTTGAAACCGAGTGGGATGACATCGAGCGACGCGCACCGGACATCTTCCTCGCAGGATATGACGCACTCTGGCTCCCACCACCCTCCAAAGCATCCTTCGGCAGCGTTGGATACGACCCATTCGACCGCTTCGACCTCGGGAAGCCCCCGCTGCTCTCATTCTCCTCGAACAGAGCACGCACCACCTACGGCACAGAAGAAACCTTCAAAGCGATGATCGCAGAACTTCAGTTCTCCGGAGCCGAAGTCTACATCGACGGCATCTTCAACCACAACGGCGGACGCACCACTTCCGACGCATTCCTCGCTCAAGGGGGCTATCCAGGATTCTGGATCCCTCGCGAAGATCCGCCTCGCGACAAACTCCCAACTGACAACTGGGGCGATTTTCATAATGGAAACGCTTCGGGATACCTGCAATCCGAGAATCCGGGCGCACCAAACTACGATCTCCTCAATGGTGATCTTGTCGCACTGGTCGACATCGCTCAAGAATCAAACAACACCTTCATCCGTCAACCCGTCGACGCATCCAATCCCCAAAACATCCCAGGCGGCACACTCTACAACCTCCCAGATCCAAACAACGCACGCTTCTATACAGATCAATCGCTGACTCCAGAAACAATCAACAACCCCGGGACCAGCAGAAACCCCGGGAATCTGAGCTTCACACGCTACCCCTACAACACAGCATCCCCGCTTGATGGCGATCCGGTCGCAGACAACGGCACCGGACTGCTGATGCGCTGGGCGCAGTGGATGATCGAAGTCCAAGGCGTTGACGGCTTCCGTCTCGATGCACACAAGCACACGCCGAGCTGGTTCTGGGATGGTTTCTTTGATGCCGCGATCCACAACCTCCGTGTCCGTCCCGATGGGAACCGCACCAATCCATTCGTGTTTGGTGAAAATGTGACAGGCAACTTCGACACACTCAACAACAATGTCCGCAAGGATTCATTCGCAAATCATGATGCGCTTGATCTACAAGGGGCCGCTCGTCTCCGCGATCTGCTCAATGCCAACGGTCTCGGATCGTGGGCAAACATCACATCCAGCGTTGACTCATCACACCTCGATGTCGCCGACGACGGACTCGTCAACGGCACTATGGGTGTCAACCATGTCTTCTCGCACGATAACGGCACCGTCGGTGATGGTGGATCACTCCCACCATTCCCAACAGCCGCTCAGCAAGGTTTCCCGATGCACGCGTACACGCTGATGCGTCCGGGCCGTGCGATCGTGTACCACAACGGTCGTGCGATCATCTCCCGCGCCAACGGCTTCTACCCACGCGAAGGCGTTCCAGCGGCACTCGGATGGGATCCGGTAGCCCAGCAGCTCGACGACACGATGACGACACTCGTCAAACTCCGCAAGGAAATTGGTGGTGGTCAGTACTTCCAACTCAACAGCAACATCAACGATGTGCTCGTCTTCCAAAAAGCATTCAACAACCGCGCCAACTCGCTGACCGCGGTCAACGACCGCTTTGATGCTGGTTTCCAAACAATCACAGTGAATACCGCGTACCCGCAAGGAACTCGGATTCATGAGATGACCGGAAACGCCGCAGATCCGATCGTCGATCCATCTGGAGACATCCCTGAGACCATCGTGGTCGGCGCGGGTGGTTCTGTCACCCTCAAAGTCCCCAACAACGCATCCTCCGCAGGAACACACGGCAAGGGTTATGTCATCTACGCAGAAGCACTCCCTGATGCGACAGTCACCTTCATCGGACAAGACGGCACGATCGATCCTGACCCAGCCAACTTCCCAGACTGGATCCAGAGACTCAGTGAAATCCAAGTGATCAAAGATGATTCTTTCGAGATCCGTGTCCAGACCGCTGCGGGTGATGCACTGGACTCAAACACCGACGACAACGCACTCTTTGCGTTCGACCAGCGTGTTTCAGACTACAACGGCAACGGCATCCCAGATATCCCGACAACCGCACTGAGCTTCGCGGGATACGAGCAGTTCATCACTGTCAACAGCCCGCTCTACAACTCTGGCAACTCGTTCGGGCTCTACCGCCAAGCGATCGACACAACACAGATGGAAGAAGGCATGCACTACCTGAGCGTCGTCGTGTTCCGTCATCGCGATCCGAACACCTCCGCGATGTTCCGCGAGGTCCGCAAGGTAATCTACATCGATCGACTCCCTCCAGAGGTTGCGCTTGAGCAAGCGGGCATGACACTCGAAGATGATCAGCCCCAGTTCATTGTCCACGCGCTCGACCGTACAACCGATGAGCTCCACCTGCTGCTCGATGTCACCAAAGGCACCGACCCGCTCTCGCTCATCAACACGAGCACCCGCGTCAATCCGTATGACCGCTTCGAGTACCGGACGACATTCGATGGCGCACTAAGCGCTGGTGATCACCAGATCACGATGGTCGCGATCGAAGAATCCGGAACCACAAACATTGTTACCGAGACTATCACCATCGCTGGAGAGGTTGATTGTCCTGCAGATCTCACAGGGGACGGGAATCTCAACTTCCTTGATGTCTCCGCGTTCTTGACCGCGTTCGGGAATGCAGATCCCGCTGCAGACTTCCAACCAGACGGCAGCTACAACTTCCTCGATGTGTCCGCGTTCCTCTCGGCATACGGAAACGGCTGTCCATAATGATCACTCTCAGCGTGTAAGCTGAGCTTGAAAGTATCCAAAAAGAAAGCGGGGCTGGAATTCTCATCCAGCCCCGCTCTTGATTTTGTTCACAACAGTTGTGTTGCAGTTCTGTTGTGCAGCGTTCGCAATCGCTTAGCGGCGACGACGACCAGCAACCAGACCACCGAGCCCGACCAACGCGAGTGACGATGGGGTTGGAACGACGGTGTAGCTCAGGAGAGCGCCGGACTGTGATCCAGTGCCCCAGTCTGGGGTTGCTTCGCCAGCAAGGCTCAGGTGATCAACACCTGGATCTGAATCGCCACCACCAGAGGTCGCGACATCGAAACCGAAGGTGTCACCAACGCTCAGTCCGAGCGATGCGAGCGAGACTGCGATGTGGTGGACATTGATGCCGTGATCTGCACCAGAGGTCATGATGTCGGTCCCAGCTGCGTAGGTCGCATCGATCATGCCCCAAGCACCGGAGTACGCGTGCACTTCACCGCCGGTGCCGGAATCAGCCCAGCTCCCGATGAAGTGATCAATGTTTCCGCCCCAGTCGATGTTGCGCGGCCAAGCACCGTCGCTGCTGCCAGCGAGTCCGGTATCGATACCGACGAGGAACTTGCCCCAATCTGCGCTCATCGATGCAACTGAGACATCAATGTACAACCATGTTGCGTCATTGGTGATCTCAACTTGTGTGATGTCCAGGTGTGGGAAACCGCCGAATGTATCGACATTGATGTCCCCAACGCTGTCCGAGTACACATCGGCACTCGCTGCTCCAGCCAGCGATGCGATCGCGGCTGCCAAAAGTACATTTTTCATTTGAACTCCCTTGCTCCAGAAACGAACCATGTCCTTGAAAACGAGGTGGGAACATGGCGTGAAAGACAGCCAGTACTATAATGCATCAAGAAAACTGAACAAGCCCCAACCGACGGGATTCTCAGAAAATATGGGGTGAATCCTCAATACGCCAAACTCGTTCGGTTATTGTTCGCACTCCAGATCTGCGACCACCATCGCATGGTCCGATACTTGCAACCCACTTTCCCGATCAATGAAGCACCCAGTCATCCGCTTTCGTGCCGCTTTGTTCATGAGCAGGTAGTCGATCCGCCAGCCGCGATCCAACGCTCGAGCCTGCCCCCGATTCGACCACCACGAATACGGCCCATCGACATCCCCATGCGCCTCACGGATTACATCCGCCCACCCCATATCAATCAGATCCCCCATCCACTTGCGTTCATGAGGCAAAAACCCCGACGATTTCATATTCCCCTTCGCGTAGAACAAGTCCCGCTCAGTATGCGCGATGTTGAGATCGCCTCCGATCACCGTCGGGATCTTGGACTTGAGCATCGGCTCTGCCCACTGATGGAAGAACTTGAGCCAACGATCTTTCTCCGCTTGTCGAAGTTCACCCGACGATCCCGAAGGCAAGTACACACTCACGCCCCGAAGCTTCCCGACCCGCGCCACGATCACGCGGCCTTCTGGATCACCTTCACCAGCGCCGCGTCCCTCTTCCTTGATCCCATCACGCGACCAGATTGCAGTCCCAGAATACCCCTTTTTCTCCGCTGGAT
>JARGNC010000146.1 GCA_029212425.1 Phycisphaerales bacterium
GACCACAAGTTCCGCTCCTACTGGTTCGAGATCTGGCGCTTCTACGAATCCAAAGCGGGACCCGCAACCACCTGGCACCGTGAAGCAACCTCGACGATGTTCACCGCAGCAAATCTCAACAAATAACTCGCGGCATGAGCTGTATCCGTTCCTTCAGAGCAGTATTCCCCGAAAGAGTTTCCATAAAAAACACCGGCAACCCACGAGGGCCGCCGGTGCATATGTGAACTGCGCCGTCTCCAGAGATGGCGCAGAGCAGATGCCCCAAAGTCCGACAAACTGACCATGCCAAGCGAGCAGGGTCAAAACATAGACTACAGAGTCCAGCATCAAAATCAATCAGAAAATCGACGATCTAGTGCGAATTCAATTCCACGCTCAATCCGCCGAGGTCTTGTAGCGCGTGCACGCCCCAGAATCCGGCTCGCAGAGCTTCGATCGCGTGCACCGCTTGTCCCGCTGCGGTCGCGGTGGTGATCATCGGAATCCCCAAACGAACCGCCGTCGCGCGGATGCGTCCTTCGTCGGTCTGCCAACCTGTGCGAGTGGGGGTGTTGATGACGAGTTGAATCTCGCCGTTCTGCATGAGGTCGATGACATTGGGACGCGCGCCCGCTTGGATTTTCTGCAAGACTTTGGGACGCAGCCCGTGACGAGCGAGTTCATCCGCTGTGCCTTGCGTCGTGAACACTGTGAATCCCATCGCCATGAGCGAACGGACAACCGGGATCATCTCTGGTTTGTCTTCCTGACGCACGGAAACAAACACGCCGCCCTCTTTGGGCAATGAAACCCCCGCGGATTCCATCGCTTTGAGATACGCAGTCGGGAGCGAGACATCGACGCCCATCACTTCGCCGGTCGATCGCATCTCTGGTCCGAGCACGAAGTCCACACCTGGGAACTTGCGGAACGGGAAGACCGGCGCTTTGACCGTGAAGTATCCCGCGTCTGGGATTTCTTTGGTTCCTTGCTCGCTTAGCGAAACGCCCATCATCGCCTTCGCAGCGACCGATGCCCAAGCGACCCCTTTTGATTTCCCAGCATAAGGCACTGTCCGAGACGCACGAGGGTTCACCTCGATGATGTACACAATGTCATCCTTGATCGCCATCTGCACATTCATCAAGCCGCTGACCTTAAGTTCCTCCGCGAGCTTGCGAGCGGTGTCTTTCACCTGCTCAAGCACCGCAGGACGGATCGTCGTCGTCGGAATCATGCAGGTCGAATCTCCCGAGTGCACCCCTGCTTGTTCGATATGCTCCATGACCGCCGCGACGAATGCGCTCCCGTTGCCGTCCTGATCAAAGTCCGCGACGACATCAACATCCAACTCCGTCGCGCTGTCGAGGAACTGATCAATAAGGATCGGTGCATCGTCCAATCCCGAGACATCCACCGCCGTCGTCATGTAATGCCGGAGCGATTTCTCGTCGGAACAGATCTCCATCCCGCGTCCTCCCAACACATAGCTCGGACGCACCAGCACCGGATACCCGATCCGTCCCGCGATCTCGATGGATTCGTTGATCGAGCGTGCAATCCCAGATCCCGGACGCTTCAAATCAAGCTTGGTTAGCAGCTGGTCAAACTGATCCCGATCCTCTGCGCGATCGATCGCTTCAAGACCGGTTCCCAGCATCGGGACCCCCGCCTCATTCAATCCATGCGCGAGATTCAACGGCGTCTGCCCGCCGTACTGAACAATCGTGCCTTTGAGATTTGCAGACAGCTTCTCCGTGACATTGAGCACATCCTCAAGCGTCAACGGCTCAAAGAACAACAAGTCACTCGTGTCGTAATCCGTACTCACGGTTTCTGGATTCGAGTTGATCATCACCGCGTCGTATCCGAGTTCCTGCGCTGCATACGCCGCGTGAACACAGCAGTAATCAAACTCGATCCCTTGACCGATCCGGTTCGGACCGCCGCCGAGGATGATGACCTTCTCGTTGGGATCTGTCTCCGCGCTCAGACGATCACGGAGCTCACACTGCGGCGGGACCTCTTGCACCGTGCCGTCTTCAAGAACCTTGCGCGAACCGCTCTGGTACGTTGAATAGTAGTAGGGGGTGACCGCTTCAAACTCAGCCGCGCAGGTATCCACGCATTTGAACACCGCTTCAACACCCAGCGACTTGCGATGCGATCGCACCTTCAGGATCGATTCTGAACTGATGCTTCCCAGGTACAGATACGAAAGCTGCGCATCGGAGTACCCAAGCTCCTTGGCGCGTTGCATGAGCGAGCGATCTACCGCTTCAAGCGAATCCACAGCGGTCAGTTCATCTTCAAAATCCACCAGCTCCTTGAACTGGTTGAGGAAGAACGGGTCAATGTTGGTCAACCCATTGATGCGGCCAACACTCCACCCCATCTTCATCGCGTAGCGGATGAAGTAGAAGCGTCCCTGCGATGGAACCGAAAGCTTCCGCGTCAACCGGTCCTCGTTGATGGGCCACTCCACCAAACTCCCGTCAGGTTTCTTTCCATCCACAGCACGCTGAGCCGCGAGCCAGTTGTCGTTCTTGTCGAGCCCCAGCCCGAACCGCTTGAGCTCCATAGAGCGGATGACTTTCTGGAGCGACTCTTTGAAGGTGCGTCCGATCGCCATCGCTTCGCCGACGGATTTCATCTGCGTCGTCAGCGTCTCGTCCGCTTCCGGGAATTTTTCGAAGGTCCAGCGAGGCATCTTTGTCACGACATAATCAATCGTCGGCTCAAAGCACGCGCTCGTCGTTCCCGTGATGTCGTTGCGCAGCTCGTCGAGCGTGTACCCCACCGCGAGCTTCGCCGCGATCTTCGCGATCGGGAATCCGGTTGCTTTGGAAGCAAGCGCCGAGGACCGAGACACGCGCGGGTTCATCTCGATTACCACGAACTCAAACGCCGGCTCACTCCCATCCGCAGTCGGCGCTGGATTCGGATTGATCGCGAACTGTACATTGGATCCACCCGTCTCCACCCCAACCGCACGCATCACCTTGAGCGACGCATCACGGAGGAACTGGTATTCCTTGTCCGTTAGTGTCAACGACGGCGCGACCGTGACCGAGTCTCCGGTATGCACACCCATCGCGTCGATGTTCTCGATCGAGCACACAACGACACAGTTGTCCTTCTTGTCGCGCACGACCTCGAGCTCGTATTCCTTCCATCCAATCAGCGACTTGTCGATCTGGATCTGGCCGATCATCGAAGCATTGAGTCCGCGCGTGACCAGTTCTTCAAACTCCGCACGGTTGTACGCGATCCCGCCGCCCCATCCGCCCAAAGTGAATGCAGGCCGGACAATCGCAGGGAGACCAATTTCTTCTGCAAACCCCAGAGCTTCCTGCAGCGACTCAACGGTTTTCGATTCAGGAGTCGCAAGACCGATCTCTTCGCAGATGTCGTTGAACACCTGACGGTCCTCCGCGCGATGGATGATCTTCCGATCCGCGCCGATCATCTCGATCCCATACTCATCGAAAATCCCTTGGTCGCTCATCTCACACGCGCAGTTGAGCGCGGTCTGTCCGCCGAGGGTTGGAAGGACAGCGTCGATCGGGGTTCCCAGCTCGATTTCTTTCTCGATGATCTTCCGGACCGATTCCGGAGTGATCGGCTCGATATAGGTCCGATCCGCGAACGCGGGGTCCGTCATGATCGTCGCGGGATTCGAGTTGACGAGCACCACCCGATACCCCTCGTCTTTCAGCGATTTACACGCTTGGGTTCCCGAATAGTCAAACTCACACCCCTGTCCGATGACAATGGGTCCAGATCCAATCAACAGAATCGTGTGAAGATCATCGCGTCTGGGCATTCAGTGGTTTCCAGGGGTTATTTGGGTGACGGTGGGGCGGTGGCAAGGTCCGGAAATATCGTTCGAGCGGCGCAAACTGGACAAGTCTAGCCCTCCCATCGCGTCCAGATTGGGGAGCGGTCATAACGATCATCCTCGTCCGATTCTCAGAACTCAGCCTTCCTTTGCTCGTACCATACACACCCGCCTCTGTTTTGGACGATGCTCGCGTATCCACCAGCATCCATCGAGGCCTTCACAGGAGAAACGCCTATGTGCGGCATCGTCGCCTACATCGGAAACAAACCCGCTCAGCCCCTCCTCCTCGAAGGGCTCAAGCGACTCGAATACCGCGGCTACGACTCCGCGGGCATCGCAACCATCAACCTTGATGGGAACCTCCAGATCGCCAAAGCGGTCGGTCGAGTCGCGAACCTCGAAGCCGAGCTCAAATCCATCGGTGGAATCCAAGGCACCCTCGGACTCGCCCACACCCGATGGGCAACCCACGGAGCCGTCAACCAGCTCAACGCACACCCGCACCGTGACCGAGACCACGGCATCTCCCTGATCCACAACGGGATCATCGAGAACTACGCCTCCATCCGTACGCTCCTCGAAGCCAAGGGCCATGTCTTTGAAACGGAGACCGACACCGAAGTCCTCGGCATGCTCATCTCCCACCTCTACGATCCAGAAAACGATGTCGACCTAGAGAAAGCCGTCCAAGGCGCTCTCCGCGAAGTCCGCGGCGCGTACGCCATCGCGGTCATCTGTCAGAAAGAACCCGATGTGATGGTCTGCGCCCGCAAGGGATCGCCTCTGCTCATCGGGATCGGGAACGGCGAATACATCGTCGCTTCCGACCCCAGCGCGATCATCTCCCACGCATCCACCGCGATCACCCTCGACGACTACTCCGTCGCTCGTCTCACCCGCGACGGATTCCGCACCACCACCGTAGACAATGTCGAGCTCTCACCCAAGATCATGCAGCTCGAGATGGACCTCGAAGAAATCGAGCTTGGATCATTCGAGCACTACATGCTCAAAGAGATCTACGAACAGCCAGACGCGCTCCGTCGCTGTCTGAAAGGTCGTCTCGATAAGAACGAAGGCAAAGTCGTCCTCGGCGGACTCAATACCTTCGCGAAAGAACTCGTCAAATCCCGGCGCGTCATCCTCACAGCACAAGGCACCGCGCTCCACTCCGCGATGATCGGAGAGTACCTCCTCGAAGACCTCGCCAAAATCCCAGCAGAATGCGAGTACGCGAGCGAGTTCCGCTACCGAAACCCGCTCATCGAGGACCGCTCAGTCGTCGTCGCTGTATCGCAGTCCGGAGAAACCGCCGACACCCTCGCGGCGCTTCACGAAGCGAAAGACCGCGGCGCCCTCTCGCTTGGAGTGATCAATGTCGTCGGATCCACCATCCCCCGCGAAACCGATGCAGGCGTCTACCTCCGCGTCGGACCAGAAATTGGGGTCGCGTCCACCAAAGCATTCACTGGACAGGTCGCTGTCCTCACGATGATCTCCCTGTTCATGGCGCGCCGGCGCATGATGTCCCCAGAAGCCTCAGCCCGACTCATGGCGGAGCTCGAACGCGTCCCCGACATGATCGAGCAGGTACTCACGACCGACAAACGCATCGCCGAGATCACCGCCAAGTACGTGCATCGCGACAACTGGTTGTTCCTCGGACGCGGATACAACTATCCGACGGCGATGGAAGGAGCGCTCAAGCTCAAGGAAATCAGCTACATCCACGCCGAGGGCATGCCCGCCGCGGAAATGAAGCACGGCCCAATCGCTCTCATCGACGAAGGAATGCCCGTCGTCTTCATCGCCAACCAAGGGAACCAGTACGACAAGGTCCTGTCCAACATCGAAGAAGTCCGCGCAAGAGGCGGCCACGTCATCGCCGTCGCAACCGAAGGCGACAAGCAGATCGAATCCCTCGCCGAGGATGTCCTCTATGTCCCAGCGGTCGAAGAATGCCTGAGCCCGATGGTCACCGTCGTCCCGCTCCAACTCCTCGCGTACCACGCGGCATTGCTGCGGGGGCACGATGTCGATAAGCCGAGGAACCTTGCGAAATCCGTCACCGTAGAATGAGCGGTGACAAGGTTCAGGCTCACAAAGAAGCGACCCAAGCCGTGGAGTAAACGCGCGGTCTCCGATGGTTCGTGCATCCCGCCACTGAATAAATTCTGGATACCTCCGAATCCAATTGGTGTCCGGGTACTCAGCTGGGTG
>JARGNC010000147.1 GCA_029212425.1 Phycisphaerales bacterium
GGTCTTGGTTTCCGAATGCGGTTAAAAACGCAGAGACATCAAGAAAGTTGAGATTTCCATCTCCGCTTATATCTGGTGGACAAGGCAGATTAAAGGAATACGCTGCTCCTGAATTGTCACCGATATCGTCCACGCCGCTCGCACCAATTACGACAGTTTCTTCATTCAACGCAACAGAACTACCGAACCAGTCGAGTCTATCAGCAATCGATGGAACAAACTTTGCAATTTGCTGACCAGTTGTGATGTCAAAGAGATATGCTGCTCCTGAACGAATTTCGTCGTGATAGTTGAGATGCGCTCCAACAACGGCTTTGGTGCCATGAATTGCTACTGATTCTCCAAAGTAATCTCCTGCTGCTCCATCGTTGGGCAGAAGCTTTGCGATTTGTTGACCAGTGGTTGTGTCAAAGAGGTAAGCAGATCCAGATTGGTTCCCGTTGTCGTCGTTCCATCTTGCACCCACGATGACCGTGTTGCCATCGATCGCAACCGATCCGCCAAAATAATCATCGGCAGCGCCGTCATTCGGCAGAAGCTTTGCGATTTGTTGACCAGTTGTTGTGTCAAACAGGTAGGCTGATCCCGATTGATTGCCGTTATCACTGTCCCAAGATGCACCCACAACCGCAATGCTTCCGCTGATAGCGACCGCAATGCCAAAGCGATCAAGTGGTTCGCCGTCGTTGGGAAGGAGTTTAACGATTTGCTGTCCGGAACTGACATTAAACAGATATGCTGATCCAGATTGGTTTCCGTTGTCATCATTCTCAGATGCCCCAACAATTGCTATATTGCCACTAATATCGACAGAATCTCCGAAGTTATCGAAGGATTGAGTGTCGTTTGGTTGGAGTTCAAAAAGTTGCTGGCCATTTGTAGTGTCAAAGAGGTAGGCTAACTCAAGTTCCTCAACTCCAACAATTGCTGCGGAGCCACTGATTCCGACGGAGTATCCAAACCAGCGTCGCCCGAGCTGGTCATCAGGGAGAAGTTTGAATAACTGTTGACCCGATGCGATGTCAAACAGATATGCTGCTCCACGAAAGTTGATGATATTGTTGTCGGTATCCAGATAAGCTCCGATGATTCCTGTGTCGCCACTGATAGCGACGGAAGCGCCGAACCTATCACCTTCGCCGCCGTCGCTCGGCAGAATCGTAGAGTCTTCATAAAAAATCTGACCAACAGCAGGCATGGTTGGCAAAGCTGTTGTTGCAATAGCGAGAACAAGTGGTGTGAAATTGCGCATATGAGTCCTCGGTTTTCGGTATTCGTCACAGAATGATCATTGAGTTAGTATTAAAACTGTAATCGATAATCACTCAATTTGAAAGCAATTCATCGTGGAGCAATTGTTTTTTTTGTATAACGGACACCCACCTACTCATCAGACCCCCAGTTGGGGTCTGATGAGTAGGCGATAGATTGCGTATTTGACACTTTATGAACATTGAACAGAGCCGTTTGCAATCTCATTTCGGATCTAGTACAGTGACTGAAGTAACAATCAATATCCGGCAGGATGCCACCACCGCTCGACTATGAGCAGGAGGATGGCAAATGGACTTGCCAGACAACCAATCTCAACCGCAGGCAGGAGCCACGCACAAATCCGAAAGGATCGTGATGGCTCCCAACCTCATCCAGAACAACATAAAAATTATCAACTTCAATCCGCCTCCCAAGCGGTGGAAGCCAAGACTTTTTCTACTCATCATTGGTGTGGCGGTCAGTCTGATGAGTACCTTGCTGTTCACGGAAGAAATCATTCCCTTCGTATTCGAAACTCGGATCATTGTCCTCGATCCGATCCGGGATGATGTCCGGCTCCGGGAGCACCCGCATTGCTCCGAGCGGTGCCTTTTTGTCGAAGCTGTCGAAGACCCAATGCCAGATCCCGTTGTCTCGGAATGAGCGTGTGCCGAGTGCTTGTCGTGCTCGTTGGAGCGTTGAAGCCGTGATCCCATGTGCTTCCGCTTCATCGAGTACTTCCTTGCTTGGCCTCGCCCCATCCTTCATCGCCGCCTCCAGGAACCGCTTCGCTTCCTCCATCGCGCTGGGGGCGGTTCGTTCGCCTTCGAAGGCGCTCTCGATCGAGTCCGCGTCCCATTGGATCTGTTCGTCGATCCATTCCACTCGGCCGTCTTCGAGCCGATAGACCCTGGGTTTGACCTCCTCGCTCAGGTTGTTCTTCACCGGAGCGACCACACGCTTGCTCGCATCGTCTGGATGTTTGGTCACCAGATGCACCGCTCTCGCCGCGGCGGTAAACGCGAGCGATCCCATCGCGCGATAGATCGCACGCTTGCCACCAGCGTCCTTGTTGAGGTGGGTGACGCACACGACCGCGGCTCCGGTCCACTGCGCGAGACGCGCGAGCTGCGCGAGCACGGCTCGGACATCCGCGTTGTTGTGTGAATCGGTCTTTCCCATGTACGCGCTGATGGGATCGATCACGATGAGCTTGAGGTTGTCGATCTTCTTGAGCGTGTTGGCAAAGAGCTGCACATCGGTGTCGAGCTGCGTGAGATTCACGCACCGACCCATCGGCTTCACCACCCCCTCCAACAAATGCACACGCGAGAGGTCCGCACCCATCGCTTCCAAGCGAGGACGGATCGTGTCTCCCGCGTCGTCCTCCGCGTTGAGCAGCACGACCTGTCCCTGATCAGTCAATTGCACGCTCCCCGATGACCTGCGCGATGGAAGCTCCCCACGCGAGACCCTCGATGCGAGATCGAGCGTGATGAACGACTTGCCCAATCCCGGATCTCCCGCGATCAGCGTGAGCTTCCCCAGCGCGATGCGTCCCTCCTCAAGCCAATCGATCGGCTTGCTCGTGTACTTGTTCATCGACTTGATCACCACCGATCGGTCGTCGCTCTGGTTGGTGTCCGTGACTTCCTGGAACGGGTTCTGGCTTTCGTGGTTCTGGCTTTCATGACTCATGTTCTTTTCTCCCATCTGGTAACTCGCGCGTGTCATCCAAAGAACACGCTCTACCCAATGGGTCGAAAAGCCGTGGGTGTGCGCACAAACCCGGTCACTCCGGGGGGATTTGGTGTGTTTGCCTATAAGGTATAAAAATTTATTTGGAATTCTGATTTTCAAAAATCAAAACCGACCGAATCGTGCGCACAAAAGCGGTGATTGTCGAGGGTGCGATTGATGAGATCCAACCGTTCATCCAACCAAACAAGCACACAGGAACTCATCATCCCCCCCGTCTTTAGAAACGAGTGATGATGGGTGCCTTGGTGCGTTTGTAGACATTAATTGCTTGTGATCTCCGTGGACTTCTGGTACAGTCCAAATCGAGTATTTGCACTCGTGAGGGAGGCTCATCAGCATGAAACATGTACTTCTATCAATCGCGATCATCACGATTGCGTGTATCAATCTATCCGCATCCGCACAGCCGTACTACATCCCGTTCAAAATCCCGGACCATCCCGCGGTCAACAACGCAAACCTCGGGACCGCGTTCGGCGCTGATGGCAACCGCTTCTATGTCTCCGGACAAGGCAACTTCATCGAACCCGACACCAGCCCCGGAGGGGTCTACCAGTTCGATCGCAACACCTACCAATACATCCAGACCTACGCACCCGTCGGTCACCCCTGGGATGATTTCTACGGCACAACCATGCAGTACGACGACGGTGTCCTCCTCGTCGGCGCTCCATACGCACAGGGCACGAGCGTATTCGACCACGGCGCAGCATACCTCATCAACCCCGTCAACGGATCGGTCCTCCACACATTTAATGAAGAGACTACCGACACATCCTTCGGATTCTTCGGAGCGAGTGTCTCCATCAACGATGCAGGTATCTTCGTAGGCGCAATAAACTACGGCCCAACCCAACAAGGGAATGTATTCGTCTACCACCCCACAAACCACAACCTCATGGTGACCCTCGCTCCCGATCCGGCTACTACCGACGACCGATACGGTTCCAAGATCGATCACAACGATGACTACCTTGTCGTATCCGCACCGGGAACCGGCTTTGAAACCGTCGAGGGCGCGGTCTATGTCTACGACTTCATCACCGGAGCACTCCTCTACCGCTTGACCTCCCCAATCCCAGATCTTGAAGGCGATGCAGGATTCGGATACGAGATCGAACTCGCGGGTGACATCCTGCTCGTGAGCGTCTTCGAGTTCGGATCGTTCGACATCCGAGGCAAAGTCTTCGTCTACGACCTCACGACCGGAGATCACATCCGCACACTCACAGGAAACAGTGGGAATATTTTCGACCGATTCGGATACTCCATGAGCGTCGAGGGCAACATCGCCGTCATCAGCGCCGAGCGAGACAACGATGTCGTCACCCACGGCGGCGCGGTCTACATCTACAACCTCGACACCTTCGAACTCATCGACAAAGTCCTCCCACCAATGCTCAACCGCCCCTTCATGCAGTTCGGAGAAACCGTCCATATCCAAAACGGCACCATCTTCGCATCCGCGATCGACCCACGAGTCAAAGACATCCAAACCGATCAACATGTCGTCTACATCCTCGAACAGTTCTGCAGAGGGGACATCAACCTCGACGGCAACCGCAACTTCCTCGATGTCTCCGCGTTCCTCAAGTTCGCGATCGACTACAACGAAGACGGCTCCTTCAACTTCCTCGACATCTCCGCGTTCCTCCAAGCGTTCGCAACCGAGTGTCCATAAAGCAACACAGCAACCATTCCCATACACCACACCATGAATCACCCTAGAGAGAGATCAACCATGAATATTCGAACCATGATCGCAAGTGCCGCACTTGCGTCAGCGTCGCTCGCATCCGCCCAAACCCACACCGATTCCTTCGTCTACCAAGGCGAACTCATGGACATGGGCGCCCCCGCAGACGGGCTCTACGACATCTCCTTCATCGTCTACGACAGCGAAATCGGAGGCAGCATCGTCCTCGGCGGATCGCAGTCCGTCCCCAATGTGCAGGTCACCAACGGACGCTTCGAAACACTCGTCAACTTCGGAGTCACAGGGAGCGTCTTCGATTCCGATCAAGTCCGCTGGCTCAACATCGCCATCCGTCCCGCAGGTGTCGGAAACTACACCTCCATTACCCCTCGACAACGGATCACCCCCGCACCGCTCGCAAACTACGCGCTCCGCTCAGGGACCGATCTCCAAGCCGCGTTCGACAACGGCAACGAGATCTCCTTCGCCCCTGGTAGCGGCATCCTCGAACTCAACAGCCACGCCAATCAAGATGCAGCGATCCGAATCAACAACGCGGGCGGAAATGCACGCGCCCTCTTCTTCGAGAGCGGCTTCGGAAGCGGAGATGTCGCACTCTACGGCAACACCAACAACATCATCTCAAGACTGTACACCGACACCTCCGCAGGTGGTGGGGGATACCTCTACATCGCTCGCAACGATACAGGAACGGGAGGGGTCATCCTCGAAGGAAACTCCGCAGGAACCGAATCCGCAATCATCTCGATCTTCGGAGAAACCGAGTCAATCTTTCTCAGCTCCAGAACAACAGGCAACTCCAGCGTCGCGATCCCGAACAACGCGATCGAAGCGCTCGAAATCCTCAACGAAGCAGGCGCTGCAGAAACCGAGAACAGCTCCTCAGTGCTCCTCACCGCGTCCAGCGGCGTCAACGACACCATCGACACCGTCACCGTCACCGCGCCCACCGACGGCTTCGTCCTCGTCAGCGCGACCGCCGAAGTCTCCGTAAATCATATCAACGCGAGCGTCACCTCCGCAAACTTCGGGGTTTCTTCGACCACTTCCTTACCAGTCAACGGAGACATCGAACTCCGTATCGACGACGACATGCCAACAGGAACTTACGACTACCCCGTCACCGTCCAAGCAATCTTTCCAGCATCAGAAGGTTCAAACACCTACTACTTCGTCGGTGACCAGAACACCACCACAGGAGACATCTACGCGCTCGACCGACAAGTCTCCGCGATCTTCGTCCCAACCGCCTACGGCTCCGTCGCACGCGACGCAGGAATCAACCTCCCAGACGA
>JARGNC010000148.1 GCA_029212425.1 Phycisphaerales bacterium
AAGAGGAAGAGCAGGTGGTCGTACCCGGTCCTCATGTGTTTGGCGCCGAGATACATGAATGGGATCGGCATGATTCCTGAAGATTCTTGGATATATCCCTTATCGCCGGCTGTTACGCCGTGGGCTTGGGCTTCGGGGGTAAGGATCATCATGAGAATGATGAACGCTAATAATTGATACGAGAACAGCTGGTTTGCTCGTTTCATGAGTGGTTCCTTGTTGTTGAGTTTTCTCAAACGCACGCTCGGTGCGGTGGTGTGTAGGCTTGTTGAACAACTGGAGCCAAGTTCACCGCGGGAACTGGTTTGGAGTAATTTTTGAATGTAAAAAAACGATCAGGATTGCTGTGTTTATAAGATCAGCTTGATGTTGTTGAGAAAGTAGCTGAGATCGTTTGGCTCATCGCTTTGATCCTGCACGATGATCGTATGTCTTTGATTTGATAAGCAAAGAACTCGTTGCTGATGAAGATTCGCGAAAGTGGCTAAGGGGTAGGTCTGGTTCGTGACTCTGTACTGAATTTTTAAGTGGTGTGTCGGATCATGGTCGTCATTTTTTTGTGGATACTCATGGTCCGTATCATGATGCTCGTTGTGATGCTGCTCGAAGTTTGAAGGATGCGGCGCGAGATCATGGTGTGTTGAGTTCAGGTTTGTGTGGTAGAAATGCTGGTTCGTAGTGGTGTGGAAGTGCGGTTGATTCTGTGAAAAAACAGAATTGATGTGAAGTGCTGCGTGGATCACGAAAGACAGCAGGCAGATCCAAGATGCTACATTTTTGGTGTTTGAAATCTTCACTGGAGTTCAGTATATCCGGCATTTCGAAGCCGTGAGTCTGTTGGATCAGTGGCGTGGGGTGTCTTTGTAGTGGTCGTCGTCATCGTTGTTTGGAGGGGTGGTGATGCAGGCGGCTTCGATCACGGAGTCTTCGGCGAAGATGGGGACTTGTTTGGCGATTCCCAGAGCGATGGCGTCGGAGGGTCTTGCGTCGATGTGGACGAGGTGGCCGTCGGGGCGGGCGATTGAGAGTTGGGCGATGAAGGCGCCGTCGATGAGGTCGGTGATGGTGATCGCTTCGAGGGTGGCACCGAGTCCATCGATGGTGTTGGCGAGGAGGTCATGGGTCATGGGGCGTGGGAGTTCCATGCCTTCAAGGCGGCGACCGATGGCGGCGGCTTCGACGATGCCGATGACGATGGGGAAGGAGCGTGGTGAGTCGAGGTTTGGATCGAGTTCGCGCAGCTCGATCAGTTGTTCGGCTTTGCGCTCGTGGATCAGGATTCTGGAGAGTTCCATTTGGACCAGCATGGCTGATTGCTCCTTGGTCGGCTGTGTCATTCTAGGGTCGAGATGGCGGCGGGGATATTGATCTTGATTTGAGGGCTTTTTCGGGTGGTTTGTTGTTGTGGGGGGATGTGGATGCTGCTCCCGGTGTGGCCGTCGGCGAAGACGCCTCGTTGGTGGGTGAGCATGGAGTCGATGTAGCGTGTGAACGCGGGGCTGGCGCGGTGGAGGTGACGGGTGCGTTGGTTCCAGACTTCGGAGATGAGCTGGGTGTTGACGATTCGTTTGATGTCGGATTGCCAGATGTTCCAGACGCGTTGGTCGAGGATTCCCAGATCGACAAGCGCGAACTCATGGGCGAGCAGGTCGAAGTACTCGCGGATCGCGACTGCGGTTTCGAGGTCGCCGTTCCAGTGGTCGTTGAGACGGAGATCTGCTTCGAGACGACGGAACTCGATGAGGGACGCGTGGCGTTCGGTCAGGGAGAGGAAGACCTGGGCGTTGAGTGATTGTTGATGTGTTTTTGAGCCTCGCAGGTACGCGAGGATGGCGCAGAGGGATCCGGTTACGATCGCGCTTGTCGAGATGAGTTGGAGCAGCAGTGGCAACGGCATGGCATTGGTCCATCTGCTTTGGCGGGTTGTGATTTCTGGTCGGATTCCATAGCGTGGATGGTAGGGCGGGGTTTATTGATGTCAAACCACTGGAAATAGAAATACTTGCGCGGGTTGGGTGCGGAGTTCCTAGGATTGGTTGGGTGGTTTTCTATAGGACGATGATGCCGAACTTGATGCTTGATATTCTGATGCTGGTGCTGTTGATTGGGGCTTTGGTTTCGATGGTGTATTGGTCGGCGGTTGCGGTTGCGATTGTGCTGACGAATCGTCGGTTGCCTACAGCGAGGGATGGGATCCGGATCGCGGATCAGCACGCGCCTCTTGAGCGGGTGTGTGTGGTGGTTCCAGCGCATAACGAGGCGGGGAATATCGCGAAGCTGATCGAGTCGCTCAAGGGGCAGGATTACGATCGGGTGAACTTTGTGCTTGCGCTTGATCGGTGTACGGACGACACGAAAGGGGTCGCGCTTGAAGCGATTGGCGGGGATCATCGGTTCGAGATTGTGGAGATCACGGAGTGTCCGGATGGTTGGGCGGGGAAGGTCCACGCGGCGCACAGCGGGGTGACGCGGTCGAACGGTGCGAAGGATGCGGAGGTGCTGCTGTTTAGTGATGCGGACACCTGGTTTGATCCGGCGTGTGTGCGTGCGACGGTGGCGCTTGCGAATGATCGTGATTTGGACATGCTGAGTTTGTTGAGCACGCTTGAGGGGGAGCGGTGGTTTGAGCGGTGGGTGCAGCCTGCGGCGGCGTTTGAGCTTGCGCGGCAGTATCCGTTGCTGCGGGTGAATATGAAGGGGGAACGGCAGCGCCCGTTTGCCAATGGGCAGTTCATGTTGTTCAAGGCGGATGCGTATCGGGATATCGGTGGGCATGAAGCGGTGAAGGGGGCGGTGCTTGAGGATATTGCGTTTGCGCTCAAACTGAAATACACAGGCAAAGCGGGTGGGCTGCTGATGGCGGATGGGATTCTGCGTTGTGGGATGTATGGGAGCTGGGCGGAGTTCGTGCGTGGTTGGAAGCGGATCTATACGGAGTCGGCGAATCGTGAGACGCGGCGATTGAAGCGGTATGCGGTTCGCGTGCCTGTGCTCAATGCGGCGCTGCCTGCGATGGCGGTGGCGTGTTTGGTGCTTGCGGTGACGATGGGAGATCCTGCGACGCAGGTTTGGGGCGGGGCTGTTGGAGTGGCTGGGTTTGTTGCTTGGGTTGTTGGTGTGGGGATGATGCTGCGGATGAGTCATGCGCCGCTTTGGCAGATACCTGGGTTCGCGGTTGGTTCGTTCTTTGTGGGACGGATCTTTCGGCAAGCGGGCAAGGAGCTTGCGGATGGGACTCCGACGGTGTGGGGCGGGAAGTCGTATGTGCGTCCGGTTGCGGATGCTGATGGGGGGCGTTCATGAGACGGCTGCGTCGGGATGGTGGTGAGGTTCGGATTGAGCTGACGCCGATGATTGATGTGGTGTTTTTGCTGCTGACTTTCTTTGTGTTTTCGATTGTGATGATGGTGCGTGCGGATGTGCTCAATGTTGAGCTCCCGGAGCTTGCGTCTGGGGTTCCTGCGGAGCGGGTGGAGCCGATCACGATTGCGGTGGGGGGTGATGGGGGGATCCTGATCAATCGCGATGCGACGGCGATGGAGTCGGTGGTGGAAGTGGTGACTGGGTTGCGGGAGGAATCTCCGAATGCGCCGATCGTGCTTGCGGTTGATGTGGGTTCGAGTTCTGGGGTGCTTATCGAGCTTGCGGATCGGTTGACGGGCGCGGGGTTGGGATCGTTCTCGATTCTGGGGCAGCGGGGTGATTCTGCTGCGGAGGATGGGGGGGACAACTGATGGCTTTGGTCTTGGTTGAGGATCGGCGCGGGGTGCTATCGGGATCGATTGTGGTGAGTGTGCTTTTGCATGTTCTGGGGGCGGCGGTGGTGCTGACGACTGGGTTGCCAATCGGGAATGGATCAGATGCGTTAGATTCGCGTGAGCAGTTGATCCCTCCGTTGGAGCAAGAGGAGGATGAGCTCAAGCTTGGGATTGATGCCGCGAGTACGGCGTCGATTGATTGGCTGGGGATTGATCGTCCGGAAGAGGTGGTTGGGGAAGCGGAGATATCGGAGACGAATCAAGCGGCGCAGACGCTTGTGGTTGGTGAGAATGAACAGGTTGCGGTTGAGGAAACGGTTGTAGAACCAGTTGAAGAAACGCTTGAGCAGTTGGTTGATACACCAGAGGTTCAGCAGGCGATCGAGGGTGCGGTTGAGCAGGTGCAGGAATCGATCGAGAAGTTGGCTGAACCATTTGAAGCTGTGGAAACGCTGATTGATGATGCGGCGGTGTTGCTGGAGTCGACGGAAGCGGCTGTCGAAGAACAGATCAAAGAAGAGGTCAAAGAAGAGGTCGAGACTGGGCAGTCGGCTGAGGTCAATGAACAGGTTGCTGCGGAGCGTGCGCCAAAGCCGATTGGGACAGCTGGGGAGTTGTCGGAGAAGGAATCGGTCGCGACGCGGATCAAGAAGGCGCTGGAGATGGATCCGCACAAGGCGAACGCGCCGGTTGTTGGGAAGGGGCTTGAGATCATCACGGTTCGTCCGCGGTACACCTCTGCGGTTCGGTTGTCAGCAATCCCGAAGAATCCGGTTGTGGTGATCTGGTTTGATGCGACTGGGAAGGTTCGCAAAGCGGAGTTTTTGCGTGATGGTCGGATCGAGTATTCGTCGGGTGTGGTGGGGGTGGATGAACCGCTCTTGAACGCGATTTATCGCTGGAAAGCGAAGGGCAAGCAGATCGACGAGCTGGATCCGGCTGATCCGGAGTCGCTTGTTGAGGTGACGATCAAGATTGTGTACCAGCGTGAGCGGAAGATCGTGACCGACTGAGATCGGGATTTACCAGAAGTAGACAATGAGCACGGCGAGGATGGACAGCGCGATGGTCCATGTGATGAGCGCGGTGGTGATAGCTTTTTTGGCTTTTCCTTTTTCGTACCAGGTGGTGGGGCGGACGCCTTGGGCGAGGAGGATCGCAGCAGCTGAGAGGTTGATGCACACGATGTTGGTTGCGGCGAGAACTGCGGCGCCCGCGGCTTCGGCGGGTTGTCCTGATCCGATGAGCATCCCACACGCGGCGGTTGGCGGGAGGAGGGCGACGGCGACCATGACTCCGACGAGGGTTGCGGATGCGCCGGTGGTGAACGCGACGACTCCTGCGGCGCCCGATGCGAGGGCGAGGATGATGTCTCCGGTATCCACAGCGGTTCTGCTTGTGATCTCAAGCGTGAGCGGATCGGGGGCGGCGAGGAGTCCGAAGAGCAGCGCGACGATGATCGCGGTTCCGAGTCCGAGGATGTTGGAGCGGATCGCGGAGCGCATGAGCTTGGTGTCGCCGAGCGTTGTTCCCAATGCGAGTGCGGTGTTTGGTCCGAGGAGTGGGGCGATGACCATCGCGCCGATGATGATTTCTGGAGAGTCTTTGATCAGACCGACGCACGCGACGATGGTCGCGAGGATGACCATGATGATGAACACATGGGTGACCTTCGCGGAGTCCTTGATGTCTTCGAGGAGTTCCTCGCGCGAGACGCGACCAAAGCGGGTCTTCCATCCGTTGTGCTCGGTGTCGGATTCGTTTTGAGGTTTGGGTTCTTCTTCGGGTTCGGGGAGCGGGGGGTAGGTCGCTTCGATGTCGTGGAGGATGGTGCGGAAGCAGTCTGTGTGGTCGTACTTGTCGCGGAGGGTGTCGGTGATGGGCTCGACGGATTCGGATTGGAGGACGACGGAGGTCATCGCGAGGTCGTTGTCGAGGGGGGTGATCCAACGCTGATCGCACTTGGCATCGTCGAGGATGGCGCAGAGATCATCGTGGCGATCTGAGGGGAGAATGATTTGGAGGACGCGGAGTGGCACGGGGTGAGTATACCGTGCATGCGTGTGAATCGCTTAGTTGTCGCTTGCGCCGACGGTGAGTTGTGCGGTGCCGAGGATGTCTTCTTTTTCTTCGGCGCTCTGGATGTGCAGGCGTTTGGTGCGATGCTCGGACCAGTCTGTGACGAGCAGGTCTGGGGAGTTGGGTCCTGAGTGGGTGCGGATGAGGTCGTAGTGGGA
>JARGNC010000149.1:0-1783 GCA_029212425.1 Phycisphaerales bacterium
GTCAACTGCGCAGCCATTCCGGAAACACTCCTCGAATCCGAACTCTTCGGCCACACCAAAGGCGCGTTCACCGGCGCCCACGCCGACAAACAAGGCAAGTTCCTCGCCGCAGACGGCGGCACCCTCTTCCTCGACGAGATCAACTCCGCATCCCCCGCGATGCAGCTCAAACTGTTGCGCGTCCTCCAAGAACGCAAGTTCGAAGCGGTCGGATCAAACGAAACCATCGAGGTCGATGTGAGAGTTGTACTCGCATCCAACCAACCCCTCGAAGCACTCGTCGCCGAGGGCTCATTCCGACAAGACCTCTACTACCGCATCAATGTTGTGCAGATCGAAGTCCCCCCGCTCCGCGACCGCACCACAGATCTCCCCGCACTCGCGCAGCATTTCCTCGATCTCCAGTCCAAAGAACTCGCCCGCCACTTCGTCGGATTCACCGACGAAGCAATGCAACTCCTCCGCGCGTACAACTACCCCGGAAATGTCCGCGAGCTCTCCAACATCATCGAGCGCGCCTCAGTCCTCGCAAAGGGACAAACCATCACCGCAAGCGATCTCCCCCCGCACCTCCGAACCGACACCCCACCACTCCCAAAATCAGAAACCTCAACAAACTGGGAACCCATGTCGCTCGCCGATGCGCTCAAAGATCCAGAGCGAGAAATCATCCTCGCCGCCCTCATCGCAAACAACTGGAACCGCACCACCACCGCAGAAGTCCTCGGCATCAACCGCACAACCCTCTACAAAAAAATGAAGTCGCTCGACATCGACCCCAACGATCATGCGCAAGCAAGCTAACAAATCGCTGCAAGAACACTTAACAAAGCAATCCTACACGCCCGTGTTCTTTAAGAACGCCTAACCTCATCTGCGCTCTTATCTCACTGCTGATGCAATCTTAAAACGAATCAAACCCTTTCAAGCAAGTGTCTTTCAAACACACGAATACGATTCTCTTCACTCGCCGCCGGACACGATCGACCAGCTGCGACAGGGCACCCCACACACATGACGCGTCGACGGACGCTCAGTGAAAAGCCCACACGATCGGTTCATTGTGTTTTGAATCGACAATGCAAGATGAATTGTATACAGGAGAGAAGAAATGAAAATTACAACATCAGTTATGATCATTGCCGCACTCGCAGGCGCTGCGCACGCAGACATCATCGCATACACCGGATTCGAGAACGGCCAAGCCTCCGGCGACGCCTACATCGACCCGGACTTCACCACCGACCACATCCTCGTCAACAACCCAGGACAAGTCCAAGTCAGCTACGCATACGACGGAACCGAAATGGGATTCGACGCCTACTACCGCTCTACCGGAGGCATCGGTTTCAGTGACGGCGATTTCGTCGGCTTCGACGGCCCAGACATCTACAGCGACTCGCAGTACTACAACATGAACGACACCGACGGCATCATGGGACTCCAGTTCGACACCGTCACCGCTGCATCACTCACAAGCGTCAGCATCGATATCCGCGTCAACGAGACCACATGGGAAGCCCCAGACGATGGCATCCATGTCTGGGCAATCGTCGATGGAGGTGCCCAAATCGATCTCATCAACACCTTCGGACTCGACATCGACGACGACTTCCCAGAACTCGAAGGCGTCTGGACCACCCTCACCGCCGACCTGACCGGTTACACAACCATGCAACTCTTCGTTGAAGTCGACAGCGACTTCAACTCCGAATCAATCCGCCTAGACAATGTCGAAGTCCTCGGCACCGTCCCAACACCAGGATCAATCGCACTCCTCACC
>JARGNC010000149.1:1793-5978 GCA_029212425.1 Phycisphaerales bacterium
GCGCATCAGCCAAAAACCAGCTTCCAAAATACAACCATCGAGCCCCGATCGCCACCCAGCGATCGGGGTTCTTTCATTTGCTATCTCAAACACATGCCCAAAGTATCTTGCGGATTCATCCCCACGGAATCGCGACACAGAATCCTGTCAGCTGCACATAAGCATACAAGCTATCGCCCAGACTCCATTTGAATCACCAAATCATCGGTATTCAAAACCGTGTATGCCCGGATCGGCATCACCAATGAATCCGCAGAACACGAAGACATCCAAGACGCACACAACTCCGCAAGCCGAAGTTCAGCCGCCTCCACCTCCTCCGAACTCAGCGATCGCCCCACCTCACAAAAACCATCCGTCAAAAACAACGCGTAGTCATCGCCCCAACCTATCCCGCCCGCTACATGATCCGCCCGGACTTCTGCCCCCCGATTCTCCAACCCGAGCACATGCTTGTTAAAAAACATACCCGCTTGCGAACTCCCCGCACACACAAAGCCCGATAACACGATACCCAAAGCCGTGAACTTCATTTCAAGCCCTCCACAAACCGGCGCAACGAACCACCGGGCCGCAAGCGTATCAACTCTCCGCCCAATTACAAGCCCCGATGTGCAAGAACACACCGGGGCAATCAAACATTTACCATTTCAAAACACGAAACCTTCAACTCAAGGCTTGTTCCCTGGGAAGTTCTTCAAGTACGCGATCACCTTCACGATGTCATCGTCAGGAAGCATCTCCTCAGTAAACCCGCCACGCGGAGGCATCGGAACCCCACCAGGAACCTCGCGCCCAACCTGAACATAAGTCAACAAATCTTCCGCGCTCGTATCACGAACAAACTCAGACGCCGTCAAGTCAGGCCCATTATTCTCCATCCCCTTCGCATCACCACCGTGACAGGTCGCGCAGGTCTTCTTGAACACCAACCCACCCTTCACCGCCATCGCGTTCACGCTCGGCTTCTTCGCCGCAGCAGGCGCCGACGAAGATTCACCCTCGCCACCACAACCGCCGAACAACGACACACCAGCAACACACGCGACCAAACACCCCTTCGTCATCAGTTTCATGCCTGTACTCCTTCAGTTCATTCCCTGCATTGCACGGCATGCACCGCACTCCAATACTGTAGGCCGCGAACTTATCAATAGATTGAATACAAAACACATTCAATTCTCGCCAAACAAGAATCAACCCTTGATGCGACCAACAAGCGATTGCGCCTTCACCTCAACCCCCTTCAGGATCGAGTTGAGCATATCCCGATTCGGTGCATACTCCTGAGCAATCTGCGAACTGATCCATTCCTTGTTCACCAACTCAGCAAGATACTGCGTAAAGCTCACCATCCCATCCGCCTTGCTCGTCGCAATCACCGAAGGCAAATCCGAGTCCCGCTCATCACGGATCAACTCTCGCACCATCGGAGAGGTCAGCAGCACCTCAACCGCAGGCACCACCTTCGAACCACCATCCTGCGAAGCAAGCTCCGGATTCGCAGGCACAAGCCGCTGAGCACAAATCGCCTTGAGCGTCGCCGCAAGCGAACTCCGCACAAACGCCCGCTCCTCTTGAGGGAAGAACTCAAGCATCCGACCAAACGCGCCCATCGTGTCCGCAGTATGCAGCGTCGCAAACACCAAGTGCCCAGTCTCCGCCGCCTGAATCGCAGACAGCACGGTTTCTTGATCCCGCATCTCACCAATAAAGATCACATCCGGATCCTGACGAACCACATGCCGCAGTGCTTCATGGAAATCAACCACATCAATCCCGATCTCGCGCTGCGAGATGATCGCCTGCTTAGGAACAAACCGATACTCCACCGGATCTTCAATCGTGATGATGTTCACAGGCCGCGTCGCATTCACCTCATCAAGCATCGCCGCAAGTGTTGACGACTTCCCCGAACCCGTCACCCCAACAATCAACACCAACCCCTCGCGCTGCTTCTTCACAATCTGCGAGTACACCGGAGGCAATCTCAGATCCGCATAGCTCGGGATCTCCGCCTTCACCCGCCGCACCGCCGCGTGCGTGTGGTTCCCCGACCGCAGCATGTTGATCCGGAAGCGATCCCCCCCACCATCCGCGTCCTCAAGGTGCCATGCAAAATCCAGATCACCCGTCTCATCAAACTTCTTCTTCTGCACTTCACTCAGTAGCGGATCAAGCAGATGATCCGCCTCATCTTCACTCACCGGATCCGCATCAATCGGACGCAGCTCACCACCAATCCGATAGGTCGGCGGAATCCCCACCTTGATATGCAAATCCGACGCATCAAGCCGTCGCATCGCCCCCAGCAGTTTCTTGATATTGAGCGCACCCTGAATCATCAGAACCTCCTCATACACAACAGACTACCCGATCCACGCGATCACAACCAGATCCATATTCAAGACCACAACACTAGACAAATCTGTCTATCCATATCTATAATACGGATAATCTTATCGTATTTAATCTCTCAAACATGAAGGAATCCAACAATGACCACCCAATCAGCGACCCAAACCAATGCCTCAAAGTTCTACGAGCAATGGCCATCCAAAGCCAAAAACATGCATTCCCAAGCCCCAGACGCCTCCGCAGCATTCGGAACAATGTTCGGAAAACTCATGGGAGACGGCGCCCTCTCCGTGCGAGAAAAAGAACTCATCGCACTCGCAATCGGGATGGCGCTCCGCTGCGAACCCTGCATCTATTCACATGTCCAAAAATGCGTCAAAGCCGGCGCAACCCGTGACCAACTCACCGAACTCGCAGGAGTCGTCATCACCATGCAAGGCGGCCCAGGATATGTCTATGTCCCCAAACTCCTCGAAGCCCTCGACGCCCTCAATGTCGAATAACCTACCCCACCACCATTTCCCCCCGCCATCAGAACCACGATCTGACCAGACAAAGATTTATTGTCATAATTTATCCAAAATACAGAGTTTATCAGTGAAATCCACCCAACTGAGCAGTACTATATTTCTCCGTGTATAGGTAGAATGCCTTACACCGCGATACGAGAGAGAGAACCTCAATCGCAAAATTCAGCATAACCAGGTCAGCAAACACTGACCTGTATTGTCGCGAATCGGAAGTACTGATGTGTAATTTGTACTCAAACCCCGATCGCAAATCATTTTCGTAAGAGTATGAAAGAGAGAACCCAAATGAACAAAATCGCACTTATCGCAGGCCTCGCAGTCGCAGCAACCGCTTCCGCAGATGTCCTCCTCGAGATCGACCTTTCAGTCGTTGACCAACTCACCATCACCGCAACCACCGGCAACTCAGCTGTGACCGCTTCGGGCAGCAACTTCACCGGCTTCCTCCTCGATGGCCTCTCAGCAGGCACCAGCGGCACCACCGGCACTTCAGTCGTTTCCGCTGACCTCTCCACCGCAGCAAACGCTTCGGATGGCAGCCCATCACTCTTCATTGCAGGCGGCGGCACTGACACCGGCCTCAACATCTGGAGCTTCTCCTCCGACTCAACCGTCAGCGTCACCGCTGGCTCACAAGCTTTCGCAGGTGCAGCAACTTGGTCAATCAGCTCCGCTCTCTACGCAAGCCTCACCGCTGGCGCAACCAGCGGCAACATCTACTTCCCAGCTGACGACTCAGGCGACATCGCAGGCGCTGAACTCCTCGGCACCTACAACGTCGTCCCAGCACCAGGTGCACTCGCACTCCTCGGCCTCGGCGGCTTCGCTGCTGCAGGTCGTCGTCGCGGCTAATCACCAACACGACAACTCCTGATCGCACAACGCAATCAGGGTTGACATCAAGATTCAAACCAGCATGGACTCCCAGGAGTCCGTGCTGTCTTTTTACACACCCCCCACACCCCAAACCCACACCAAACCCGCTAAACTAACACTCAAACACACACCCTCATCCATCAGGACGGAACCACGATGAAAATCCACGAATACCAAGCACGCGACCTCCTCTCCTCCTTCGGTATCCCCGTCCCCGCCGGATCCGTCATCAAAGACGCCAACGACGCTGCAAACGCATACACCGAGGTCACCTCCGCCGCCAAGACCGACCTCGCCGTCCTGTCGGCCATGGAAGGGTCGCTGAGACGAGGCAAAGCCGGATTCGTCAAGCTCGTACGCTCCGCAACAGAAGCCACCGCCGCCGCAGACTTCATGCTCTCCAACAAAATGGTCTCCGCCC
>JARGNC010000150.1 GCA_029212425.1 Phycisphaerales bacterium
GGACCCATGGCACCCTGCTTTCTTTTTGCGCTGATTGGATTGGTGGCGGGATTGAGGGGTCTGTTGGGTTGGTTGGTGTGGGGTTTGAGCTAGGATCGGGTTCCTTTTGTGCTTCGGGATTGGCGATGTAGTCGGTGGTGATTTTAGCTGGATGGGCAAGGCGATGGATGTTGCGAACGAATGTGTTTTGGTGACTGGGGCTGCGGGGTTTATTGGTTCGCATGTGTCTGTGGGGTTGTTGGGTTTGGGCGCGCGGGTGGTTGGGGTGGATTGCTTTGATCCGTATTACGCGCGGGAGCTCAAGGAACTGAATCTTGGGATGGTTCAGGGGGCGGCTTCGGGGGGTGAGGGCTGTGGGGAGGAACGGTTTGTATTTTGTGAGATGGACCTGTGTGATACTGATGCGCTGCAGGCGTTGATGGAGACGCACGGGGTGACGGGGGTGATTCATCTTGCGGCTAAGGCGGGGGTGCGTCCTTCGATTGCGGATCCGGTTGGATACGCGAGGGCGAATGTGGTGGGGACGCAGTCGGTGCTGAGCGCGGCGAGCGGGGCGAGATGTGGGCGCGTTGTCGCGGCTTCGTCATCGTCGGTGTATGGGAACAACGAGAAGACGCCGTTTAGTGAGCTTGATGCTGTGGAGCATCCGATTTCTCCGTATGCGGCGACCAAGCGGGCGTGCGAGTTGATTGGGGAGACGCACCATCATCTGACGGGGATGCCTGTGGCGATGCTGCGGTTCTTTACGGTGTTTGGACCTGGTCAGCGCCCAGACCTTGCGATCCGTTTGTTTTTGGATAAGGTTTCGAAGGGCGAGACGATCACGATGTTTGGTGATGGGTCGATGAGCAGAGACTTTACCTTTATTGATGACATCGTTGCGGGTGTGCTCGCTTCGTATGCACAGATTGATTCGCATGGGTATCGGATCTGGAACCTCGGGAGCGATCATCCGGTGGTGCTTCGGGAGTTGATCGCGATGATCGGTGAGGTTGTGGGGCGAGAGCCGATTATTGATCAGCAACCGATGCAGGCGGGGGATGTGGATCGGACATGGGCGGATCTTGATCGGTCGAGCAAAGAGCTTGGGTATGGCGCGACGACTTCGATCCGTGAGGGGATCGAGCGGCAGTGGGCATGGATGCAGGAGATTGGGTGATGGCGGGCGCCAACAAAAAGAACACGAGATCAACTGCGAAGAAGCCGACGATTCGGATCCTGCGGCATCTAGCGCGGTCGGGCGGGACGCTGATCAGCAAGTGTCTTGGATCGATGGACGGGGTGGTGTTGATCTCGGAGATCCATCCGGCGGTGCTCAATGTCACCAATCCGATGTGGCAGGCGGTGGAGTGGTTTGATCTTGTGAGCAAGAAGCAGATGAGCCGATGGAAGATGGTTCGGGGGCCTCGGTTTGAGCAGTTTGTGTGGGTGTGCGCGCAGGCGGCGGAGTCGCGGGGAGAGACGCTTGTGCTGCGGGATTGGTCGCACATTGATTATTACGGCCATCCGTTTCTGAAGAATCCGAAGATGGGGTCGGGGCTACGCGATGCGCTCGAGGGTTCCTTTGAGATTGTCGAGGCGTGCAGTGTTCGGCATCCGATTGATCAGTACATGTCGTTTTCTAAGTTCCCTGAAATTCCGCAGGTGGACATGGACCTGTTCTTTGACGGGAACCTAGCGATGGCTGAGTATGCGGTTGGGTGTCAGGATGGGAACGGGTTTGTTCGCTATGAAGATTTGACGAGGGATCCTGATACGAAACTGCGCGAGCTGTGCGGGATGCTGGATCTTGCGTTTGATCCGAAGTATAGCGAGCGGTGGGCGTCGTACACGACGGTGACGGGGGATGTTCGCAAGGGGCACGGGCGGGGTGCGGGCGATACGGAGATTCGTACGCTTGAGCGCAAACCGATGGATGAGGGGTTGCTTGAGCGGTTCCGGGCTGATGAGCGGTATCAGCGGGCGTGCGCGCTGCTTGGGTATGAACCTTAACCGGGCTGGACGAGGTTTGCGGGGGTCAGGCGGATTCGTATCCGAACTCTTGGAGGTCGTCTTTGAAGGCGGCGGTGAACTGCGCATCGAGTCCGGGTGTGATGGTGTCGAGGGATTGGTTGGATTTGCCTTTGTTCATGAAGTAGACACCTTTTCGGGTGGCGTTCTTTGTGCCTACGAAAAGGTTTTTGTTGAGGTTGTTGCTGGGGTCGGCTTGTTTCTCGCGGATTTCCATCGCGCGCATGGAATCGAAGGAGCTTGCGCTGAGTGCTTGCTCGATCTCGGAGTCGGTGCGGGAGAACTCGAGGAAGTCGAGGAGTTTGATGAGTTGTGCTTTGGGGTCGGCTTTGAGTTCTTCGTAGCGGAGTTGGAGGACGGGGAAGCGGGTTGTGGTGCGCCACGAGCGTGCGTTTGAAGCCCATGTCCCGAAGCCGTTTTGTGCGAACGCGGGGTCTCCACCGAACTTGATGAAAGACTTTGCCATGACTTTGGTGGTGACGGGGAGGGATCCATCGTCGGCGAGTTTGCGGTAGTTGAGTGTGGAGAGGAGGACATCGCGTGGGTTACGGATGATGTGGATTGCTTTGCGTGTGTCGTTGAGTTTGGGGTGTTGGTCGGTGAGCTCGTAGTGTGTTTTGATGTAGGTTGGTCCCTCTGGATCGAGGTCGGTCGGCATTTTGCGATGGATGTCTTGGATTTTTGCGGAGACATCTGCGGAGTGTTTGGGTGGGCCGTAGATTGCGGCGTAGAGCATGAAGCGGAGCCAGGTGTTGCCGCTCTTTGGGTAGGATGCGATCCAGATTGTGCTCATGGGTCGTGCCTTGGGTTTATGTGGGGTTGCACCATTGCGTCCAGAGGGTACGGTATGCGTCTTGGACTTTGTTGGTGTAGGGGCGCTGATCGCAGAGTGGGGAGGCGAGTGTTTGGTCGCGGAGGGTTTGGCGTTGGGATTGTTTGAGTGTTCCCGCGTCGATATGTTTGAGTGCTTTGGTGATGTAGTCGGACTGGGAAGATGCGATGAGATCTTCGCGGTGAACCGCGGTGAGGAGCGACGCGCTGACTCGGCCTGCGTGGGTATCTCCGAGGAGTGTGAGGGTGGGGACTCCCATGATGAGGGATTCGCAGGTGGTGGTTGTTCCTGTGTATGGGAAGGTGTCGAGGGCGAGGTCGAGGTCGTTGTAGGTATCGAGGTGGTCTTGGGTGGTTGGGGAGAAGGCGCGGAGGTCGAGGCGGGACTCGTTGATGCCTTGGGTTGCGAAGCGCTCGATGAGTTCTGCTTTGAGTTCGGGGTTAGCGAGCTTTGAGGATTTGGTGAGGAGGTTTGTGTTGGGGCGATCTTTGAGAATAGTGGACCAGGTGTTGATGGTGGATTGGGAGAGTTTTTTGAGGTTGTTGAATGATCCGAGGGTGACGGGGCGGGAGGGTTCTGGATCGCGGGGCGCAGGTGAGTTTGTTGGTGGTTGGTAGCAGAGGAAGCAGCCGGGGAGTCGCACGAGGTTTTCGGTTGCGAGTGCTTCTGATCCGATTGGGTCGGTCATGTCGTCGACGAATCGGTGGTTGATTCGTGAGAGTCCGGTGGTGTTGCCGTATCCGATAAAGGTGATCTGGATGGGTGCGGGTTGGGCGGCGAAGACGGGGAGTTTGTGTCCAGCGAAGTGTCCGGTGAGTTCGACGAGGATGTCGATGGATTGTTCTTTGATGAAGCTTGCGAGTTGGGGGAGGGTCATCGCGTTGCACAGGTGCCAGTGGTCTGCGGCGGCGTTGAGACGCTCGGTGACTTCGTCGCGATGTGAGGAGGTGGTGAAGATGTGGGTTTCGAACTTTGACTTGTCGGTGTTGGTGAGGATGGGTTCGAGGAAGTAGGTGATGGAGTGTTGATGGAGGTCTCCGGAGAGGTATCCGATGTTGAGTTTTTTGTTGGGGTCGGATGGTCGGGGGTGCTTGGTTGGTGGGATCTGTGATTCGAGGATGTCGCCGTAGCGTTTGTGGGCTTGGAAGATTTGTTCTTGGGATTTGGTGTCGTCGTAGGAGTGGGCGAGGGCGTAGAGGTCGAGGGCGGCGGGGTGGTTTGCAACTGCTTGCGGGGCGGCTTCGAGGATCTCGATGGCGCGGTGGGCGTGGGTGGTGTCGAGTTCAAGGAGGGCACGGTTGACGAGGGGTTCGGGTTGGTTGGGGTTGAGGGATTGGACTTGCTTGAGTGTGGCGCGTGCGTCGGCGTAGTGTCCGAGTTCGGATTGAGCGGTGCCGAGTCCTGCGAGGGCGCCGGGGTGGTTGGGTTGGATGGAGAGTGCTTTGGTGTAGAGGTCGAAGGCTTGCTGGTGTTCCTTGCGCAGCGCGTGGAGGGAGGCAAGGGTGGTGAGGGCGTCGGTGTTCTTTGGGTCGTTTTTGATCGCGGTCTGCGCGTGGTAGAGGGCGCGGTCTTGCTGGTCGAGACTGATGGCGATCATTGCGGCGAGGGTGTGGGCGATCGCGGAGGCGGGGTCTTTGGAAAGGATGCGGGTGATCTGGGTTTGGGCTTTGGTGTATTGGCCTTGCTGGAAGAGGGCGTAGGTTTCCTTGATCTGCTCGAGCAGGCGTGCGTGTTTGGCTTGGTTGGGCTTTTTGGGATTGGAGGGTGGCATGGGTGTTAGCGGGTTGGCGATGAAGTGGCGCTGATGAGTTTGGACGCGAGGGATTTGGCTTGGTGGTGGATGTCGATGATGGACTCGAATGTGTCCGCGACGCGGTTGGGGAACTGATCGAGGGTGTCTTGGACGATGGTGGTGATGTTCCCGAAGCTGAGCTTGTGATTGAGAAACGCTTCGACGGCGGCTTCGTTCGCGGCGTTGAGGACAGCGCCGGTGCTTGAGTTGTTCTGAGAACTGTTCATTGAAGAAGCGCGGATCACGCGTTTGGCGAGTTCGATGGCAGGGAAGCGGGTTGGGTCGATGGGTTCAAAGTCGAGCGATGAAAGGGTTGTGAGATCGAGGGGCTGGGCTTGGAGCGGGGCACGGTGGGGATGGGTGAGCGCGTGCTGGATTGGGCAGCGCATGTCGGTGGGTCCGAGGTGCGCGAGGGTTGATCCATCGGTGGTTTCGAGGAATGCGTGGACAGTGGACTGGGGATGGATGACGGCGTCGAGCTGATCTGCGGAGAGTCCGAACAACCAATGCGCTTCGATGAGTTCGAGGGCTTTGTTGATGAGGGTGGCGCTGTCGATGGAGACTTTGTTTCCCATCGACCATGTGGGATGGTTGAGGGCTTGCTCAATGGATGCGTTCTGGATTTCGTCGAGTGTGGCGCTGCGGAACGGACCGCCTGAGGCGGTGAGGGTGACGCGGCGGATGGTGTCGAGCGGGGTTGGTGAGGGCGGCGAGTAGGTTGGGCTGGTGATGGCGAGGATGGTTTGCCAGAGTCCGGCGTGCTCGGAATCGATGGGGAGTATGCGTGCGCCTGATTCACGCGCGGCTTGGGTGACGAGGTGTCCGCCGGCGACGAGGGATTCTTTGTTGGCAAGCGCGATGTCGATGCCGAGTTGGGCGGCGCGGAGGGTGCTTTGGAGACCTGCGATGCCGACGATTGCTCCGATGACGAGGTCGGGTTTGGTGTCTTCGATGAGTGTGGTCGCGGCGTCTTTGCTTTGGATGAGGGGACGATTTGTTTTGAGTGTTGCGTCTGGGCAGGTGAGCGCGAGTGTTGCGTCTGGGTGCGCGTCGGATTGTTGTTGGAGTAGTGTGGAGTTGGCGCGTGCGCAGAGTCCGACGATTTCGTAGCGGGTGGGGTGCTGGTTGTTTTCGTGGAGTGTGTTGAGGTGGTCGACGGTTTCAAGGGTTTGGGTGCCGATGGATCCGGTGGATCCGAGGATGGCGATCCGGAGGACGGGCGGCGGTGCTGGATGCGGGTTGTGGTCGTGCGCGCCGGTCATGGGGTGATGATCGTGGGGGTGGTTGGGTGTGTTGCGGAAAGAGCCGTGGGAGCG
>JARGNC010000151.1 GCA_029212425.1 Phycisphaerales bacterium
CCTCAGAAGCGGGAGAGTCTGAAAGAGTTTCTTTGATCGGCTGAATGAAGTACAGTTTTTTCGTACTTCGGTTGCGGAGTGCAGCTAATTTTTCTTCTGCCTTATCTCTCTCATCGTAGGCGAAACGACCTTCTTCTTTCAGTGTGCCACTAAAGACACCCCAGAAGATTTTCTTACGTTCGGTAGTTTTTGTTTTCCGCTTACGAGTCGTTTTCGCTTTCTTGCGAGTTGCTTTTTTCTTGGTCGCTTTTTTAGCGACCTTTTTACGAGTTGCTTTTTTCTTAGCCATGTCGGCTCTCCGTTTCGAACCCAAATGCTGTGTTGTGGAGCCGAGTGTTCGAGTTCGGGACCACATTCCGTTATTTGACACTTACATGCTCATCGGAGCCGCAAGGTCAACGACTTGAGCAAACCGTGCCAACAACACACACTTCACTCACCCACATCATACATGAAGAACGATTCACTTGCGCATTTATTCAAGTTCGCGCGCCCATTGCAATTCATGCGCACAGTTGAGACAGCGTCGGTTCTTGGTCATGAAACGCATCTCCAGTAAAGTGATTCGTCTTCACTGCGCGTTGTCGGAATCAACAGCGCACAAGTTTCGCGCACTTCAACCGATGAATCTGATGAAGTGATCAACGATTCTGTGAGTGATTGCCTTCAACATGTTAAAAAATCGAATTCGCACCAAGATCGGTGCAGTTCGCCGCGCAATGGGGGCGCATTCGCGAAAGAACGCACGCAGTGATTTTGGTCGCATCAAGACTTTTCGTTGCGATGAGTGAAGAATCATTGCATTCAATGCATCTCAACATTCACCAAGAATCGGATCATCAATGACCACAACACACGAGACAATCACGCAAGCAACACTCGACAACGGACTCCGGATCGTCATCGAACCCAACGACTCGATGCGTTCGGTTGCGATGCGATTGATGATTCCGAGTGGAGTTATCCACCAAGAAAAAAATGAACTCGGAATTGCATCAATTTGCGCGGAGCTCCTCTTGCGTGGTTCCAAGGTTCGCAACTCACAACAACAAGCCGACGCGTTCGACCTCGCAGGTGCGGTCCGCGATGCATCACCCGCCGCGCGTTCGACCGGTGTTTCGATGACCACGCTCGACAACCTGTTCGAAGACGCGATCGAACTCACCGCAGACATGGCGCTCAATCCCGCGATGACCGACGAGTCATTCGAAGCGTCCCGCGTGATGGCGCAGCACGCCCTCGCATCACTCGCAGACGACCCACAACAACGCGCGGTGCTCGCCGCTCGCGAGCGACACAACCCAGAACCATACAACCGCAGCACCTTTGGAACCGAAGCATCACTCGCTTCACTCACCGCGCAGCGCACCCGCGAATGGTGGGGGACCTATGCGAATCCAAACGGAGCCATCATCTCCATCGCAGGCGCGATCAATCCATCCCAAGGCATCGAACTCATCTCCAAACACTTCGGACAATGGTCAGGGCAAGCGGACGCCCCCGTCATCCACACCACCGCACCACGCGGATACGCGCACGAAGAAGACGACACCAATCAGGTCCAGATCATCGTCGTCAACGACGCACCAGCCGCAGGGACTGACTACGAGATGTACGAACTCCTCGCCGTCAGCGTCCTCTCAGGTGGAATGTCCGGACGACTCTTCACCGAAGTCCGCGAGAAGCGAGGTCTGTGCTACTCCGTCTCCGCGAGCTACCGCGCCGAGAAAGAGTTCGGACTCGTCACCAGCTATGTCGGGACCACCCCAGAGCGAGCACAAGAATCGCTCGATGTCCTCCACGAACAACTCCTCGCGATGCAAGCGGGTGATGTCACCCATGAAGAGCTCGAACGCGCCCGCATCGGTCTCAAGAGCCGAGTCATCTTCAGCGGCGAATCCACCGGCGCCCGCGCCAGCTCATTGATTGCCGACATCGTCAAACGAGGATCGCCAAGAACCCTCGCGCAGATTGCAGAGCAGATCGATGCCGTGGATCTGGAATCGTTCAACGACTACCTCCGCAAGCGAACACTCGGAGAAGTCACCATCCAAACGCTCGGCCCAACCGCCCTCACGCCCCCATGCTGAGCGATCCACGATTCGAACACATCGAATCACGCGATTGATGGTGTTCATGGACCCATCAGACCGATATTGTGCCTGATGATGACCCACGATTCTTCCCCAATCCCCGGCACATCCGCCGATCAATCGTGCCAAACCCCAGGATTCAAAATCGGGGGCGCCTCGCCGTACATGATCGGAATCGGAGGATGCGGCATGTCCGCACTCGCGCGGATGCTCAGCGGCGCAGGTCTCCATATCCAGGGATGCGACTCCACACCATCACCCGTCACAAACGCGCTCACAGAGTTCGGGGTCAATGTCACCTTCGATGAATCCGCGGCTCAGCTCCCAGAAGATGTGGACATCGTCCTCGCATCCGCAGCGGTCAAACCAAACCACCCGATGGTCCTCGAAGCGATCAACCGTGGACTCACCGTCCTGTCATACCCCGAAGCCCTCGGCGCATGCATGACAGGACGCACAGGGATCGCAATCGCAGGAACCCACGGCAAATCGACCACCACCGCGATGCTCGGATGCGCCATGACCGATGCGAAGCTCGATCCATCCGTCATTGTCGGCGCAACCTGCATGCAGCTCGAAGCGGGAGCACTTGCAGCTCCAACCCAGCGCGTCGGATGCCGCGTCGGTGGAGATTCCATCCCGCAAGGGGGATGGTCTGGGAAGCCCGGACTCCTCGTCGCTGAAGCATGCGAGTTCAACCGATCGTTCCACAATCTCCGTCCGACCATCGCATCGATCAGCTCGATCGAAGCGGACCACCTCGATATCTACGGCTCCCTCGACGCGGTCGTCGAATCCTTCACGCAGTTTGCCCAGCTCATCCCCAGCGCCGAACAAGGCGGCAAGCTCATCATCGGACACGACGGCGCGTACCGTCGCGAAGTCACCGCAGGACTCACCTGCGATGTCGAGACCATCGGATTCAACCCCGGCGCGGACTGGGTCGTCGGATACACCGATGGCATCACAACCGTCCAATCCCCCGATGGACAAACCCATTCGTGGACGCTCTCGCTCCCAGGTGAACACAACGCGATGAACTCCGCCGTCGCGTTCGCACTCGCGCGGTCTGTTGGTGGTGATCCTGAACTCCTCGCCCAATCCTTCGACGCATTCGCTGGTCTCGACCGCAGACTCCAATACCTCGGTACACGCGATGGAGTCCGCGTCATCGACGACTACGGACACCACCCAACCGAGATCGACGCAACACTCCGCGCCCTCCGTACCTCACAAGACCCCGCAAAGCACGGCGGACGACTCATCTGTGTCTTCCAACCCCATCAACACTCCCGCACCCGCTTCCTCCTCGATGAGTTCGCAACAAGCTTCGAGCACGCAGATGTCGTGATCGTGCCACACATTTACTTCGTCCGCGACTCCGAAGCGGAACGAAACAAGGTCAACTCCTCGGATCTGGTCGACCGCCTCCGCGCCCGCAAGGTCAAAGCGATGCACCTTTACCCATTCGAAGCGATCATCGAACAACTCGAAGGCATGTGCCGACCCGGAGATCTGCTCGTTGTGATGGGCGCGGGTCCTGTCTGGCAAGTTGGTCAAGGATTCCTCGACGCTGGAAAGAATCCATGACCGCTACAACCGACCACCTCAACATTCAATCCGACGCGCCCATCTCCACATGGTTCCGCATCGGGGGACGAGCGGACCGTCTCGCATCGCCGGAATCACGCGAACAGCTCCAGCAATGCCTCGAGCTCGACGACCAATGCCTCGTCCTCGGCGAAGGCGCCAATCTCCTCGTCGATGACACCGGAGTCGAGCGACTCGTCGTCTCCATGCAGACCGAAGGATTCAAATCCGTCGAGATCGACCCAACCACCGGACTCGTCTTCGTCGGTTCCGGGGTCGCGCTCCCACGCTTGATCACGCAGACCGTCAACGCGGGGCTCACAGGATTGCAAGGCCTCGCAGGATTCCCCGCAACCATCGGCGGCGCGTGCATCATGAACGCAGGAGGAAAGTTCGGGACGATCTCCGATCACCTCATCGAAGTCCACGCGATGGACCGCGCCGGTCGCATGCACGGGCTCAAAAAATCCGACATCGACTTCAGCTACCGCCACTCCGGTCTCAACCACCTGCTCATCTGCTCCGCGATCTTCGAACTCCAACCCGCAGACGCCGCAACACTCAAAGCGGAACTGGTCGAGTGCATGAACTACAAAAAAGACTCCCAGCCGATGAATGAAAAATCCGCCGGATGCGCCTTCAAAAACCCAACACTTGTTGAGTCCATCGAAGGCATCGGAGAAGCAGGCACCCGCGTCAGTGCCGGGATGCTCATCGACCGCGCCGGATGCAAAGGCATGACCCACCACGGCGCATCGGTGTCCAATCTCCACGCCAACTTCATCACCACCACTCCCGATGCCAAAGCCCACGATGTCATCGAACTCATGAACCAGGTCCGTTCTCGCGTCTTCGATACCTTCGGGATCACCCTCGACAACGAGGTCGTCGTGTGGTCCCGCGATCAGGAATCGATCCAATGACCAAGGTCCTCATCCTCGGAGGCGGTCCCGACGCCGAACGCCAAGTCTCCATCGACAGCGCCACCGGAGTCCACCAAGGATGCCTCGACGCAGGTCTCGACGCGACACTGCTCATCGTCGACCAACCCAACATCCAAGAAATCCAATCATGGGACGCGGACATCATCTTCCCCGTCCTCCACGGCAAGTTCGGTGAAGGCGGTCAACTCCAACAACGACTCACCCAAGCGAACCGAACCTATGTCGGATGCCAAGCCCAAGCCGCGCGCATCGCGATGGACAAGATGGCGACCAAACTCTGGGCCGCCAAACTCGGAATTCCAACCACCCACGCCGCGATCCTCGATCCCGACTCCGTCAGCGATCCTGATCGCGCCGTGTGCCCGATCCGCCCCCCATTGGTCATCAAACCCGTCGCGGATGGTTCAAGCTGTGGTCTTTATATATGCAAAGACCACGCAGAGTGGACGAACGCACTCACCGACATCTCCAAATCCCCTAACCCGCCCATCTCCATGATCGAACCCATGATCACGGGAAGCGAGTACACCGTCGGGGTCATCGACGATGGCAGTGGGGCACTCAAAGCACTCCCTTTCATCAACATCACACCCGCATCAGGGACCTACGACTACCAAGCGAAATACGAACGCAGCGACACTGTGTACACCGTAAACCCCGATCTGACCGATGATCTGGTATCCAATCTCAAGGATTGGTCGCTGTCGTTGTGCAACGCAATCGGTGTCAGGCACCTCGCCCGAGTCGATTTCATGATCGACGACAACGCAAGCGCTTGGCTCCTCGAAGCCAACACCATGCCCGGCTTCACCGCCACCTCGCTGCTCCCCAAAGCCGCGAGCGCCGATGGACTGAGCATGCCACAACTCTGCAAGCATCTGGTGGAAGCCGCGACGCGCACCCATCAAACCGCACCGACCCGATAGAGAGCGATAGATATGGCCAAGAACAAAAAGAAGAACAAGACCAAAAAGAAGAAGTCCAATCCAGAGAACACCGAGCGCAACAAGAAGATTGCGCTCATGAGCGCCATCGTTCTGGGAACCGCAGGCGTCTTCGTCAGCGCCGGGATGGGGATCAAAACCCTCGACCAACGAGCCGCCACGCTCGTCACGAACCAAGACCCCCAGGTCCAGAGCAACTGGGGACAAAGCGGCAACGGACACATCTGGATGCCCATCGCAGAGCGTGATCGCATCGAAGCAAAAGTTCA
>JARGNC010000152.1 GCA_029212425.1 Phycisphaerales bacterium
ATGTCCCATGAGGTCCATTGTCCGAGGACTGGGGCGACTCCTGCGGCGATTCCGATTTGGATTCCACCACCTGAGAGGATGATGTCAGCGCGGTCGTCGATGTTTTGGTTGCCTTGGATGCCGAGGATGTCGTAGGAAATTGAGTTGCCGTAGAGAGCGGAGAGGTCTCCGAGGTCTGTGGTTGGAGCGGAGAAGAACCAATAGTTTCCTGCGGTGATGTCGACGGCGCGGATGGCGCCTAGGCCGTTGTTTCCGATGGTGCCGTCCCATTGAAAGTCTCGTCCGTCGCTGAAGATGCCCCATCCTTGTGCGTCGGAATCGAATGTGTATGAGATCCCGGCGAGTGCGGGTGAAGTGATGGCGGCTGTGAGAGCGAGGATGGATACGGCGGTATGCATTGGGAACTCCTGTGCGGTGGTGAGCAAATGCTTGAACGGTCGTCGGTTGGACGGTTGTCTGTCGATTCTAAATATGGCCCATAATCATTCAGAAACAAGGGAAGTTCCGGGGTTTTTGGGGAGATTTCTACCCCTAACATCTTCCATGACTTCTGACTCCACTGCTGCGGCAAAGACGACTCGAACGGCATCCAAACAGGTGCATCCCAAAGGCAAAGACAATCCCAAGGGGCTCAGGGACATCCCGTTTGCGCTGCCTGAGGTGACGAAAGAGGACCGGTCGAGGGCGTTGAAGATTGCCAATGCGCTTCGGAAACACTATCCGGATTCGAAGTGTGAGCTGGATTTCTCGGCGCCTCATGAGCTGTTGATCGCGACGATTCTCAGTGCGCAGTCCACGGATGCGGGGGTGAACAAGGCGACTCCGGGTTTGTTCGCGGCGTTCAAGACCCCTGCGGAGTACGCGGCTTCGACCCCTGAGGAGATCGAGGGGTATGTGAAGACGATCGGGTTGTTTCGGAACAAGGCGAAGGCGATCCATGCGTCGATGACGCGGGTGGTTGAGGTGTATGGCGGGGAGGTGCCTGGGAATATGGCGGATCTGTTGACGCTTCGGGGGGTGGCGCGGAAGACGGCAAATGTGGTGCTGGGCAATGCGTTTGGGATCAATGATGGGGTGACGGTGGACACGCATGTGCAGCGGTTGGTGTGGCGGCTTGGGATTGTGGATGAGCCGAAGATGGACACGGGGAAGATTGAGAAGCTGTTGATGGCGTTGATGCCGAGACCGAGGTGGTCGGAGATCGGGCACACGATGGTGCTCCATGGTCGGTACTCATGTACGGCACGGCCCAACTGCAAGCATGATCATCCGATTTGTGTGAAGTTTGGGGTGAACTGTGACAAGGCGTATAACAAGTCAAAGTTGTAAGCATTGAGAACAAAGCATCTCACTGACATGAGATGCTATGTTCTTTTTGCTGGTTCGTTAGATTGTGTGGAATGGAAATCAACAACCCAGACTGAATACCCAGATGTAGAGAGAGATGTCTTGGAAGTTGAGTACTCCATCGCCGTTTAGGTCCGGGAAGCATGCTGGTTTGCTTGTTGGTTTATCGGGGATGCTGCTTCGTTGGGTGAGATGAGCACTGTAGAAAATGAGTCCTGAGTTGGAATCGGCGTGCTCAGCACTGGTGGCGTTGATGACTTCTTCGCTGGTTCTGTTATCAAACACGAATGTGGAAAGAAGGCTTTCACCAGAGCCGTAGCTGGTCGGGGAGTCAGGAAGTGAGGTCATTCCGGGATGGAATGCTCCCGAATCGATCGTGAAGTTGACGAAAAAGAACTCTTGTCCGAGCTGCGACACCATTCTAAGTTGCCAGAAATCAAACGGTGCGAAGTATTCAAGAAATGCGAAATGCATTGTGATGATGAGCGGCTCAACAGTTTCGAGTTCGATTGGAGGACCGGCTTGGAAGGTTGTGACCTGGCTTTCGCTTTGTGGTTCGCTCGATTGGAGAAACGGCATCGGACGGAGGATAATCTGCGCATCTGTGGCGCGAAAGCGGATGAACTCTTCATCGGTATTTTCCGGTGCGGCTTGCGTGTGAAAGACCACGGAAAACGAGAGCTCTTGCTGGAGCGTTGAATCGCTTGAGGGTGTCACCATCCCACGCAGCGTGATGAACGGTTGCGCATAAGCTGATGCGGAAATCAATGCGATAACGAGTGATGCAATGTGTATGCGAATCATGTGTGTCCCCTGTGTGTACTGCTTCGCTTCCGTGTAAACGGAAGGTCTTGTAAAGTCTTTACGCAAAGCGGGGCTAGTCTGTTTCATCAAACAGGTGCTCTTTGCAAATGAAAGATGAGGAGAACCTATTCAACAACAAGCGGCTGTGTTACTAGTTCATTCTTTCGGTTCACAGCATTGTGATTCTGCGGAGCGTTTGATGCCTTTGAGCATGCCTTTGAAGACGATGCCGTGGAATGGGTAGACGCTGTACCAGTAGAGGATGCCGAGGATTCCTTTGGGTCGGAATCGTGCGGTCATGGTCATGTGGGTTTGGGTGGATGGATGGTTTGGGGATTCGCTTGGTTTGATGTTGAAGTCGAGGATTGCGACTCCGGGGAGTTTCATTTCGGCGCGGAGGGTGAGGGATTTGTCGTGTTCGATGCCGATGACTCTCCAGAAGTCGAGGGTTTCTCCGAACTCGACGCGTTCTTGGTCGCGTCGTCCTCTGCGGAGTCCGGGTCCTCCGACGAGGGTGTCCATCCATCCTCGGAGTTTCCAGAGGATGTCCGCGGCGTACCAGCCGTGCCCTCCTCCGATGCGACAGATTGCTTTGAAGACATGATTCGGTGGGGCGTCGATGGTGATGGTTCGTTCGTCGGTGAAGGTGGTGCCTCCGGCCCAGTCGGGATCTCCGGGGATTGGGCCTGCGACGGACCAGCGGGTTTGGATGTCTCCTGATTCGGTGCGTGCGAGTGCTTTGGAGATTGCTTCGCGGACACCCATCGCGTTGTGGGGCATGAGTTCTTGCGTGAGGTTGTTGGTCACGACGACTTTGTTTCGCAGACCATCGGCGAGGGGGCGTGCGATTCGGTATGAGACTGGTGTGATGAGACTGATCCATCCGGAGCTGAGCCGTGGTGTGAGGACGGGGACGGGGATGATGATGCGTTTGGGGAGCTTGAGTTCCTGCGCCATGATTTTCATGAGTTTGTTGTAGGAGAAGATGTCCGCGCCTCCGATTTCGAGGACCTTGCCTGCGGTGTCTGGGGTTTGGAGCGCGCGGACCAACCAGTGCAGGACATCGGCGATCGCGACGGGTTGGGATTCGGTCATTACCCATGACGGGGTGATCATGATTGGGAGTCGCTCGACGAGGTAGCGGAGGATCTCGAAGGACACGGAACCCGATCCGATGATCATCGCGGCGCGGAAGACGGTGACGGGGACGCCTGTTGATCCCAGGATTTCTTCGACTTCTCTGCGTGAGCTGAGGTGCTCGCTGAGGAGACTGTCCGCTTCTCCGAGTCCTCCGAGGTAGATGATGCGTTCGACTCCTGCGGCTTTGGCGGCTTGGGCGAAGTTGCTTGCGAGCTGTCGATCGCGGGCGGCGTAGTCTTCGCCGGTCGCTTCCATGGAGTGGATGAGGTAGTACGCGGCGGTTGCGCCTTGGAGGATTTGGGTGAGGGTGTCGATGTCCGAGAGGTCGCTTTGTTCGACGCTGACGCGGTCGATTGATCTCCATTCCCGATCATCGAGTTTGCGGGGCGCTCTTGCGATGCATCGGACTTTGTATCCTTCGTCGAGGAGGATGGGGACGAGTCGGCCTCCGACATAGCCGGTCGGTCCGGTGACGACGATGGTGGAATCGGCTGGGAGATCGGTTGGTAGATTGGGGAGTGGGTGTGGAGTGTCCATAGTGGACTGTACCACGAATTCGAATCATGTGAAGACGAAGGCTCTCTTGTGCTGACTTGTACTCGTTTGGACGAGGGCTTGGTTTGTTATCGTTTGCGGCGGGTGATGAATAGGCCGCCGGTGGTCAGCAGCGCCAGACTTCCGGGGCTGGGGACGGGTCTGGTGTCGATACGGATGGCGCCGAGGTAGTAGAAACCGTTGCCGTTGTCGTTGTTGGGTCCTGCGGAGATATCCAGGGTGATTGTTCCTGAATCGTCTGCGAGCAATCCCGCGAGGATGAGGACTTCTGAATCGTTGTTGGATGCGTTGAGCAATCCTGTTGCGTTGTTCGCGCCTGTGAAGTCGTACTGTGCTTCGCGGTTGTCATTGACACCTGAGCGGGAGGCGAAGATGGTGAAGCTGTAGATGGTGTTGGCGTCGAGGTTTCCGAACTCGATGGTGCTCAGGGAGTTGTCGTCTTCGCCTGCGAAGGGGCCTGTGTGTCCGAAGAGGTAGTCGTCGGTCGCGTCGGCTCCGAACTGGGCGGCGATTCCTGTTGGCGCTTCGGATCCGAGTTGGGAGGGTGCGCCGATGGTGAAGAATGGTTCGGTGATGTCGATGGACATCCCGGTGTGGAGGCCGTTCTCGTCGATCGCGTTGGCGATGGACTGGGTTTCGTTGGTGAGGTTGTTGAAGGTGAGCGGGTTGGACTGGCGTTCGGGGTGTCCGAGATCGATGTACATCACGTTTGCGGATGCTGTGCCGACGATGGATGCGAGGACGGATGTAAGGACGAGGGCGGGTGGGGCGAATGGTGTGCGCATGATGTCTCCTGTGTACTGAATCGCAGAGCGCGGAGGGTCTCAACGGATCCGTCCATACTCTGCCAGTACCTAGAACTATGCTCTAGATTCCGGGATTCGCAAGGGAAGCGTCCAATATAATGTGGGTCTAGAGGGGAGAATCGGCTTGCGGGGGACTGAGGGCTCGTTTAGCGATCGCGGATGATCACATGGCAACTTGGGGAGAGGGCTTGAGGAGGGGGTTGGTGATGGTGGGTGTTGGTTGGTTCGATTGGCGGTTCAAATCTATGCTTTCGGGCTCCAAAGGGCCCTTGAGCGGGGGACTTTGATGGCGATGACCCCTGTTTGTTGTATATTTATGGACACATTATTCATGTATACCAAGGCATCCATCAAAGGCTGTTATGACCAAATTGAATCCACACACCGCATCGAGTTTACGATTGCGAAACAGTATCCGTCTTTCTGTGTTCGCGGCAACACTCATCTCAAGTAGCGGGACCTGCTTGGGCCAAACCCGAGTCACCACTTTCTGGGACGGCGCGACTGGGGGGCTGTTCGAAGACCATTCCCGCTGGACGATTGGCTCGCCCAATAACACGGCTGGCATCATCTGGGACGCCTTGATCAACTCGACGGGCTCGGCTTACACCGTACAGTTTGAATCAGACTTTGGGACACCTGATATTGTCGTCCAGACACTCACGCTTGATTCTGCTGATGCGACATTTGAACTCGAGAACAGAAACTATGGCGACTTCTTCATCGCAGAGTCATTCAACTTCCCGGCTGGCACGCTCATACTCAAGAATGCGGAGCTAAGCGGCACACAACTCCACACGCGCATGGACATCGCGGGTGGTGCTCGATTCGTGTTTAGAGACAACGGTTCGTCCCAACACATCAACTCATTCAACAATTTTGACATCTACGGCGGTGATCTGGTCATCGAGAACTCTGCAAGTCTCAACATCACGGGAACGCACATCAAAGAAGGCGCACTCGTTTACCAAACCACATCAGGTGGCAAGGACCTCATCACGCAATCCACCATCGACTACGACATCCGCTTCGAGAATACCAGTGATCGACGCAACGAGCTGATCACAAATATCGATGGGCTCGAAATCACGAAAGACGCGACCATCGGCGGCATGGACTTCTGGCTTAAGCCGGAAGGGTCTGGATTTCCAAACTTCTT
>JARGNC010000153.1 GCA_029212425.1 Phycisphaerales bacterium
GAGGGCGGGGGCTGTTGAGCGGGCGATGGAGTCGAAGGGGCATCTGTTTGTCGAGGCGGGGACTGGGGTTGGGAAGAGCTTTGCGTATTTGGTGCCTGCGATTGTGCGGGCGATGCGGAGCGGGGAGAAGGGGGTGATCGCGACGAACACCATCGCGCTGCAGGAGCAGCTCGTGAAGAAGGACATCCCGGTGCTGCTCGATGCGCTGGCGGGTCTGGATCTGGAGCGTGGGGGGGAAGAGGGTGATGATCAGCATGCGGACTTTGATGGGGTGACGCGCGAGGAGATCAGTGGGGAGCGCCGAGAGTGCAAAGCGGTGTTGGTGAAGGGGCGGGGGAACTACATGTCGATTCGCAGGCTCCGCTTGGCGAGCGAGCGGCGGAACAAGTTGTTTCCTGATGGTCCATCTCGGCGGTCGCTTGATGTGATTGAGGACTGGGCGTATTCGACGGAGGATGGTTCGCTGAGCACGCTGCCTGCGGTGGAGCGGATGGGGGTATGGAACTCTGTCCAGTCCGACTCGACGAACTGCATGGGGCGGAAGTGCCCTCATCATGCGGAGTGTTTTTATCAGGATGCGAGAAGGGACATGGAGGATGCGGATCTGTTGATTTGCAATCACGCGTTGTTCTTTTCGGATCTGGCTCTTCGCATGCAGGGGACGGGGTTCCTTCCTGAGTATGACCATGTGGTGCTCGACGAGGCGCATGGGGTTGAAGATGCGGCGGCGGATCACTTTGGGTTGTCGTTGAGCGAGGGGCGGGTTGGGTTCTTGCTTCGTCAGTTGTATCAGGAGCAATCGCAGCGGGGGTATCTGGCGCAGTTGGCGCTGGTGACGGGAGATATTGAGCCGGTGGATCGGGCGATTGGGTTGGTGCGGGAGGCGCAGCGTGCGAGCGATGCGTTCTTTGATTCGCTGAATCGGAAGATGATCAGCGGGGGGTTGGTCAATGGTCGCGTGCGGCAGGCGGGGATTGTGGAGAATGTGCTTTCTCCAGCGATGAATGATTTGTGTCTGCGGCTCAAGAAGCTGCGGGATGATGTGACGAGCGAGGCGGACCGGTTTGAACTCAACGCGTTTGGTATCCGGGCCAAAGAGATCGCGGATCAGGCCGAGGCGTTGATCGAGCAGGGGTTCGAGTGACGATCGCGTGCAGTCCTACAGAAGTTGCGCCGCTGCTCAAGGAGCATTTGTTTGGGGGGGAGGCGTCGGTGGTGCTGACCTCTGCAACATTGACAACGCGGGAGGTTGAGGAGGGGGAAACGGCGGAGCATGCGGAGACGGCGTTTATGCATGCGCTGACTCGGCTTGGTGGGGAAGGGGCGAGCACGCTGCAGCTTGGGAGTCCGTTTGAGTACACCTCGCAGGTGGAGGTGTTTGTGGATGCGTCTGTGCCTACTCCTCGGCGTGGGTCGGCGAGTCCGACTGGTGAATCGTTTGAGCAAGCGATTGCATCTCGCGTGAAGGATCATGTGCTGGCGACTGACGGCGGGGCGTTTGTGTTGTTTACGAGCTTTAAACTGTTGTATCAGACGGCGGATGCGCTGCGTCGTCCACTTGAAGCGATGGGGTATCAGGTTTGGGTGCAGGGGAAGGATGGGTCGCGGACGCAGATTCTTGATGAGTTCCGCGAGCATGATCGGGGTGTGCTGTTTGGGGCGTCGAGTTTTTGGCAGGGGGTGGATGTGCGTGGTGATCGCTTGCGGAATGTGATTATTACGCGGCTGCCGTTTGATCCTCCTGATCGTCCGATTGTGGAGGCGCGGAATGAGTTGATCCGTGAGCGTGGGGGTGATCCGTTCCGGGATGATTCGCTGCCGAGGGCGGTGATCCGGTTTAAGCAGGGGTTTGGAAGGTTGATTCGATCCAGCAGTGATCGGGGGCGTGTGGTGGTGCTCGATCCGCGGATTGTGACGACGGGGTATGGCAAGGCGTTCCAGAAGGCGATTCCGGGGGGGGTGGAGTTGATCCGCGTGGGGAGCGAGATCGGGTAGTGGATGGGCTGGTGGGGGTTGGAAGCGGGTTGGAAAGCGGTTGATGCTGTCCTATCGTCTTGGTTCACGCGATGGGGCGTGTTTTCGGAGATGACCGATGCTTGGACGAGTCTTTAAGGCGTATGACATCCGTGGGACTTACCCGGATTTGTTGACCGATCGGATGGGGTGGCAGATCGGCTGTGGTTCGGCTCGGTTCTTGCTTGAAGAGGCGGCGAATGATGGTGAGTCCACTCCGATGATGCGGAATGTGATCATTGGTCGGGATATGCGGAAGTCGTCTCCGACGCTTCGCGATGAGCTTGTTCGGGGGTTGACGAGCTACCACGCGAGTGTGATCGATCTGGGGTTGATTGATACTCCGATGATGTACTTTGCGATTAACTACCTGGATGCTTCGGGCGGCGTGGTGATTACGGCGTCGCACAATCCTCCGCAGTACAACGGGTTCAAGATTTCCAAGCGGAAGGCGAAGCCTGTGGGCGAGTCGACCGGGCTTGAGTTGGTTCGCAAGTACGCGGCGATGGTGGACAAGAACGCGGTACCTGATCCGGCGACGATTGTTGAGGAGCGGGATCTTTGGAAGCCTTACGCGAAGCATGTGCTTAAGTTCTTGGACTTGGGTGAGCGTGATGCATCGAATCCGATGAAGATTGTGGTTGATGCGTCCAACGGGATGGCGGGGATGATGTGTCCGAAGGTGTTCGGGAAGAACGGGGAAAGTGTTGATGGTCTTGAGATCATTGAGATGAACTTTGATATAGAGTCGGGGGAGATGGCGCACGATCCGAATCCGCTCGTTGAGTCGAATCTTGAGCAGCTTCAGGCCGCGGTCGTGGAGCATGGGGCTGATTTGGGTCTGTGCTTTGATGGTGATGCGGATCGGTGCGTTGCGGTTGATGAGAAGGGGCAGACTGTGCCTTGTGATCAGATGACTGCATTGCTTGCGTCGTTCTTCCTTGAGCAAGAGCCGGGCGCTTCGATCGTGTATGACTTGCGTTCGACCAAAGCGGTGGAAGAGGAAATCTTGAAGCATGGCGGGAAGCCGTTGCGTGGTCGGGTGGGGCATGTGTTTATGAAGGCGCTGCTCGCGGAGAACAAGGCGATCTTTGGTGGGGAGCTTTCGGGTCACTTCTACTTCCGGAAGAACTTCAATGCGGACAGCGGCGCGATCGCGATGTGTACATTCTTGTCGGTGCTTGCGAACTCTGGGAAGGCGATGAGCGAGTTGATCAAGCCGATGGCGCGGTACAAGCAGTCGGGCGAGATCAACTTTGAGAACGAAGAGGCGCAGGAAGCGATCGAGTCGGTGATGGAGTACTACGCGGAGAAGTGCGAGATCGACGAGCTTGACGGGATTACTGTGGATTGCTTCGAGGATGAGGGCTGGTGGGTGAATATCCGCATGTCCAATACGGAGCCATTGCTGCGGTTGAATGCTGAGGCGAAGGATCAGGAGACGCTTGATCGGATTGTTGCTGAGGTGGCTCCAATGCTGGGGACACGCGTGGCTCACTGATTGGTCTGGTTTGGGCTGTATTGACCTTTGGCGAGTAGATCGCCGATATACTGGTGTATGAATCTTTCCCAGTTCTTTGAGCATTGGTCGATTGTGGAGAATCCTTTCCGTGGGGAGGAAGCTCGGCATGATTCGATCTTTGCGCGGATGGGGCCTCCGACCTTGTTGACGGGTCAGAGTGAGGTGCCGACTCCGGGTGAGGTGCAGCTGGCGCGTCCGGTGGTGTCGAGTGCGCATTCGGACTTTGAGAAGATTCTTGGTGAGTTGCATCGGCCTTCGACTTCGATCGTGTTCGGGGAGAAGGGGGCGGGGAAGACGGCGATCCGGTTGCAGATTGCGTCGCGGATCGGTCGGCACAACGATGAGTTTCCCAACAGCAAGGTGTTCATGATCCCTTATGACAACCTGAACTCCATGCTGGATCACTATGTTGATCGCGCGGGGGCGAAGAAGGACAACCCGTTTTCGGATGTTCGGCTTGTCGATCACATGGACGCGATGGTGTCGATCGGGACGGGGCGGATCATGAATGCGATTCTGCCTGGTCCGACTGAGCCGCCTGAGGCGAACCTTGGGGAGAACGCGGCGAAGCGGGCGCGGAAGATGCCTGCGTTGATCCGTCGTGATTTGTTGATTTTGCAGTCTGTGTATGATGTGAATGATCCGAGCGGCGCGCGGACGGCGCGGCTGCGTCAGTTGCTTCGGCTGCCGGGGGGTGGGCACTCGGCGCTGATGATCATCGGGATGTGGCTGGGGTGGATTCCTGCGGTTGCGCTGTTTGGGTGGTTGCAGATTTATTCGTCATTTGAGGGGTTCTTCTTTGATGCGGTGCAGATCGGGTCGGGGATTTTGTTGTTGATGTGGATGCTGCTGATGGTCAAGGGGTTGGTGCTTGATCGTTTGGTGATCAATCGGATCGCGTCGAAGGTGCACAAGCAGTGCCGAATGGTGCCAAGGGTTGGGCAGGGGTTCTTGGGTTCGCTTCGCAGAATGCCCAGAAGCGTGCTGGGGTCGGGTGAGCTTCCGACGACGGACAGTGATGAGCAGCGGTACGCGATGTTTGCTCGCTTGCGTCGGGTGATCGGGGAGTTTGGGTTTACAGGGGTGATGGTGGTGATTGATCGGGTGGATGAGCCGACGCTGATCAATGGGGATACGGATCGGATGCGTGGGTTGATTTGGCCGATGTTTAATAACAAGTTTTTGCAGCTTGATGGGGTGGGGACGAAGATGCTGCTGCCGATCGAGCTGCGCCATGCGTTGTTTAAAGAGTCGAGCGCGTTCTTTCAGGAAGCGCGGATGGACAAGCAGAACATGGTGGAGCGTTTGTCGTGGACAGGTGCGATGCTCTATGACCTGTGCAACGCTCGGCTGACGGTGTGCCGACCTGCGGGGGTTCCGGCGCTGGCGCTGATTGATCTGTTTACGGAGGATGTGGCGCGGCAGGATCTGATCGAGGCGCTGGGGGCGATGCAGCAGCCACGCGATGCGTTCAAGTTCATGTACCGGTGCTTGAACGAGCACTGCGCGAGCGTGACGGCGGATGATGGCTCGTGGCGGATCCCCAAGCATGTGCTGGATCAGGTGCGCCGGGATGAGAGCGAACGGGTGATGCAGCTGCAGCGCGGGATTCGGCCTGCGTGAACTTGAAATTTCTAGTTGTCCACAAGTCGAACTCAATCGTTGTTGCAATAAGAGAATTCGGCATGGTATAAACTACCTGCAATCTAGTGTAAAAGACCGGTTTTCTACCTGCTGGCGGTCCAGCTACTCAATGTGAAGATCTTGGATGTTAGATTCTGGACTGCATAGGCGGAGTGCCTGTGTTTCCGTTGTGTTGCACTTGCCGGCAGTGTGAGTGTGGATTTTATTTGGAGATATGTATGTATACAAAGAGCATGGTTCGAATGACGCCCTCAGCAGTCTATCTCTTGGCTGGGTTGGGAGTGATTTGCTCGTCTGCGGATGGTGGTTCGTTTAGTTATTCAAGGAACTTTATATCTGGGCAGATTGAGATTGATACTTATTATCAGAATGGGGTGAAAGTCGCGGACTCGGTCACATCGGCATCAGGATCGGGTTGTGCATACGGGGAGTGTGCGTCAAATACCGGATGTGAGAATGAGTCAGATACGGATACTACAGA
>JARGNC010000154.1 GCA_029212425.1 Phycisphaerales bacterium
TAGATCTCGCCCTCGACGACCTCGCCCGGCAGCGGGATGCTGACCATCGTGCCGATCATGGATTCGGGGACCTGCTGCTTGACGCCAATCGCATCGCAGATGATGCTCGCTCCCGCGATGACGAGATCATGATTGCGTTGGTACAGCGCATCCCAACCACCGGGAAGCTGCGCCCCCATGTGCTCGATCGCGACCGGGATCACCAGATTCCCCGTGTAGTCGTTGGTCCCCATGTAATCAAAGTCGCACAAGAACGGCTGGCGATCATCCCGCAGCTCATGCACACGGCACGAAAGCGCCAACGGCTTGAACCCGATCTGACGATCCGGTGAAGTGTAAATAAACCCCGTCCCCTTCGGAGTCGCGAGCCACTTGTGACAACTCGCGGCATACCAGGTCGGGTTCAACTTCTCAATATCCAGCGGGATCTGCCCCGGCGTGTGCGCCCCGTCAAGAAACAGATCAATCCCCTTGGCGCGAAGCTCAGGAACAATCCGCTCGACCGGAAGCACGAGCGCCGACGCGCTGCAGATGTGCGAGAGCAAGACGAGCTTGGTTTTGCCAGTCACCGCGCCGAGGATCGAATCAACGACCTGATCGGGATCCGCAGCAGGGAACGCGACGGGAGCGATGACGACGACCGCACCGGTCGCTTTGCAGAGCTTGTCGAGCTCGTTCATCGTCGCCATGTATTCGTGGTCGGTGATGAGGATCTCGTCGCCCGCTTGGAGATCGAGGTTGCTCAGGACGGTCGAAACCGCGACGGTGCCGTTGGATATGAGCGCGAGGTCCTTTGCGGGCGCGTTGACGAATCGTCCGATCGCGCCGCGCGCGTCGTCGCTGTAGAACTCGAGGTCGTATTTAAAGAAATGAACCGGGTCCGCTTCGAGCCGACGACGGAGCTCGGCTTGCGCCGCACCCACCACGGCGGGACAGCAGCCGTAGGAACCGTTGTTGAGCTGAGTCAGTCCTTTGCGGATTGGGAAGCTCGCGGTTTCAGAGATGCGATCCGCGACGAACTTAAGGATCGGATCGGGCCGTTGGATTGCGTTGGGTGCGAGTTGAGTGGGTTTGAGATCAATCACAATGGGCCTCAGCCTTCTGTTCAAACGGTTCTGGTGTCGTGGTGAATAAAGGGTATCGACGCGGCGCGTGCAAGTCCCTCAACAGATAACACGCGGACCAGACAATTTTCATCGCGGACCCTTCGAGTGATTTGAGACCGCGTTTGAAGCGTCAAACTGACAGTGGGGAGGTTACCCCTGCAGAATTATTTTCAAAGCGCGAGCGAGGTATTGGTATTGCTCGATCGAGTTGTACGCTTGCACGCTGATCCGAACCGCGATGGTCCCAGAGGGTGTCCCCCAGACTGGGATCTGGATATTGAACTCCGAGAGAAGCCGATCCTTGATCTCGCGTGCGGTCTGGTTTCCAGATGGGAGGTCAATAGTGCTCAGTGGTCCGAGCATGGAATCCGGAACAGGGGGCGTGCAACCCAACTCCTCGCAGATCAGGTCGCGTGCTTGGATGCACAGGTCGCGGTTGCGTTGCATGTTGCCGTTGACGCCGCCCTCGATGTTCGATTCGAACCAGTCGATGCAATCCGCAATCGTTAGATACATGGTCACATCGTCGGTCCCGGCATAATCAAACGCATGGTTGAATCCGGAGCGGCCGGTCTTCTTCCCCGCCCCTTTCAGATCCAGAGCGTCGTTGGAAACCACCAAAGGCGTAAACCCGTCCTGCAGATCCGAACGCACATGCAAGAACGCGGCTCCCTTGGGAGCGCACATCCACTTGTGCGCGTTGCCGGTGGTGTACGCCGCGCCCCAGGAGTTGATGTCCATCGGGATGCACCCCGGCCCATGCGCCGCGTCAAGGATCGTCTCAACTCCGCGTTCTTTGAGCATCGGGATCAGTTGCTCGATCGGCAATCGGATTCCGGTCGAACTGGTGACCAGCGACAGCAGCGCGATCTTGGTGCGATCCGTCACCCCCGACATCACCGCATCAATGACCTGTTCCTCTGATTTGATCGGCCATGGGAGCGATACGGAGGTCACCTTCGCACCTGTCCGGTCCGCCGTGCGTGCAAAGTTGTTCAAGCACGCTTGGTACTCGCAGTTCGTGACGAGCAGCTCATCGCCCTCGTTCAGATCCAGATTGTCCAGCACTGTTGCAACCCCGGTCGTCGCGTTGTGGACGAAGACCAGATCTTTCGGATCACACTGAACCAATCCAGAGAGCGCATTGCGGGCGCGGTCGATCTTCCCCCAGCTGTCCTTCACATAGAACCGAACCAGTTCACGCTCAGCATCGAGCCGATGCGCACTCTGCGCATCAAGGATCGCCTCGGGGCACGCGCCGAACGAGCCGTGATTTAGATAGACGACATTTGGATCAATCAGAAACTGATCGAAAATAGGTGCTGGTTTGGGGAGTTCGTGGATGGTTTGGGTCATGCTGGAAGTCTACGCGTGACGCGAACATCCAGAATCAGCCCCTGAGGTCCAATCCGCGTCCCATCGCGACCCCGGTCGCGGCGGTGTTGCGCGATGCCGCGGATGGATGGATCGAATAGGTCCCCGCGCTGGTCATCATCGGTTTGGGTCCAGAGACCGTTGCAACATCCGTACTCAGGTTGATCGGATCAACCTTTCCAGCAACAAGTCGGGATGGATCAGCCGCAGGTCGAGCAACCGCGGGTTGGCCAATACGACCAATCGGCGAGGTCTGCTGAACAGATCCCGCTTGCGAGGTTGAAGTCGCTGGATTGGTTTGGTTCGTTTGGGTAGTCGGGGCGGTCTTGGTGACCCCCGGGGCGCCGAGTGGCTTATTGGCACGCAAAGTCTGTGCATACGCACGCATCGCGTGGGTGTTCGGGATTGATTGGGAGGCGTTGATCCGGTCCATCTTCACTTGCCTGTTCTTTCACTGATCGGATTGGATTGGTACACACAACCTGATCAGCATCGAGCGTCCATCTTGCCGATCCCCGGCTGATGAACATCATTGGTCACGCCCATCCATGAGCGACAACCCGATCCTACCAGAACCTCCATCGTCAATCACGATCATTCCGCGCCATAACTGCTGCGGACCTTGAGAATTTTACTTCTCGGAAGTCGTTTCTTGCGCCCCGGCCCATTAGCGCACAAAAAAGCCCGGATTCTGGGCGATCCGGGCGTTGGGGATGGTCTGGGGATAGGAGGCGATCAAGAAGAATTAGTCATCGTCATGTCCCGCGAACGCCGCGATGACCTCCTGCTGGATGTGCGGCGGCGTGTTTTCTTCATGCGAGTAGTCCATCGAATACGAACCCGATCCGCCTGTGATGGATTTGAGCTCGGTCGAGAAGTTCTGGAGTTCGCTCAGCGGCGCTTGCGCGATCACAGTGCACATGTCGCCGGGGAGCATCTGGGTATCTTGGACGCGCCCTCGTTTGGTCGAGAGATCCCCCGCGATATCACCCATCCGATCCGAAGGCACGGTGACCTCCAGGTGGACTATTGGTTCAAGCAACACTGGATGCGCCTTGGTGACGGCATCAATAAATGCTTTCTTCCCAGCGGTGATGAACGCGATTTCTTTGGAGTCCACTGCATGGTACTTCCCGTCGAAGACCTCGACCTTGACGCCGGACATTGGATACCCCGCGACGGCGCCGTGTTCGAGCGCCAGACGGATCCCTTTCTCAATCGCAGGCATGAACTGTTTCGGGATTGAGCCGCCGACGGTCGCGTTGACAAACTCGAACCCGTCCTCGTGGTCCGCTGGGAGCGGCGAAACGCGGAGGTGGACCTCCCCGAACTGTCCTGAGCCGCCGGATTGCTTCTTGTGCCGATACGACGCTTCCGCGGTGCCTGTGATCGATTCTCGATACGCAACCTTTGGAGTCTCGGTGATAAGCTCAAGCCCGTACTGCTCTTTGAGTCTTTCAAGAACAATACGGAGGTGCAGTTCGCCCAATCCTCGCAGGACGGTCTGCTTGGTCGCTTTGATCCGTTCAAGTTTCAGACATGGATCTTCCGCAAGAAGCTTGTGGAGCGCCCCAGAGAACTTGGTTTCGTCGGCGTGGTTTTTGAGCTCGATCGCGAGGCCGTACATTGGTTTGGGGAGCGGGAGTGGTTTGAGGTGGACCGAATCAAGGTCGTGTCCCTCATGAAGGACCGCGTCGAAGTGCACCTCGTCGATTTTCCCGATCGCGCCGATGTCACCAGGCCCAAGCTCATCCACCTCGACGGATTCTTTGCCTTGTCGTTTGAGCAGGTGACCAATCCGAAGCGGCTTCTTCTGATCACCAATCAGGATCTCAGATTTGGATTTGATCGTGCCTTGATGCACACGGAATACACCGAGCTTTCCAACGAATGAGTCGGTTGTGACCTTAAAGATGTGTGCGATCACAGGCGAGTCCGCTTTCTCATCCGCAGCAAACGCGACCTCTTCGCCGTCCTCTGATTCGCGTTTGAGGAATGGGCGAGGGTTGCCTTCGAGCGGATTGGGAAGGATCGACGCGAACAGGTGCAGCATCGGGTTCACGCCCGCACCGGTTTTGGCGCTGCAGTAGCAGATCGGGACGAGGTGGGCTTGACGGAGTGCTTTCTCGAAGACATCGTGGAGTTGTTGTTTGGAGATATTGGACTCGTCGCCATCTTCGAGGTACTTGTCCATGAGGTCGTCTTGGATTTCCACGATCTGTTCGATGATCGCTTGATGCGCATCGGCTTCAGAACTGAACAAAGTGTCGCCGTCGCCTTCATCGTCGAAGACGGAAATCGTGTCGCTCTTGTCTGGGGTCGGGAGGTTGATCGGGAGGCATTCGCTCCCGAAGGTTTCTTGAAGCTGCATTGTGAGTGCTTCAAGATCGCAGGTAGGGTCATCGATTTTATTGACGATGATCATCCTCGGCAGGTTTCGATCCTTTGCGATCCGCATCATCCGCCGCGTCATCGGTTCGATCCCCTTATGGGCATCGATCACGACCGCGACGGTCTCGACCGCGGGGAAGACGGAGATTGCGTGTCCCGCAAAGTCCGCGAGCCCCGGGGTATCAATGAGATTGACCATGTGTCCTTCATGCTCGAAGTGGAGCATGGTGGTCCGGAGTGAGTGCTGGTGGTGTCTTTCTTCGTCTGACCAATCGGAGAAGGTGGTGCCGTCTTCAATCGATCCCATGCGCGAGATGGTGCCGGTACTGAACAGGAGACGCTCTGAGAGGAGAGTCTTTCCGCTCCCGGTCTGTCCTACAAGTGCAATGTTCCGGATATCTTCAGTGGGTCGCGTGTTTGTCACGGCTAGACCGCCTTCCTGAGGTAAGGCGGGATGTCGGCCCATCACGAACTGCGGGCCGGCAGCCCGCGTTTGGGTTGTCTAGTCCGGGAATCCCCTAGACCAACATCCATCATAGCAGTCATTCTTGAAATTGAAAGTGAATTGTGCCGATGATGAGGCACACATGAACACAAACAATCCGAATCAATGGATGTATTTGATTTTGAGAACCGCTAGGGTACCCGCATGATAAGCACTCTGACTTCATTTCTTGCCCGGCACCTCTCGCGCCGAACCTCCGGGCGGGCGTTGATCCCCGAGGTTGACGGGCTCCGATCGATCGCGATTCTCTCGGTTGTGTTCTTTCATGCGAA
>JARGNC010000155.1 GCA_029212425.1 Phycisphaerales bacterium
TGGCGCCGCAAGAGCCGTTCTTGTTTAGCGACACGGTCACCAACAACATCACCTTCGACGACGGCGTGACCGAGTTCGAGCGACGCGACGCCGCCGTCAGCGCCGCCGCGCTCGATCAAGACCTGCCGCAACTCGTCGATGGCATCGACACCATCGTCGGCGAACGTGGCGTAACGCTGTCCGGCGGCCAGAAGCAACGTGTATCGCTAGCGCGCGCCGTGCTCAGCGATCGCCCCGGCATGCTGCTCGACGACACGCTGTCGGCCGTCGATCCCGGCACCGAACGCCGCATCCTCGACGGACTCAACGAAAGCCGTCGCGGTCGCACCGTCATCGCCACCACGCACCGCCTCAGTGTCACGGCCAACGCCGACCTGATCCTGGTGCTCGGCCACGGCAAGGTGAAGGAACGCGGCACGCACGACGAACTGCTCGAAGCGGATGGACGCTACGCGCAGCTCCTTCGCTTGCAGTTGACCGACGATTCGGATGATCCATTACAGACAACGGACACCGTTTAGTTCGGGTGCCCGTTCGCGTGGATTCTTTGTTGTGGAAAATAGGGGATAAGAGATTTGAACTCTTACTAAAGGTATCAGAAACCTTCGTGCTACCATTACACCAATCCCCTGTATGTCGCTCTAGACGCTTCTAGAACCCTGTATCGTATCCGCTCCGCCGCTTGGGACAACCCGGAATCGTGTTTCACTCCTATGCTGGAGCATGTTCAAACCCCTCCAGATCGTTGTTGTCGCATTTGTTCTGACTCTGTGTGCCCTTGCGTGGGCCGAGCCGACGCTGCCTGAATGCCCGCCGGATCGGGACCGAGCGTTGTGGTCGTTCATGGACCGCTACCTCCTTGAGCTCTACGACAACAATCCAGGTGGGTACTACCAGATCGTCGGCGATGAATCCCGGCTCGGTGAGCTCGAAGATGTCTCCGCGCCATCGCAGCAGATCTGGAACGATGCCGAACAAGCACTCCTTGAAGACCTGCGAAAGCTCGACCAATCCTCGTACACAGAAGCGGACCGGACGGACTTTGATCTGCTCCAGTATCGATTGATGACCAGCATCGCTCAGTCCAAGTACAAAGCTTTCCAGACCCCAATCAGCTCCATATCAGGACCTCAAATCTGGCTCCCCCAGATGGGATCGCGTCTCCCGATGACCACGCAGAAACACCGCGAGATGTATGTCCAGCGATTACGAGGGGTCGATGTGCTCATCGGGGACCACATGGACAACATGCGAGCGGGGATCCAGTCAGGGCGTGTTCCGCCGAAGGTGATTCTGGAATCGGTCGTCGATCAGGTCTTGGCGCAGTGCAGCGGGGAGATCCGCGAGGATGCGAGCAAGTCGCCGTTCTATGAACCATTTTTGTCGCTCGATGAGTCGGATCCTCTCGGAGTTGAAGCACGCGAGATCATCGCGGACCGGATCGTTCCGGTGTACACCGAACTCGCGTTGTTTATGCAAAACGAATACATCCCGTCGTGCAGAGACACCATCGGCGCGAGTGATGGGGCCGACGGGATTGACGGCTACAACGCGATGCTCGCATACCACACGACCATCCCAATGATCCAAGCGGAGCAGGTCCACGAGGTAGGTCTTCATGAGGTGTCGCGGATCAAAGCGGAGATGATGGAAGTCATCGCGCAGACCGATTGGGAACCAGCGGACAAGTTCGGTTCTCACGACGAAATCTTCTCGGCATTCACCCAGTACCTCCGCAGCGAACCCCGTTTTTACCACACTGACCCCGACGCACTTCTCGAAGAATACCGAGCGATCGCAAAGCGGGTTGATCCGGGGATGGTCACCCTGTTCCGCCGACTCCCGCGTCTTTCCTACGGCGTCAAGCGACTCGCGGAATACCAAGAGGACAGCGCCCCAACAGCGTACTACTACCCCGGCGATATGGAATCCGGCGTCCCAGGATATTTCATGGCAAACTGCTCCAAGCTCGATCAGCGTCCTCGCTACGAGATGATCGCGCTCACCATGCACGAAGCGGTCCCAGGACACCACCATCAATACTCGCTGATCGCAGAGATCGAGAACCAGCACCCGATCCGTCAGACGATGGGGTTTACCGCGTTCGGAGAGGGATGGGCGTTGTATGCAGAGTCGCTCGGACTGGAGATCGGGGATCGCTCAACCAATGGCTTGTACGCGGACCCCTACGACAACTTTGGTCGTCTCAACATGGAGATGTGGAGAGCGCTTCGCCTTGTAGTAGACACCGGGATCCACGCGAAGGGCTGGTCGCGTCAGCAAGCGATCGACTACATGCTTGAGAACAGCGGCTTAGCGCCACACAACATCGAAGCGGAGGTCGATCGGTACATCGGTTGGCCGGGACAAGCGACGGGGTACATGATCGGTCAGCTCGCGATCCGTGGACTCCGCGCGGTCGCGGAGCGTGATCTGGGAGAGGACTTTGATCTCCGCAGTTTCCACGATGAGTTGCTCAAGAACGGATCGGTCCCGCTGCCTTTGCTTGAATTACAAATCAACCGCTGGATAACAAACCAGCGGCCGATCAGTCAGTCCCCTTAAGAACTGGAATTCGATGTTGAGTCTCGCGTTATCCGACGCCGTCGGTACCAGTGGATTTCCACTGGTTCGGCGAGTCGTTCCGGCTCAATGGCTTGGCGCGACCAAAGGACGCACGCTTGCGTTGAAGCTCAGTGAGCGGACGAGCGGGAGTGGAGCCGCCGACTTCTTGATCCAGATCGACAGTCCCGCCGGCTGGAGTGGTCTTTGGTGTGGCGCTTGGTGATCCAACAGGAGGACCGAGGCGTTTGGTCCGTGCATCGTCGATGGAACGATCCATCTTGTTGAGCAGTGCTCGGACCTCATTGAATGCTTTGCCGTTGCTTTCCATAATCTCATACCTCCGTAGACTCTCTGCATCGGTGACTTTGAGCCGCTACTTCGCTGCGGAAACGCACGGAATGCGATTCCATCGGAGGCTGTGCCGATTATGACGGTGGGGGTCCTGAATATGGATTGCAGACCTTGATGGTCCCAAGGGGGATAAACTCTCGGACTATGGAACCATCCTCTGATCAACCGTACTCCTCCGATCTTGCTCAGCACTGGGCGCATCCCGCTGACGGGGCCGTTTCGATGGTTCCTCAAGCGATGCGTGTTCAAGCTCGCAGAGACCAGTTCTGGTCCAATGTCGTCCGCGACTCACTGATGGCTATGGCAAGCGCCGCAGCAAGCTCCAGCGCGAGACTGAGTCCCACCCCATCCGCGGCACAGCACTCCTCCAAACCGATCGACGACCTCTTTGATGGACGCATGGGCATCATCACAACGCTGGGTCAGCGCATCCCCATCGCGGATATTTTCCCAGTCTTTGCCTGCTCAGCAGTGGGTACACAGGAGGATCGCGTGCGATCCGCGGATGTTCAATGCACGGTCTTTCGGATCACGACTCCGACTGGAGAGACCTACACACTCCCGATTTCCCAAATAATCGGGATCCATTCGCTTTCTGAAGAGCTTGTTCGTCAGCTCGAAGCCGCGTCTGAGGAACTGCAAGACGACAATCCAGAAGATTCCGAACGGCTCCCGTTCGGGTTCGCGGCGTATACCGAGCTTTCTCGATCCGAATCAGAATCCAAAGCCAAGACCAAAGAACCCGGCGAACCTTCATAAAGTCTTCAAATTCCGGAATATTGGTTCCAGAACGGGCGTTTTGGTAAAAGCACCCCGTCTGTCTATGATTACGCCAGGAGTCCCTCTATGTCGGTATTGATCGCGATCCCAGTCTACAACGAAGCCGGCTATGTCCGGGATATCCTCGATCGCGTCCACGAGTATGCTGACAACATACTCTTAATCAACGACGGTTCGACGGATGGCACTGCAGAAATCCTCGACGAGCTGCGCGAGCCGATGGGACTCGATGTCATCCATCACGCAACCAATCTGGGGTACGGGCGAGCGATCAGCGAGAGCTTCAAGTGTGGCGCTCGTGATGGATACGACTGGGTCATCACGATGGACTGCGACGATCAGCACGAGCCGGCGCATATCCCGGCGTTCATGGACGCGATCGAGAAGGACAACCTCGACATCATTTCGGGATCAAGATACCTGAATCTCGACGCGAAATCTGAGATCGCTCCTGCGGACCGACGCGCGATCAACATGACGCTTGCCAATGAGATCAACGATCAGCTTGGATTCACGCTCACCGATGCGTTCTGCGGATTCAAAGCCCATCGCGTCAGCGCGATGCAGCGGATTGATCTGACTGAAGATGGATACGCGTTCCCGATGCAGCTCTGGGCGCAAGCCGCGGCGTTCGGACTTCGTGTTGGGGAAATCGAAGTCGATCTGATCTACAACGATCCCAATCGGACCTTCGGAGGCGGGCTCGATGATTCGGTCCGCCGATTGGCGCACTATCGGGAAGTGCTTTCTCGTGAGATCGCGCGTGCGAAAGAACTCGCTCAAGCATCGACCAGCACATCAAGTAGCACATCAAGTAGCACATCAAAGGCAGCACACGAGAGCCGCCACACCGGTTGTCGTTGTTGTTGAGTTGATTGACCATGAACCGCTGTCTGCAGGAAGCCGCGTGCATGCCAAGAGAGTCGTCCAGCACGCACCCAGAAGAGATCGTCCTGCTCCCATCAGCTGAAGAGTGGATGACGGATCTCCCCCAAGCAACCTCCAAAGAAGCAATCCAAGCACGAGCCCAGCTCGGTCTTTCCACAGACCAACCGATCATCGCGTCGGGTCATCCGCCGATCCTGTTTCATCCCGGAATTGTTGCCAAGCTGATCGCGATGGATGCATGGTCCAGGCGCGTCGGTGCTGCGATGGTGTGGGTGGTTCCGGATCAGGACGTGGTGGATCCCGCTTTGGTGCGTCTTCCCATATCAGATGATGGATCGTTGTCTGTGCAGGAATCTCGAATCGGTGGGGATCCCAATACCAACACACCCACAGCATTGCTGTCTTCGATCGAAATACAAGACGATCTTCCAGAACAGCTTGAAGAAATCGGTTCTTGGATCACTGGGTTCGAATATGAAACCTCGCTTGCGAAACAGTTTGCAAGCGCAAGCATCGGTTTGCTGTGTGAGAAGCTGGGGATTGATGAACCACATCTTGTGTACGCTTCGGATTTGATGGCGATCGATGCGGCTCAATCTCTGCTCGATGCAATGATCGAAGATCCAACGCTTGCAGCGGAATCATACAACGCGAGTGTTGCCGAGTTTCCTGAAGCAGGGGTGCGTCCGCTGCGGATCAAAGACACCAGCATCGAACTCCCGCTTTGGAGGTTCGTAGGGACCGATCGGGTTCCGGTGAGCATCCAACCTGATCAGCAGGACTTTGATCGCAGCAATCTGGTTCCGCGTGGACTGTTGATGACCGCGATTATGCGTGCATTTGTTTCAGATTTTTTCATTCATGGCACCGGGGGGTACAGCTACGACCGGATCACCGAGCGTTGGCTCCAGGACTGGCAAGGCATACCGCTCTCACCAATCGCAGGAGTGAGCGCGACGATGAAGCTCAGTCTGCACGCGAACACAGCAATCGATCCAGATAAAGCAGCATGGAGAGCGCATCACGCGAAACATTCGC
>JARGNC010000156.1 GCA_029212425.1 Phycisphaerales bacterium
TGCATCCGCATGTTCGAAGAAGACCCCGACACCGACGCCATCCTCATGATCGGTGAAATCGGAGGCGAAGACGAAGAAGCCGCCGCCGAATACATCGCAAAAAATGTCAAAAAACCAGTCGCCGCCTTCATCGCAGGACGCACCGCACCAGAAGGCAAACGCATGGGACACGCCGGAGCAATCATCTCCGCAGGCGCAGGCGGTAAACCAACCGGCACCGCCGACACCAAGATTGCCGCCCTCCAAGCCGCCGGAGTCGAGGTCGCCATGAGCCCCGCAGACATGGGAATCGCCATGGCAAAAGCCATGAAACTCGAACCCGCCATCGTCTAACCAAAACTCAACCACGCACCAACGGGCGTAAAGCCCGTTTTTTTATGCCCCGTCCAATAATCACTAGCGGCAAATCCCCATTCCAACAGTTCCTTCACACTTTAGATGAATACACCTATTCTACGAGTCGATAAAACCGGCTCATGCCGCATCGACTGCTCAAACCCGCAGAACTCGCCCACTCGAAACAGAACAGGGTCTCGGAATTCTTCCGTCGATACATCGTTGTGTCGTTCGTCGTTGTCGTCTGCGCGTGCATCACCGCGCTGATCTACAACTCAAACATCGATTCCGCATACGAAAAGCATATCAGCGAATCGAAAAAACACTCCGCCATCAAACACCAACAACTCGTCGAGCACTTCAAAGGCTACGAAGAAGCCCTCATCTTCGCGCGCGGATTCATCCAAGCAAGCGATTATGTAGGCAGAAAAGAATGGCGCCGATTTGTCGACTCCGCAATGCTCGATGAAAAATACCCCGGAGTTCAAGGCTTCGCCTATGTCCAGCGCGTCAAGCCCGCCGACATGAAGGACTTCGTCAAGGAACTCAGAGATCAAGGCGTCGACAGCTTCAACCTCACCACACACGAAGGCTACTACAGAACCGACGAAGACGCACCACACTACATCATCAAGTACGACGAACCCGAAGAAAGAAACCAGGGAATCGTCGGCCTCGATGTCTCCGCCAAACCCGCAAACAAAGAAGTCTACGATCGAGCCACCGACCGGAACTCCGCCCAAATCTCCTCACCGATCCTTCTCAAACAACAAGAAGGCACAGACTCCAAAGTCGGTTTGGTCATCGTGATCCCGCACTACAAAAACGGACTCCCCCTCGACACAGTCTCCCAAAGACGATTCGCTGTACGAGGATGGGTCGTCATCTCGCTCGACATGAACCGCTTTGTCCAAAGCGTCATCACAAACGAGAGCTCCTACGACACCGTCCAGATGAGCACCAAAGACTGGCTCGGAAACAACGCCGTCCTCTTCAACTCCAACGAGATCAACCCCGCATACCCATGCAACAAATGCAACACCACACACCAAGGCGTCGAGTCCGTCTTCTCCTCCACCTTCGGAGGTAGAGCATTCAACACCAAAATTATCGCAAGCCCACTCGATCAAAACACATCACACAGAATCGAGAATCTTCACGCAGACCTCAGCAGCGCAAAGAACACACTCCTCCTTTGTATCGAGCTCACCCTCCTCCTCGCCGCCATCACCCTCTTCATCTCCCACGGCCGCAGCCGCGCCATCACGCTCGCACGCAATGTCATGGACTCACTCAGAGCAAGCGAACACGAACTCAGACAGTTCGCATACAACGCCCAGCAAGCGAACAAAGCAAAGTCAGAGTTCCTCGCAAACATGAGCCATGAAATCCGCACACCCATGACCGCCATCCTCGGATACGCAGATGTGCTCGCGGAAATGACCGATCAACACGAAGACTCAAATCGCATGAAACGCGCCGTCAACCGCATCCTCAGCGCAGGCGACCACATGCTCTCCGTCATCAACGAAGTCCTCGATCTATCGAAAATCGAATCGGGCAAACTCGAAATCAGACCCGCCCCGAGCCGCATCGGGGAAATCCTCGCCGAAACACGCAACACCATGAAGGATCGCGCCAACAAAGCGGACCTCGCGCTCAATGTCAAGTTCCTCAACCCAGTCCCAGCGACTGTCGTCATCGATTCCTACCGCATCAGACAAGTCCTCCTCAACCTCGTCGGAAACGCCATCAAGTTCACCAACCACGGCACAGTCACCATCGCAGTCCGCACAACCAAAAAACACATCCACTTCGAAGTCCATGACACGGGAATCGGTGTCGATCAAGACCGTCTCGAAACGCTCTTTGCTCCATACGAACAGAACGATTCCACAACCCCCGCCGCACACCAAGGCACAGGACTCGGACTCTCCATCTCAAGACAACTCGCCGAAATGATGGGAGGAAGTCTCACCGCAACAAGCACCGTAGGACTCGGATCAGTCTTCACATGCTCCCTCCCCCTCGTCATCCCACAAGGCGCGACCAACGAACTCACCACCGAACTCCCCTGCGCCACAACGATGTACACGCGAGATCAGAACAGTCCAACCAACGCACTCTCCGGAAAGATCCTCGTCGCAGAGGACGGCCCAGACAACCAAAAACTCCTCGAACACTTCCTCACCAAAGCAGGACTCGATGTCACCATCGTCGAAAACGGACTCCTCGCACTCGAAGCAATCAACGAAGGAAACCACTTCGACCTCATCGTCATGGACATGCAAATGCCCATCGTCGACGGCTACCAAGCTACCCGAACCCTGCGCAACAACGGACACACCCTCCCAATCCTCGCGCTCACCGCAAACGCCATGTCCGACGACCGACAAAAATGCCTCCAAGCCGGATGCGATGAATACGAAACCAAACCAATCCACAAAGCCCGACTCCTCAGAACAGTCGAGCGCCTCCTCAATCAGCAGCAAACCAAAGACCAACTCGCCGCCTAAACAGCCATCCCCGTGCGCCAATTAAAACTTCCCGCACAAATCCGGTCATGTTCCACGTGGAACAATTGCAGCAAGCACAAAGATTCAAATCAGCCCAAGCGACTCGCTGTTGTTCCCCTGACGATTCGATGTCGCGCTCGGATCAAGCTGCGAATCCAGATCCGCCGGGATGATGATCTTGAACACCGACCCCGATCCCGGAGTCGACTCCACGCGGATACGACCCTTGTGCTCGTACGCGATCCGCTTGGTCACCGCGAGCCCAAGCCCTGTCCCCTTGAGTCCCTTGGTCGTATTGAACGGCTCAAAGATCCACGCCAACCGATCGTGCGAAATACCGGGACCGTTGTCAATCACCGAGATCACAATCGCGGGACGAAGCACCGCGCCCGCCTTGTTTTTGTCTGGACGAGATTCATTAAACGAAACCTTCACCGTCACCGCGCCGGTCTCAGGTTCAACCGCTTCGATCGCGTTGGATACCAGGTTCATGATCGCTTGGTGGATCAGCGAAGGATCGACACTCACCGGAGGCATCTCCGGATCAGCATCGACAATCAGCGCGACGCCTTTCTCGGCGCAGATCTGTTCCATCAGCTGCGCACAGTCGTGCGCGACTTTGTTGATGTGTGTCAGTTCGAGTTCGAGTTGGAGCTTGCGTCCGAAGGTCAGCATGTTCATCGTCAGCGATGCGATCCGATCGAGGTTGCGACGCAGGATTCCCCAGCCGTTGCGGGAGATGTCTAGGTCGCCTTTGTGGAGTCCGATCTCGACGACATCCGCGCCGCCTTTGAGTCCTTGGAGGATGTTCTTGATCGAGTGTGAGAGCGACGCGACGGTCTCTCCGATCGCGGCCATTCTCTCGGAGTTGACACGCTTGAGATGTTCATCAGCGTTCGCGAGCGCGAGTCCTGTGTGCTGACCGATCGCGTTGAGCAGCGCGAGCTGCTGACGATCGAACGCGTGGTGGACAGTTGATGAGTCGATGTAGATTGCGCCGAAAGGTTGTTCTCCGAATGTGATGGGGGAGCAGATCGCGCTGCGGATCTGGTACTGCTGGACCGAATCACCTGACGCAAAGCGTGGGTCTTGCATCGCGTTGGTGGAGAGGACTCCATCGCCGTCCATCGCGGCTCTGAGGATGGTGGTCGAGACATGAATCTTCGCGGCGTCTTCATCCTTCGGCGGCGCGGCGTAGCGGATGATTCCTGGGACCATCGGCGCTTCGGGGGTGGCGCCTGGGATCATGATGACGCCGCGCTCTGGACGGAACTCGTTGAAGATGAGTGTCATGACCGTTTCGAGGAGTTCGCGTTTGTTGACGATGCGCGCGGTGATCGAAGTGAGCGCGTAGATGACGCGCAGGTGGTCCTCAGCGGCGGCGGTCGGATCGATCGCTTGTCCGATATAGGAATCTCCCGACGATGGGAGCGTGAGCTCGACATCGATTTCTTGTTCATCGTCGGTGAGCAGCACGGCGGAGTTTCTGCGATCGTTTGGGTTTGATCCGAAAACGAGGGTGGTGATCCCGACGGAGATTTCGTCTCCTGGTTCGAGTCGGATTCGGTCTTTGATGTGGACGCCGTTGACTTGGGTGCCGTTGTTGGATTTGAGATCGCGGATGTACCAGATGGAGCCGTCGGGGGTGAGTTCGGCGTGTCGGCGCGAGACGGTGTTGTCTGTGATGGGGAGCGCTTCGCTGGAGCGACCGATGAGCTGGGGCTCTCCGATGGGGAGTTGGTACTCTTTGCCCTCGTCTGGGCCTGCGATGACGGTGAGTTTGGGCATTGGATCACAATAGTGTGGTTCCGGGTTGTGTACAATGGGGCGTGGCGAAAGCAGCAACAAAATCTAGCGGCGCTCGTACCCCTGGCGCGGAGCATCGGATCGTTGTCCTGACGGGCAAGGAGTTGTTCCTGCGGACGCAGTACACCAACATGCTCAAGGATCGTCTCGAAGCGGAGCACGGCGAGATCGAGGTGTTCAAGTTTGATGGTGAGCAGGTCGATCTCGCGGAGGTGCTCGATGAGTGCCGATCGTTTGGATTGATGGCGGCGCACAAGATGGTGGTGGTGGACGAGGCGGATTCGTTTGTCAACGCTGGGACGCGCGGGATGCTTGAGCGGTACGCGAACGGGCCGAGCGATGGTGCGACGCTGGTGCTGCGGAGCGGGAAGTGGAACAAGGGCAAGCTCGACGACGCGATCGGGACGGTGGGGATCATCGTCAAGTGCGACACGGTCGATGAGGGGACGGCGTGCCGATGGGTGGTTGCTCGCGCGTCCAAAGAGTATTCGTCTTCGATTGATATGCGAACCGCTGCGGGATTGGTCGAACGGCTGGGCGCGGATCTCGGAAGGATTGATACGGAGCTGAGCAAACTCGCGACGGCGGCGGGCAGCGGGAATCCGATTACGCCTGAGCTTGTTACAGAGCTTGTCGGGCTGACACGCGAGGAAGAGGTGTGGGCGATCCAGTCGTATCTGTTGTGCGGCGATCCGGTTCGTGCGCTCCGTGAGCTGCGGGTGATTCTGGGGAACAGTCCCAAGAGCAATGCGGTGCCTGTGGTGTTTGCGTGCAGTGATCTGGCGCGGAAGCTGATGGGCGCGAGCGAGGCGATGTCGCAGGGTGTCAACGCGAATGTGATCGGGAAAGAACTCAAGCTTTGGCCTGCATCGAGCAAGGACGCGATCTTGGGGACGGCGCGGAGGCTTGGTCCGGCGCGGGCGCGGGCGTTGTTTGAAGAATGCGTCGCGGCGGATGTTGC
>JARGNC010000157.1 GCA_029212425.1 Phycisphaerales bacterium
GCTGATCTTCCGCGACACCGTCCGAAGACTTGTCAACTTCAAAGGCCAAATCATTCGACAAGACTACACAAATCAGCTCAATGATTTATTCAGCCAACAATTCAACGGAACATATTCAGAACTTGGTCCAGATGCACAAAGACTCATGTTGGTATACGACACTACACATAAACTCGTCATCAACACTATTTGCACAGGCGACAAACAAACTCAGCAACAACTAGAGATACGCATAGACACCAATACGCCACTCCTATCAAGAAGGGCCGCACTATTGCTTGCTCACAGAGAAAGCTCAATGGCCTTGGTTTTTAGTGACTTTCAGAAACATGTCGATGATTCTGAGGGTTTGAGACTCCGTATCGCAATGATGCGTCACACACTCCGCCATGGCACGCCACCGCAATCCAAATCGTCGATAGATTTCGACCTTCTTCCTAGTTAAACGCAAGGGCCGGACGCCACGCCGCAGTCGGGTCTTCACCCAGCCCCATCAATCACCGACTGAATCGCACTCGGAAGACAATCACACTCCAGCGCAAACACCCGATCCGCGACATCCTCCGCAGTATCCTCACTGCCCACCGCGCACCGCCGCTGCTCGATGATCGTCCCCTGGTCAAACTCCTCATCCGCAAAGTGAACCGTGCATCCCGTCTCGGAAACCTTCCCGAGCTTTGCCGCCTCCACAACCGCTCGATGCACATGCATCCCGTGCATCCCCTTACCACCAAACGCAGGCAAGAGCGACGGATGAATATTGATCACCCGACCCCGCACCGCGTCCGTCATCGGCATAAGCTTCAAATACCCCGCCAGAATCACCCAGTCGATCCCATACTCCGCGCACAACCGATCAAGATCATCCCCACCAATCCCACCGTCAAACACCAGCGCAGGAATCCCCGCCGCCTTCGCTTTCTCCACCCCAAGACATTCTCTCGACCCCACCACCACCGCGATCGTCGCGTCAAGCGCGCCGCGATCGATGTGCTCAATCAGGTTCTCAAGCGAGCGTCCAGAACCAGACAGCAGCACCGCGAGCCGAGCAGGGTTGGTCGATCCATCACCCACGCTCAGCCCTTCTGATCTTCCGAACCAGCTTCCGGATCTGAACACGGACACTCCGCATAAGGGAACGGCTTCCCATCCCGCATACCCACCATCGTCATGCTCGCCGTCGTCACATGCACTTCCTCGTTCGTATGGAACCGCTCCACGCTCACCTCGACCCGCACATCCAAGCTCGTCCGCCCGAACCGCGTCGTGTAGCTGTAGCAGTTGAGGATGTCCCCAACATGCACCGGCGCGTGGAACTCAACGCGATCCATCGCCGCCGTCACCCAGTCCAGATCCCCATGCCGACGCGCCTCGACAAACCCCGCCTGGTCAATGTAGCTCAGAATGATCCCACCAAAGATCGTCCCATACGGATTTGTTTCCTTCGGCATCGCCACCACACGCATCGCAAGAATCTGCTCATTGAGCGCGCCGTCCGTCTGGTATTGCGTTGTCGATTTCGCCATCACATCAACTCCTCTTGACCACTCCCGTGCGCACACATCCGGTCGTAAGCAACCACCAACCCCCGCCATCTACTCAGGAGGTCCATCCGCGCCAAACGATCTCAATTGTTCCACATGGAACAATCGCAGCCGATCAAAAACAGATCCCGGCACATACCGCTCCACCACCGACTCCCACCCATCCGGACCAATCATGCCTTTGACAAAGCTCGAGCTCAACTCACACAACGCCCGCGGCGGCATCAGAAAAACAGTCGTCAAATCCGGATTCAGATCCGAGTTCACATACCGCATCCCCCGCTCGTACTGGTAGTCATCCTCGTGCCGAATGCCGCGGATCACGAATCGTGCATCGACTCGTTTCGCATAGTGCGCGAGAAACTCGTTTTGGATGGACGCGACTTTGACATTGTCGTGCCGATCGGCGATTTCCTGCAGCCATGCGAGGCGTTCTTCGATTTCGAAGGTGTACTCTTTTTCGGGATGCTTCGCGACCGCGATGATCAGTTCATCGAAAAGTTGCGCACCCTGGTCGATCATCCAGACATGCCCGTTGGTTGGGGGGTCGAAACTTCCCGCGTAGACTGCTCGCCCGTTCATTTTGGTGGTCATGACGGGACCGCCGCGGATTGGACGGCGTTGGCCGCGCTGGTAAAAATGCTGAGTCCTGGGGTTGGTCCGGATTTGGTCGATGCATCAAGCCGGGTTGCAAATGGATGGCGGTTCCAGTCGAGCATTCGTTCTGGGTGGGGCATGAGTCCGAAGATGAGTCCGGTGGGGTCGCTGATGCCGGCGATGCGGTCGGTGGAGCCGTTGATGTTGGTTTGGTAGCGGAGGGTCACACGATTGGGGTCGATCTGGTATCCGTCTTTGAGAACGAGACTTCCCTCGGCGTGGGCGGAGGGGAATCGGCACAGATTTGGGTCATCGAACGCTTTGAGATCTTGGGTCCAGACGCAGTTGGAGTCCTCGTTGAGTTCCATCACGGCCCAGTCGTCGATGAACCGGCCGTGCTCGTTTTGGCACAAGGCGACCGATGGTTCGTTTGCTCCGTCGGGAGAATCACCAGGGAGGAGTCCGAGTTGTACGAGGACTTGGAATCCATTGCAGATCCCGATTATGGGTACGCCGCGATCTCTGGCGGCGACGAGTTCCGGGAGAAGGTGCTTTCGGGCGTGCATCGCTTTGATTCGACCTGAGGCGATGTCGTCGCCGTAGGAGAAACCGCCGGGGAAACCGATGAGTTCGAATGACCTGAGGATGCTTGGATCTTCGCACAAAGTGTCCAGATGTATGGACTTGGGTGACGCTCCGGCCATTTCAAATGCGCGGACGAGTTCAAGATCGCAGTTTGTACCTGCGGTGCGGATGACGAGTGCCGAGGGTTGGGTGGTCATGGTGGAATAGTAGGATCGGTGATTCGGCGAGGTGTATTTGTGGAGGAGCGAGTCGGGGCGAGGGTTGGCTCCGAAGCGGCACCAGTGCTTGCTTAGTCTCCGTGATTCCCTGTTCGACATTGATGATCTATTCTTGTATGCTGTCGATTATGATTTTAAAAGAGAAAGACAACATAACAACGAAGAACAAGAGGGTCACCGCTGGAAACGAAGCTGAAAGCAAGATGGCTTTTTACCTGAACCGTGCGTTTGGTGAGGACCCGAGAGTATTTGTTTTTCATGATTTGAGGATCGAGCGAAACGGTGAAGCAGCGCAGATGGATCACTTGATTTTGCACAAGCATGGGCTTGTGATTATTGAGTCCAAGAGTGTTGCTGGGACTGTGCATGTCAACGAACATCTCGAGTTCAAGTATGTTCGCGGCAGGCGCGAAGAAGGCATGGCTTCTCCAATTCAGCAGGCAAAGCGACAGGGGGACTTGCTCCGTTTGTTTTTGCAAGACCAACGAGAATCGCTTCGGAGCAAGAGATTGCTTGGTCTGATTCAAGGTGGATTTACGCATTGTCCAATAGATGTGCTTGTGGCGATTTCAGATAAGAGTGTCATTCGGCGGCCGAAGATTGATATTCCTGAGCTGCACAAGGCGGATCAGATCGCGGATCGGGCTCAGGCGCTGATCAAACGACATGCGGATGGAGCGAAGTTGACATCTAAAGTAGATGGCGATTGGGGTTTGTATTCATTCACTCCAAGCGAGCTTGATCGGGTTCGTGAGTTGCTACTTTCGTCGCATAGTCCGTTCCAGAGAACTTCAAGAAAGACAACAAGTAACAACACTGACACAAAGAAACTTAGTCGGCAGAAAGCTGTGCCGAGGGATGTCACTGCTCCTCGACCTCAAGATTCTGAGCATCGACCGACTTATTTGTGTACGCATTGCCAATCTACGAAACTTCAAATTTTGTATGGGCGCTCGTACTACTTCAAATGTTCAGATTGCGATGGGAACACGAGTATTCGGGATGTTTGCTCTGATTGTGGGACGGGCACTCGGTTAAAGAAGAGGGGCAATGTATTTTCGGCGGTCTGCAAGGGGTGCAACTCGGAACGGATGTTCTTTGAAAATGAAACTGTTCAGGACTGAACAATTGAAAGCGGCTGATTTTAGCGATTTTTCGGAACTGTCTGCGGCATATCACTCCTGAGAATGGGCTTCGGCTTGGATGATCGGCGACCGGTTGGGGGCGTATGATCGGGGAAGGTGAACCCTATGGACACGGGGTTGATCGGATGATGTTGATTGTTGAAAGGATCTCCCTATGCCTGCTGTTTTTCCGTTCTGTGCTGTCGAATACAACCAAGGTGCTGGGGATGTATCTGGGGTGATTGCTCCGCCTTATGATGTTTTGGATAAGTCGCAGAAGCAGGCGCTTCTGGATGGGGACGCGAACAACATTGTCGGGATTGATTTGCCTCATGTTCCTGCAAAGGAGCTTGGTCCGAAATCGGAGTATGAAGCGGCTGGTGATGCGTATCGGGGGATGCTTGAGTCTGGTGTGTTGACCAAGCGGGAGACTCCCGCGATGTTTGCGTATCGGCAGAGCTTTGAGTTTGAGGGCAAGTCGTACCAGCGGTGCGGGATGGCGGCGACTGTTGAGACTGTGCCGTTTGGCGAACGCGAGGGCGGGGGGATCTTGGCGCATGAGCAGACCTTTGGTGGTCCGAAGGAGGACCGCAAGGCGCTGATGGAAGCGACGGCGTGTCAGACATCGCCGATCTTTGGGCTGCATCCGGATGAGGATGGGGCGGCGACGGGGATCGTTCGGGATGTGATGGCTTCGCGTGAGCCTGATGTGACGGCGAAGATGGATGATGGTGTCTTGCAGGAAGTGTGGGCGATTGATGATGACGCGACGATCAAGTCGTATCAGGATGCACTTGCGGGTGAGGATGTGTTTGTTGCGGATGGTCACCATCGGTACAACACAGCGCTCAACTATCTGCAATCGTTGATCGAGAAAGATGGCGATGTTGCGGCGGATCATCCGGCGCTGCGCACGATGATGGTGCTTGTCTCGATGGCTGATCCTGGGCTTGCGATCGGACCGACGCATCGGGTGCTTGGTGGGATGAAGGATTACGATATTGATGCGTTCCAGGACGCGAGTGCAGGATTGCTGAATATCGAGGCGATCGACAACAATCCGCAGAACTTCCTTTCGCAGATGAACGATCTTGCGGAGCGCGAGAAGACGAATGTGTTCGGGATTTATGACTACGCGACTGGGCTTTGCTTTGGGGCTTGGCCTGCGATTTCTGATCCGCTGGAGGACCGCTTCCCGGAGCAGTCTCAGGCGTGGCGTGGGCTTGATGTTGCGATTATCCAGCACTTGATTGTGGATGAGATTTGTTCACCTGAACTCAACGGCGGTGAAGCGGTGAAGTGGGCGTTCCCGCACTCGATTGATGAGGTGCTTGCGATTGGGCGTGGGGATGAGACGGGGAGCTCGATTTCCGGTGGTGGGAAAGCGCAGGTGGCGATTATTGTTCGTCCGACGCCTTTGGATGCGGTGCGTGATATTTCGCGTGCTGGTGAGTTGATGCCTCAGAAGTCGACATTCTTTTATCCGAAG
>JARGNC010000158.1 GCA_029212425.1 Phycisphaerales bacterium
AGCTCTGGAATCCTGCATTCCTGCGCTCAAATCTCGACCCCGCCTTCGCTTCAAGAAGGTGAGCCGCCGCATTATGCTCAGGGGTTGATCAACCCGGTTGTTCGTTCAGGAACGATCACCCACATTCTCGGAGAGCCAGCAGCTCTCACCATCACACCACGCGAACTCTTTGATGTGCTCGATCAACGGTTCCCGATGACGAGGTGGTGGATCCCGGATCATGCTGTGCAGAACGATCCGCCTGCGAAGGTGACGGTTCCGGCGCCGCTGTAAACAAACAGGGAGTCCGTTGAACTACTGATTGATCGCGTGCACCAGAGCGGCTTTGCGTACAAGCACCCCGCCGGCGACTTGGTCGAGGATAACGGAGCGTTCGCCATCAGCGACGGCTGCAGCGATTTCGACTCCTCGGTTCATCGGTCCTGGATGCATCACGATCGCGCCATCTTTCATGTGTGCCGCTCTCGCTTCGCTCATCCCGTAGCGTTGGTGATACTCGCGTGTAGATGCAAGGACTGAGCCGCCGCCCCTTTCGAACTGAATCCGGAGCATCATCGCGGCGTCGCATTGATCAATAACCGAATCAAAGTCGCTTGTCACTGAGCATCCCAACGATTGCAAAGAGCTTGGCGCCATCGAGGGTGGTCCGACCAAGACCACTGTTGCTCCGAGTGCTTGGAGCAATCTCACATTGCTGCGCGCGACTCGTGATGAAACGACATCACCGACGATTGCGATGTTGAGTCCGGAGAGGTCCCAATCTTCTTCGCGCGTAAAGGATCGTCCGATCGCGAGTGCGTCGGTGAGTGCTTGCGTTGGGTGTTGGTGTGTGCCATCCCCTGCGTTGATGATGGCGCAGTGGGTGTGCCGATCGATGAGTTCTGCGGCTCCGGACTGACCCGCTCGAACGACCATCGCGTCTACGCCCATCGCTTCGATCGTCCATGCGGTGTCGAGGAGTGTTTCGCCTTTCGCGACGGAAGATCCCGCGCTTGTGAGATCTACGACCTTTGCCCCGAGGGTTTGGGCCGCGATTGAGAAGCTGACGCGTGTGCGTGTGGAGTCCTCGAAGAAGACATTGGCGACGGCCTTTCCTGCGAGTTCATCGCCTTTCCAAGAATCGGCATGCGCCGCGGCGAGCAATGACCGCGCCTGATCCGCATCGGCTAGATTCATCGACAGCAGACTCCGGTCATTCCACATTACGCAATCCTTCGAATCGGTTCAGTTGTCGATCTGACGGTACAGCGCGCCGTTGTCAGCAGGCTCGGTTGTTGCTGGTGCAACTGGTTCGTCGGCGGCTGGTTGCTCGTCCCAATCACTCTCGGAGTTGTGCTCATCGTATTCGTTTGTGTCGGTTTGAACATCCATTACTTCGATGTCTCCATCGATCGGGATATACAGCGGTGGGGTGGGGACTGTGCCTGGCGCCCAGTATTGCAAGCGTTCGACATACCATGAGCGGTCTCCGCCGTGGACCCAAGCGGTGACCCCACCATCGGTGTCCGCGTCGATTGGGTAGACGACATCAACCTTTCCTGAGACGCCGCGCAACCAGATGCGTGAGATGTGATAGACCGGTACGAGTTCTTCCATACCTTCGTATGGGAGGATCGCGCCTTTGGGCAATCTTGCAAGAACTGTTGCCGCGGTTTCTGGTGTGGTTCCCGCTGGGAGGTTCAGAGCATATCGACCTTGGCTATCGCGCATCGGGTGTTTGAGGATGACGCGGTCGAGTGCCGCGACCATGGATTTGATCGAGGCGCCGGAGTTTGCGTGCTTAAACGCAGGAGCGCTGTTGGGGACAGGCACATTCGTGTAGCTCACGCACCCATTCCCCAGCAGGATCGCGCTGCTTGCGAGTATTGAGAATCCGAGTATTTTTTTCGTGATGTGCGCCATTGCAACCTCCTGCTGCGTCTATCGGTGTCTTTCCCGCGAAGATCATAGTGCGCCACATCATCCAAAGCCCCTCCATACCAACGGCTTCCATCACACTAGAATCACCCATGCCCAATCCATCCGACCAACCTCCCAAAAACTACATGATTGCGCCCAAATCGGTGCCGCCTACTGAGGCGCCTTTATCGAGCGGGAAGCGGTATATCTTGGGGATCACCGGTGCATCGGGCGCGGTGTACGCCGCGAGATTGCTCGAACAGCTCTTGATCCAGGGTCATCAGGTCCACCTGGTGGTGACGGACTTTGGGAAACGGCTGCTCGCGGATGAGATGAACATCACCTCGGTTTCGCTCAGCACGATGTGCCCCCATCTCGCGGCGGATCAGCACAAGGCGTTGTTCGCATCCAATCTGATCATTCATCCGAACAAGGATGTCGGCGCAACGATCGCTTCCGGCTCGTTTCTTCATGACGGGATGGTGATTCTGCCTTGCTCTTCGACTTCGCTGGGTGCGATCGCATCGGGATCTGGTTCGAATCTGCTCAGCCGAGCGGCGGCGGTGACGCTCAAGGAACGCCATACGCTGGTTGTGTGCCATCGCGAGTCGCCTTTGAATCTCATAGATATCGAGAACATGCGAACACTGACGCTTGCAGGTGCGATCATCGCTCCAACCAATCCGGGGCTGTATCTCCTCCCAACCACGGTGGATGAGCTGATTGATTTCACAGTTGGGAAGGCGCTGGACCTGCTCAAAGTGCCTCACGCGCTCAAAACACGATGGGCTGAGTGAACTGGTCCAGGTGCATCACAGACGCACTTTGTGGGATACCAAGCGGGGTATCCGGACGAATGGATCGGTTTGGGCGTTGAGTTTGTAAAAAGTGCATTGGGATTTTCCAATCTTCTGTTAGACTGCGTGGACGGGGAGCCAATCTATTTGAGTTGGCTGAATCAGTCTGATCTTGTGAGGAGTTCGTGTGATGAATATGGGTTATGGGACGATGGTTGCAATCGCAGCGGGGACCTGCTTTGGAGTGTGTTCAGCGGCGATTGCTGGACCTGTCGACTTTGTCGAGCAGACTGGTGCTGTGGGGCTTTCGCACTCGCACGCGACGGTGACCGCTGGGCCTGACATGGAGTTCATGGGAGGCGGCGGCGTTGTGGCGGACTTTGACCGCGATGGCGACCAAGACCTCTTTGTCATCGGTGGCTCAGGCGGGATTGACCTGCTCTATTGGAACGATGGGAACGGGAACTTCACTGAAGGCGGAGCAGCGGCGGGGGTCGCTCGCTCGCATCGTGGATCCGGAGCAGCGGCGGGGGATTACGACAACGATGGCGACCTCGACATCATGGTGACCTCGACAGGTTCCGTCGCGACAGGGATGCTTCCTGGACAGAATATTTTCTACCGGAACAACGGGGACGGCACCTTTACCGATGTCACTGCGACAGCGGGGGTCGCAACGAACAATCCGAACAACGGCGATGCGTTCTCCCCTGCGTTTGGCGACTATGACCTTGATGGCGATCTCGATCTCGCGGTCGCAGGTTGGCTCGGCGGGAATCGGCTCTACCGGAACAATGGGGATGGAACCTTCACGGATGTCACCGTCGCGTCGATCGTTGCGGACATGTCAGTGGTGCGTGGGTTCGCGCCACAGTTTGTGGATATGGATGGAGATCTGTATCCCGAAATCCTGTGGGTTTCGGACTTCTTCACTTCCAAGTACCTCGTCAATAACGGTGACGGGACCTTTACCGATCAGACTGTGAGTTCCGGGACAGGTCTCGACTCCAACGGCATGGGCAACACCTTCGGAGACCTGAACAACGATGGGTTGCTCGATTGGTACGCGACGAGTCGAATCAGCAGTGCTGGTGCTGGTTCAGGGAATATGTTCTATCGCGCGACAGGCGTGGACCATGTGTACGAAGAGGTTTCCGTCGAGACGGGATGCAACTTCGGATACTGGGGCTGGGGCGCGTCCGCGATTGACTTTGATCAGGACGGTTGGCTCGATATCATCGCGACCAATGGGTTCACTGTTGAGAACACGACCGATCCGACCGTGCTCTTTATCAACGACGGGACTGGAAACTTTGTCGAGAGTGCTGCAGCGAGCGGGATCACGGATACCGGACAGGGCCGGGGATTGCTCAATGTTGATCTGGAGAATGATGGCGATCAGGATGTGCTGATTTTCAATAACCGTCAGCCGATGGTGTGTCTGCGGAATGACTCTGCTGGAGGCGCAGCGATCACCCTTGAGTTCAATACTGATGCGGTTGATGGACTCGCTCCAGACGGATTCGGGACACGCGTTGAACTGACTGCAGGTGGGATGACCCAGGTGCGGTACCTCAGCGGCGGATCCAACTACCTTGCGCAGTCTGAGCTGAGCGTCCACTTTGGGATTGGGAGCGAGACCGAAGCGGATATCGATATCTACTACGCGGATGGAAGTACGGATTCACTCGCGGGCGTGTCATCCGGTCGATACACGATCACGGCACGGGAATGCATTGCGGACTTCGCTCCGAGCGGGAACCTGAACTTCCTTGATGTCTCCGCGTTTCTGGGGCTTTTCTCGAGTCAGCACCCGCAAGCGGATCTGACTGTTGACGGGAGCTTCAACTTCTTGGACATCTCGGCGTTCCTCTCGGCGTATGGGTCCGGGTGTCCCTGATCGATCTGTAGCGAGAACTGAACCAAAAGAAAGAGCCGCGAATCTGGGATTCGCGGCTCTTTATTTGAGAAGAAGCGAGCTGGTGCCGATCAAGCGGCTTTGTTTGTTTGGCTGATGAGCTTGTGCAGGTCGTCAGCGTTGTGTCCTTGTGCGATGAGTGCCATGAGTTGATTGGCATCCGCTGCGGGGAGGAGCGATTCGATGGTCATGGAAACGGCTCGCTCATCGACGCGTGGGTCGGTGCTCTTTGGTGCGGGATTGGATTTTGAGTGGTCCATGATCCCGTGATCGGTGATTGTCGCTGCAGGGTTGAGCGATTGAGAACTCGGCGCGCAAGATTGCGAACAAAGTTTTGCTCAGCGAGATCCGATGTTGAGAAAGCGTGGATTACGGAGTGGTCCAGATTCCTGATCCGGGGTGGTAGGGGGTCACGCCTTCTTTCGCTTTGGCGCGGTTGTCGTCGCTGAGGATTTTTGGATCGGTATCCCACTGGACCTTCGCTTGTCCCAAGAGGGTTCCTGATGCGACGGCGAGGTCGATCTGGGCGATCTGATAGTCCACGATGGCGCGGATCTCCGCGAGACGGGCGTTGGCGAGGTTGGTGTCGGCGTCGAGGACGATGGTAGAGGTGGAGCGTCCGACATCGAACTGACGTTTTTCAGCCGCGAGCAGGCGTGCGTTGAGCAAGACGGAGTCTTGTGCTGCGAGAATCCGATGCCAGGTGCTTTGGAGATTGTCCACAGCGTTGTGGATTTCGGTCGTGATCGCGTGTTCGCGTGCTTCGCGTGTTGCGAGGGACTGGAGTCTGCTCAGGATCGCTTGGGCGAGCGATGCTTTGGCGGCTTCGTTCCCTAGTGGGAACTCCGCATTGAGACCGACGGACCAGTCTTCGAACTCATTTTGTGCGAGGACATCGACGGAGTTTCCGAGCGATCCGGCGAGGCCGTTGACTCGGTAGG
>JARGNC010000159.1 GCA_029212425.1 Phycisphaerales bacterium
CGTCCTGCTGATCGCGTTCCTCGCGATCATGTACGCGATGGGGCTCCAGTCGTCGTTCACCCTGATCGGTGTTCCGGTTGCTGGTCTGTTCTCGGGACTCTGTGGTTGGTTCGGCATGAAGATGGCGACCAATGCTTCGGCCCGTACGACCTGGGCCGCGAAGCAATCGCTCAACGAGGGATTGACTGTTGCGTTCCGCTCGGGTGCGGTCATGGGTCTGAATGTTGTGGGCTTTGCGCTTATCGACATCTCGGCGTGGTTCTTTATCTTCAATCACTTCGAGATCGGTGGTGACATCACCCAGATCACGACGATCATGCTGTCATTCGGTATGGGTGCATCGACTCAGGCGCTGTTCGCGCGTGTTGGTGGTGGTATCTACACGAAGGCCGCGGATGTGGGTGCGGACCTTGTGGGTAAGGTCGAAGCTGGTATTCCAGAAGATGACGCTCGTAACCCAGCGACGATCGCGGACAATGTCGGTGACAATGTTGGCGATGTTGCGGGTATGGGTGCTGACCTTTACGAGTCGTACTACGGCTCGATCCTCGCTACCATGGCACTCGGTGCTGCTGCAGCGATGACACTCGCGAATGGCGATGCGGCTGCTGCATTCGGACTCAAGCTTGCTGTGACTCCGATGGCACTCGCTGGTCTGGGCATCTTCTGCTCGATCCTGGGTGTCTTTACCGTGAAGGCGAAAGAGAACGCGAGCTTTGCTCAGCTTCTCAAGGGTCTCCACAAGGGTGTGTATGTTGCTTCGGCTCTCATCGTCCTTGGCGCGTTTGGTTTGCTCTGGTACATCCTCAAGGATGCAACTGAACTCGAAGGCATCACCACTTGGTGGGGTCTTGGTCTTTCGATCTGCTCGGGTCTGATCTCGGGTCTTGTGATCGCTCACGCGACTGAGTACTACACCTCGTACGAGCATGCACCGACACGGCGCATTGCTGAGCAGGCACTCACTGGTCCTGCGACTGTCATCATTGCTGGTATTGCTGAAGGCATGAAGTCCACTTGGGCTTCGCTCCTCACTGTTGTTGTTGCGATCATCGCGGCGTTCTCGTTCGCGGGCGGCGGCGACTCATTCCTCATGGGTCTCTACGGCGTCGGTATCGCGGCGGTTGGTATGCTCTCGACACTTGGTATCACGCTTGCAACCGATGCGTACGGTCCGATCGCGGACAACGCTGGTGGTAACGCTGAGATGACTGGTCAGCCTCCGATCGTTCGTGAGCGGACTGACATGCTCGACTCGCTCGGGAACACCACCGCGGCGACTGGTAAGGGCTTTGCGATTGGTTCAGCGGCGTTGACCGCGATGGCGCTGTTCGCGGCGTACATCCAGATCGTTCAGGTTCAGATCGGTACGCAAGCAGAATCGTTCTTTGACAATGGTTCGTATGTCGCACCAGCTGGTGCGGATGCGGGCTTCGCGGTATACCAAGGGCACGGCAAGTTTGCTGTCGCGACTGGTATGGGCGAAGAGGTCGAAGTTGACGGCGGTATGCTTCTCGATGTCCGTATGGACAATGGCTCACACGGCGTCAAGCTTCACGATGTCGAAGCTGGAGCGATCTTCCCTCTGACTGGCAACTACGACGCTCGTTACGCGATCGCTGGTGAAGGCTGGACCGCGACACTCGCTTCGTCCGAACGCGGGATGATCAAAGATGTTCTTAGCTTCTACAACGTGACCCTTGCGAACCCGAAGCTGCTTGGTGGTATCTTCATCGGTGTGCTTCTTGCGTTCCTGTTCTGTGCTTTGACCATGAACGCTGTGGGCCGTGCGGCTTACGCGATGATGGGCGAGTGCCGTCGTCAGTTCGGATTTATCCGTCAGGCGCTTCGGAACCAGGGCATGTCGGAAGCTGACCTTGCTGATCCGGACAACTGGCCTATGAAGGGTGTGGATCTTGATGGTCATCACTACCCTGACTACGCGGAGTGTGTTTCGATCTCGACTTCCAGTGCTCAGAAAGAAATGGTTATCCCATCGGTCCTTGCAATCTTGGTCCCGATCGGTGTTGGTCTGACTCTTTCGGTCGCTGGTGTGATGGGTATGCTCGTCGGTGGTTTGACCTCGGGCTTCGCTCTTGCGGTGTTCATGGCAAACGCTGGTGGTGCTTGGGACAACGCGAAGAAGTTGCTCGAGTCCTACGGCGCAACCACTGCTGACGAGATGGTTGCTGGCACTGGCAACTCGACCAAGGTGCCTGCGACTGTTCGCGATGCGATCATGGCTCGTGCGAAGGACTTTGTTGCTGCCGGGAACGGTAGCGAGATCGTCTACGGCAAGGGTTCAGAAGATCACAAGGCGACTGTTGTTGGTGATACTGTTGGTGATCCGTTCAAGGACACCTCGGGTCCTGCACTGAACATCTTGATCAAGCTGATCTCGATCGTTTCGGTTGTGTTCGCTGGTCTGATCGTTGCGTACGGCGATGTGCTCAGCGGTATCCTCGGAATCTGATTCTGTTGGATTGATTTGTACTTTGAACCCCGGCGTTTCGGCGTCGGGGTTTTTTCATGCGCGGTTGGTTTTGTAAAACGAAAATGGCCACCCCCAGTTGGGAGGTGGCCGTAGGATGCTGACTGTTTGTCAGCGATTTTTTCTGCATGGACTACGCCGGAGCATCAATGTTCTCCGTCGAGCATGTGCTCATCAGAGGCGTAGCCCCTTGGTACAGACTGAATCGTTCACTGAATCACCTCCTTTGAGTACATGGTTTGTCCTAGCCGTCGCGGATCAGTTGGCCGCCGCTGGGTTTCTATTCCCCGTGCCGTCGCTCGGGGCTCATCGCCCGACCTCGTCCTGAGATCGGTCGTCGTGGTGCTCTCCGGATTCACTCGATGCTTTTGGCAGGAGCGGCGCCCGGCGGGCAATCACGATTGATCTATCTTGGAGTATTTTCGGCGAAAGTGCAAATATGGATGCAGTGAAAACCAGATCACGGCTGAAAACCGCGATGGGATGGTCATAAAAGGGGTTGTTGATTGTGGATTAGTCTTCGAACTCGTCGAAGGCGCCGCGTTTTTCCTGGTCGTCGATGTACTCTTGGAAGTCACCCATCTTGTAGGAGACGAAGCAGAAGACATGGTGGAGGGTGAGCCATTCGATGTCGGACTTGTCTTCGTCGAGGTCTTTGCGGATGGTGTTGAGTTCAGCGAGGAGGGTTTCGGCTTTCATATTCGTAAGCTCCGTTCAGGATCGGATAGCGATGGTTTTGATGATCAAAGTGATCAGGTACACGATGCTCTGGGTGAGCACGATGGCGGGACCAATTGGGAGGTCGGCCTGGAATCCGATGAGCATCCCAAGCGCGGCTCCAACGGTTGCGATCAGGATCGCGCTGATGAACGCGGGTTTGAGTTTCGCGGTGATGTTGAGTGCTGCGGCGCCGGGGAGGACGAGCATCGCGGCGGCGAGGACGACCCCTGCGATTTGCATGGACATCACGATCGCGATGGCGAGGGTTGAAAGGAAGATGTTGGTGAGTCGGTTGGAGTTGTGGCCGTAGGCGTCGATGACGGGTTCGTCGAAGGCCCAGAAGATGAGCTTCCTGCGGAGTAACCAAGTGATCGCGAGGAGTGCGATGGAGACGGCGATCGCGATGGATGCTTTGGTCCAGTCGGTGTTGAGGATGTTCCCGAAGAGGATTTCTTCGATGATGTGGTGTTCGTCTTCGTGACCATGTGCGGCGTGGCCGTGGTCGTCGTGGTCGTGACGGGATTCGGCGATGGTGAAGAGGACGAATCCGAGCGCCATGGACGCGGAGAGGACAACCCCGATCGCGGTGTCGGTGCGTCCTTTGTGTGAGCGTGAGAGGGCGGCGATCCAGAGTGCTGCGAGAATGGAGAACGCGACGACGATCGAGAGTTGACCGATCGCGCCTGGGGTGGAGGCGCCGTTGACTCCGAGGATGAGGGCGATGCCAACCCCTCCGAACGCGGCGTGTGAGATCCCTTGTCCGATGAACGCGAGGCGTTTGAGGACGACGAAGATGCTGAGCGCACCACCCATGATCGAGATGACGAGGGCGGCGATGATTGCGGGGGCGAGTTGGTTCATGCGTCACCCCCACTGCTGTTTGGTTGATCTGATTGGCTAGAACATCCGCAGTCGTGCTGGTGTTGATGGGCGTGGTCTGGGTCGTCGCAGTCGTCTGCGAGGTGGGCGTCGATATGGATGTCTCCAAAAACGCCGGCGACATCGTGGGCGAAGACTTGGGCGAGGACTGCTGGGGTGAGTCCTTCGGGGGTGTCGTGGAAGTGGAGTGTTCTCGACAAGCACGCGACGCGGTCGGCGACGGCGGCGATCGCTCGCATGTCGTGGGAGACGACGACGACGGTGAGGTCGAGTTCTTTGTGGAGTGTGTCGATGAGCTTCCCGAATCGTTGCTGTCCCGCGATGTCGACGCCGACTGTGGGTTCGTCGAGGACGAGAAGCTTTGGATTTCCTGCGATGGCGCGTGCGATCATGACGCGCTGGAGCTGACCTCCGGAGAGCGAACCGATGGGGCGGTCGATGAGGTCGGTGAGCTCGACGAGTTTGATTGCGTGATCGATCGCGGCGTGGTCTTGAGCGGAGAGTTTCTGCCACGGCTTGAGTCGGCTTGAGCGGATGAGTGCGATGGTCTGGTGGACGCTGATGGGCCAATCTCGATCGGCTTCGATGCGCTGAGGGAGGTATCCGATGAGTCCCTTGCGGCGGGCTTGGGCTGGGGTGTGACCAAAGACGCGGATGGTGCCTGCGGTGGGCTTGAGGATGCCGAGGATGAGTTTGATGAGCGTGGACTTTCCACCGCCATTTGGACCCAGGATTCCGAGCTTGGTGTGCTGGGGGATTGAGAAGTGGACATCGTTGATCGCGGGGGTCGAAGCGGTGCCGATCCCTGCCGATGGATAGGTGTAGGAGACATGGTCGATTTCGACGGCTGGTTGCTCGGCGGGGGGCATTGCGGATTATTGAGATCCGTTTGGAGAGAAACAAGCGTTGGGACACGATGCGAGTCCGATTCATGAACTCGTTGTGTTTGGTTTGGTCTTGTTTATGCGTCTTTGTTTGTCAGATTGCTTGTTTCGCTTTGACGATCTGGTGGGGTTTCGTCATCGTCGAACACGGCACGCAGGGCGGGGGTGTCCAGATCATCGAACTGGCCTTTTTTGGCGGCGATGATGAACGCGCCGACGCCGAGGGCGGCGAGCAGGAGTGCGGCGGGGATCATGAGGTAGATCACGGACATCAGCGGTGCTCCTGTGGGCGCGACGGTTTCATGCGATTGCCTGCACCCGTGCAGATCGCGACGACGGTGAGCGAACTGATCGGCATCAGGATCGCGGCGATCAGTGCGTTGATCAGACCCATCATCGCGAGGGACGCGGCGAGGGTGTTGTAGCATAAGGAGAAGATCAGACACACGCGGATCGTGGACATGGTTGAACGCGAGAGATCGACAAGTTTGACGATCGGGGCGACTCCCGGTTCAACAAGGTAGACATCCGCGGCTTCG
>JARGNC010000160.1 GCA_029212425.1 Phycisphaerales bacterium
ATTGGGCTGAATGGACGGAATGGTCATGGGGATTGTTATGGTTGGTCGATGGAGATATTCCGGGCTGTGAACTTTGGGGCTCGGGGCGATACTATGAACCTAGAGCGTACCGGCCTATTCGGGGGCTCTCCACGAATGAAAGAATCAAGGAGGCAGTCATGTCGATGAAAACAATGAAGCGGATCGCACTGAGCACGACATTGGTCGCGATCGCGGGGCTTGGCACGGGGTGTGTGAGTCAGGGTGAGTACGACAAACTCTGGGAGACCAACCGGTCACTGACCAATCGGAATGCGGAACTCCAGGGGCAGCTCGACTCGATGACCTCTACCAACTCCGCGCTCTCAGGGTCGGCGGGCAATGCTGGATCGGTAATCTCGCAACTCCAGAACGACAACGCGACGCTCCGCTCGCAACTGATGGGGGCACAGCAGTCGCTCAATGATATTGAGGATCGCATGAACTCGCTTTCGATCGTTTCGATTGATCCGGCGACCGATCGTGCGTTGCGTGATCTGGCGGCTCAGTATCCGGACATGATCGTGTATGACGCGGATCGCTCGATGCTGCGGTTTGCTTCGGACCTGACCTTTGGTTCGGGTTCGGACTCGATCCAATCCTCGGCGGATGATGGACTCGCAACACTGGCGAATGTGCTCAACTCGGGTGCGGCGGCTGGGTATGACATCCAGATCGTTGGGCACACTGATGATGAGAAGCCGGGCGCGAATACTCGTCGGAACCATCCGACGAACATGCACCTTGCGGCGCATCGTGCGATCTCCGTGCGGAACGCGCTTGGGAATGCTGGTGTTCCTTGGGAACGAATGAGCGCGATGGGTTGGGGCGAGTACCGTCCTGCGGTTCCCAACAATGTTGGCACGGGAACAGCGGCGAACCGCCGAGTTGAAATCTTCCTTGTGAACTCGACCGCTTCGGACTTCTCGACAGCGGATGTGCCTACCGAGGTTGATACCTACGAAGCACCAACTTCGCGTGGGATTGATCCGACGAAGTAAGTTGGATCTGAAATGATTTCGAGAGCACCCGGCTTTGGTCGGGTGTTTTTTTGTGCATGTACATAGGACACGGCTTGCCGAAGACGGTCAAGCCGTGGCACCCTCTGGAATTGCGTACCCTGGGTTATGGTGTGGTGTGTTCTTCGGTTGCTCGTGGTGGAGCGATGGCAAAGAAGACGCTTGCGATCAGGATCAGGATGCACGCGGCGGCGGTTGGGAGGGACCAACCCGCGTTGCGGAGTGCTTGGTTTTCCATGGTGATCGCGGGCGGTCTTGGGGTGAGTTTGATTGCGGCGCCGTATTGCCAGGAGTATTCGACGAGGTCTTCTGGGTCGCGCTGGGGGATGGGTTCGCCTTTGAGTTTGGCGTAGTTCTGTCTTCGTTGGAGTGACTTTCCGGATTCTGGGAAGCGTTTGGGATCGTGGACGGTGATGGTGCCGTCGGGGTTCATTTCGTAGAAATCGAAGCGCCAGAGGTCGCGTCGGACTTCTCCCCATGATTCGTTTTGCTCGATCTCGATGGAGTCGAATCGTTTTTCTTTTGCGGGTTCAACGCCGAATGGGGTGCGGGTTGCGAGGATCAATCGGGGGACGATCTCTCCTGAGTCGATTTTGGATTCCATCTCTTCGATGGTCATCCCGGCGCGGTCTGCGAGGATCATGATGGAGAGCCATTCGCGTTGGCGATCGTAGAGGGTTGGGAGGGGTTGCTTGGGTGGGATGATGACGGGGAGGAGAAGCTCGTCTTGTGCATAGTCCACTTGGACGAATGGCTTGTCGTCGATGCTGACCTCTTTGATCGTGAACGGGTTGTCCATGAAGAGGAACGCTTCTTCTTGCACATCTCGGAAGGAGAAGAGCGGTGCGTCGCGATTGGTGTTGAACTCGCTGATCCGATTGGCGAGGGTGTACGACGAGAAGATGAGCGTGATCAGAGAAAGACCCGCGATTATCCAGAGGATGGTGCGCGGGTCTTGCTTTGGTTGGGTTGTGGGCATGCTTTGCTTTTTTGGTTTGCTTTATTGGTTTGTGCAGTTGTTGTGTCGTTAGTGATCCGCGGCGTCTGAGGAGCCGTGGTCATCGCTGTGCGAGTCGTTGTGGGAGTCGTGGGTGTCTGCGGGATCGACGGCTCCGAAGAGACCTGGGGTGATTCCTCGGCGTGGGACGGATTGGTTCGCGTCTGAGAGCTCGTTGTGGTGGTCGTATCCGAGCTTGGCGAAGTAGTTGTTGATGTCCGCGCTGTGGCGATGCTCGGCGTGGTGGTGGTAGTGTTTGGACCAGAATGCTTTTTCTGACCCTGCTGCTTCGAGGCCTTGTTGTCTGCGGAACTCAACGATGCTCATGCCTTGGGTGTTGATTGTTTTCCCGAGGTATGCGTTGAAGTTCGGGTCGCGTGGGAGTGCGTTGAGTCCGCTTCCGGTACCGCCGGTGATGACTTCGCCTTGCTTCCAGGTGTAGACGCGGTCGCGGGATTCGAGGTCGATCATGGTGAATGCGAGGAAGAGACCAACGCAGAAGAGGCAGAAGAGCATCGCGAAGGTGTTGAGTGCTTTGTCGTAGCGGAGTCCCATGAAGTACATGCAGACGAGGATCGCTTTGACGGTCGCGATGGACATCGCGCCGACGATGTTGACCCAGAGCGGGAGGTGGATTTCGAATGCGGCTTCGACCCATTTTTCTGCGTTGTAGAACAGCACGGTTGTGAATGTGAAGAAGAGGAGCACGAGGAGGACCCCGAGCTGCATTTGCCAGCTGACGACGGGGTGGCCGTGGGCGTGTTCTTCGTGTGCTGTGGTGTCGTGATTGCTCATGATTGACTCTCTGCGAATGTGAGTTGTATGTTCGCGGGATATGTATTCAATGGTTTTGATGCGTTAGTGGATGAGGTACAGGAGTGGGAAGAGGAAGATCCAGACGAGGTCGACAAGGTGCCAGTACAGGGCGGAGTTTTCGACCATGAGGTATTCGGTTGGGCCGTAGGCTTGGTACTTCCATGAGCGGTAGAGCACCCATCCGAGGAGGGATGCGCCGATGAGGACGTGGAGTGCGTGGATGCCTGTTCCCATGTAGTAGAGCGACCACCAGAGGACTTCGTATGGGTTCTCTGCGTAGGCGTATGAGAAGAAGGTGCCTGGTGCTTTGCCGTCTCCGAGCTTGACTGCGTATTCAAACTTGAGCTTGATGAAGACGAAGAGGGCGGCGCAGATCAGCGTGATGATCAGGTTGATCTTGAGCCACTTCTGTTTGTTGAGCTGGGCACAGCGGACAGCGGATGCTGCGGTCCATGAGGAGATCAGGAGGACGACGGTGTTGCCCGCTCCGAATCGCCAGTCGAGGTGGTGTGAGCCGTTGGCCCATGCGTCTGGGTAGAGGAGGCGGAAGACTGCGTAGGCGCAGAAGATCCCTGCGAAGAGGAGGACTTCTGTTGTGAGGAAGAGCCACATCCCGAACTTTGATGCTTCGAAGTCATCGTCGCGGCTCTTCCAGTGGTGCGCGAAACCCCGGTTGCGCCAGTGTGTGGGATGGTTGGCGATGTGCGCCGGTGCTGGGGTTGTGTCTGCATCGAGTGTTGTTTGCATAATCGGTTGCTCCGAGTCGTTCGGTCTCTGAATCGGTCTGTATCAGCTCAGTGGCTCGATGGGTTTTCTGGGAGTGGGTAATCTTTTGGATCCCAACCTGGCGGGACGACTTTGTCGAAGTCGTATGGGCCGTGGGTGACGACTGGTTCGTGGTGGAAGTTGTGCTCGATTGGTGGTGATTCTGTTTCCCATTCGAGTGTGAGTCCGCCCCATGGGTTTTGGGTTGCTTTATCGCCTGCGAGGAGCGAGGCGATGAAGGTCCCGAGGTGGACGAGGAATCCGAGGAGGATGATCCATGAGCCGAAGGTTGAGATCTGGTGGAGTGTTTGGAACTCATCGACATAGTTGGCGTAGCGGCGAGGCATGCCTTGGGTGCCGAGGAAGAACTGTGTGAAGAAGGTGACATTGAATCCGATGAAGACGAGGACGCAACCGAGCATGCCGGCTTTCTCGTTGTACATCTTCCCGAACATCTTTGGCCACCAGTGGTGGATGCCGCCCATGAATGCGATGACGGTGCCGCCCATCATGACATAGTGGAAGTGTGCGACGACGTAGTACGTGTCGTGGAGGTGGAGGTCGGTCGCGAGTGTTGCGAGGGGGAGGCCTGTCAGGCCACCGATGGAGAAGGTGAAGAGGAAGGCGAGTGCGTACAACATTGGAGTGTTGATCGCGATGGACCCTTTGTAGAGGGTTGCCAACCAGTTGAACACCTTGATCGCGGTTGGGATCGCGACGAGGAAGGTCAGTCCCGAGAACAGGATCGCGGCGAGCTCACCCATCGCAGTGAAGATGTGGTGACCCCATACGAGGAAGGAGACACCAGCAATGCCGAGGGAACTGAACGCGATGGCGCGGTATCCGAAGATGTGTTTGCGGGAGTGGACTGCGATGAGTTCGGAGATGATGCCCATCGCGGGGAGGATCATCACATACACCACAGGGTGTGAATAGAACCAGAAGAAGTGTTGGTAGAGCACGGGATCGCCGCCCATTGCTGGGTCGAAGATACCGATGTGCATGACGCGTTCGAAGACGAGCAGGAACAGCGTGATGCCGATGACCGGCGTCGCGAGGACCTGGATGATGCTTGTCGCGTACACACCCCAGATGAACAGGGGCATATCGAACCAGCCCATACCGGGGGCCCGGAGCTTGTGGACGGTCACGACGAAGTTCATGCCCGTCAGGATCGATGAGAACCCAAGGATGAACGCCGCGAGGACCATCAGCACCACCCGGAGATGGTCGGCGTCCGTGGTTGTTGAATAGGGTGTGTAGAAGGTCCAGCCCGTGTCCACACCGCCCATGATGATCGATAGCACCCCGAATGTCGAGCCGAGCACATAGATGTACCAGCTCAGCAGGTTTAACCGCGGGAACGCCACATCCTTCGCCCCGAGCATGATCGGTAAGAAGAAGTTGCCCAGCGACGCCGGGATGGAGGGCACGATGAACATGAACACCATGACCGCACCGTGCAGCGTGAACGCGCGGTTGTAGGCCTCGTTTGCGTTGTCCGCGCCGAGGAGCTTGGCGATCGGTTCGAGCCGCTGGCCGGTGGTCGAGATGACCTCGGTCTCCAGCCCGTCGATGATCTCGGTGGTCACGACGGAGCGGACCGGGTCGAGGAGCTCGATGCGGACGGCCAGGGCGGCTACGCCGCCGATGAAGAACATCGTCAGGACCGCGACGAGGTACATCACCCCGATCTTCTTGTGATCGATGGTGGAAGCCCATTGCCAGATT
>JARGNC010000161.1 GCA_029212425.1 Phycisphaerales bacterium
GCGTTGGCGAGAGATGCGCGCGTACTCAAGCACATTCTCGACGATCCCTGTCAAACGATCGGACTCGCGCTTGAGTGTATTGAGGTAGTCCTTGCGGACTGTTTCATCCGTCACCATCCCATCAGCGAGCATCTGCGAATACAAACGGAAGGTGGTCAAGGGCGTGCGGAGTTCGTGCGTGACCGCACCAACGAAACGACCGCGACGAGCGGACAGATTCAGCACAGTTCGCAAGACCAATCCAACCGCGATCATCGCACCAACAACCGCGACCCAAGTGATCAGCATTGCGAACTTCACCGGCGACAATCGATCAACCGCCGTGACATTCATGCTCCCTGGGATGAAGGACACAGGAACCGTCGCGAGACGGTACGCTTGGTCACCTCGCGCAGCTCGTTCATCGAGGATCGGTTCGAGGACGGATCGCGGAAGCAGATCGTCGATCGATTCGATCAACTCCGATGACATGGTTTCCCAATCGAGCCACACACCTTGGACGACAGGACCGCTCGGTTGATTGATCGTCCGGAGCAGCACAAGTTGCTGTGAACCGCTGGGTTCAACAATCCATCTGGGCTCAATAGCGCCGATGAGATTCCCTTGCTCGATCTTGCTGTCTTGGTCTGCTGAAGATCGGTCTGACATTTCCGCGGCTACAGAGGATGCACGAAGCTCTAGTGATTCTTCAGCGAAATCAGATTTGGACCAGCGCTGCCCCTGATCAGAGTCGACTTCATTTTCCGAAGCGCGCTTGAGGGCGCGGTTCTGCTGCGCGAGGTTTGCGATTTGTTGACGCGCCGCATAGTCCGCTTGCGGCTCAGGTTCGATTGATGACGACACAACATTGCTGGAAAGAGCGGCGGATTCAGGCTGTGCAGCGTTTGCTCCGCTGAAATCATCCGATTCCTCAACGCTACTCGCGGGATCAGTGTCTTGATACGCCCTCGGATTCTGCGTGCTCATCGCGATCTCTTGGACTCTGGTGTCGGAGCCTTCAGTCGATCCGGTTTGCTCATTGATCTCAAAGAACCCAAGGTTGTACGAACCAAGATCCGTGCCGGTGCGACGATGGTCCTCCGGCACCCCAGGAAAGTGATCCGACACGCTCGAACTGTCCTTGATCGCAGAACGATAGTCTTCGATTGGCCGCGCCGCTTCGAGCGCGATCATCGGCGCGAGACGAGAATCCATGCGCCAGAGCGCAAGACGGATCAGTTCTTGGCGCTGGTTCATCGCACGCGATTCAGCGTTGCGTTCTTCGAGCGAGTGGACGGTGTAGCTCGCCCATCCAAGTGCCGCGATGACCAGAACCACTCCGGACCAGAACGCCCACCACAGTTTGCTGCGGCTTTGATTCATCCCTTGACCCCCGGCTCATCAGGCGTCGCGAGCATGTACCCCGTCCCTCGCACCGTTTTGATGACCTGCGGATTGGTTGGTTCATCGTCGAGCGACTCGCGGATGCGCGCGATCGCCATGTCCACTGTCCGCGTGTGCGTCCCGCGTGGGTCAAGACCCCAGACCTTCTGCAGCAGTTCGTCGCGTGAGACCGCTCGACCAGGATTGGCCGCGAGGAATCCGATGACCTCCGCTTCGCGTTCGGTGAGTGTTCTCCGAGTCCCATTTTCAAGCACGGCTTCGCGCCGCTCGAAATCGATCTGCCGTCCCGCGATCGTCAAACTCTTGCGCTGCGACGGTCGCGCGGGAACCCTGCGGAACACCGCTTCGATCCGCGCAATCAGTTCATCGAGCGAGAATGGCTTGACGATGTAGTCGTCCGCGCCGAGCTTGAGCCCGCTGATGCGGTCGGTCTCTTCGCCGCGAGCGGTCAGGAAGATTACAGGGACATCAGGCTTGGGTTTGCGGAGTTCTTTGAGCACCGCGAGCCCGTCCATTTTGGGCATCATAATGTCCAGCAGCACCAGATCCGCTTCGACACTCAGGCAGAGCTTGAGCCCTTGCTCGCCGTCGCTTGCTTCGTGGACGGTGTATCCAGAATAGGACAACGCGTCGACCAAGCCGCGCCGGATCGAAGCATCATCTTCCACAACAACAAGAACACCTTGAGACAAACCTGAATCCTTTCAGCCGCACTTTACCATGAATAACGGACGGTGTAGGTGACGATTTCTTCTTCATCGACATCCAGCGTGACCGGGATATGCATCGTGCGTGAATCGAGCATCTCGTGGTCGTGGGAAAGCTTCTGGATGTCCGCGTTGCTCCAGCGGTACAGGCGTTCTTGGACCACCACATCGACGGGCGTGTCCTTACGGTTGCGGAGCTTGACCTCGATGGTCTCGACGAGCCAGTCTTTCCCACGCTCGAAGCTGACCTGCCTGCGTTCGCCTACGACATCGAACGCGTTGCCGAGCTTGATCATGATTTCTTCTTCGCGAGCGGTGTGGTCGATGACATGCTCGCCGATAAACTCGTACGCGCCGTCCGCTTCGTCGAGTTGATTGACGCGGATGCGACCTGATGGCATCGGGATCCCAAGCCCATTGTCCTCGCTGTTGTCAAAGCTTAGGTAGACCTCGACCTTTGAGTTTGATTGCACCCCCCAGTTCTGGTCCACCATCGCGTTGTTCCCTGTCCAGCGAGCTTGCGCCGTCCCGTCGTACATCAGGATCTTCTTCGCTGGGACATCGTTGACCGCTTCGAACAGTTCGATCTGTTTGGTCGAGCGATCGGGGATCGTGGTTGGCCGTCCGAGTGTGTAGAGGTGGTATTCGAAGAATGATTTTTCTTCGAAGCCCGCTTGTCCCGCTTTGCTCACCATCCCGTCCATCATCGCGAGCTCGCGTCGACCATACTGATTCTGCGGCTGAGCTCTATTCACATCACCCGCGACGAGCTTGAGCTTCGCGTTCTCGTAGGTCCCGCCCGATTGGTTCAGGATCGAAACCCACGCGCCGATATCAACTGTTCCGGAGTTCGCGTCATCCCCCTCGGCGTAGATCAGGTTGTAGTCCGCCCACCAGGTGATGCCGGTGGTTTGGTAGGACACGCGCGTCTCGTGCTCCCCACCCTGCGCCGCATCCACGGCCCACATCAATGTCGGCTTGGTCACCAGTGATTCATCAAGCGATGGGAAAACAACACCGTGGTATCCTTGCTGGTATTGCACGCGTCCATCATCCCCTTGCAGCAGCATCCCTCCGCCCGCGGTGGACATAAGGGTCATCTCTTGTCCGCCGTAGATGATCTTCTGATCGATGTACCGTTCGAGCATCCGGTCCATCGAGAGCAGGTCGAAGCGGTAGTCTTGTTCGAGCACGCTGGTCCCATCGGGATCGGTGAGTGATGAGAACTGAACGGTGGTTGGATCGAGCAGAGCCGCGACATCGGTGAACTTGAGCTCGCTGTACCCCTGCTCGATGTCCAGTGTGCGATCCTGACGGATGACCGCGTATCCCGGGATCTGGTTGTACATGTTGTATCCATACCCATAGTTCTGGGACTGACCTGGCACTGGTCGGTACCACTCAGCGGGGATCGCACCAGGGGTTGCGGTGGAGTAGATCGTCAGCGCGGTGTCATCGCTGATCGCGAGTCCGCTGATGCCGGTAAGAACTGCGGTTATGGTGAGTGCTTTGACTGTGTTCATCGCGTCGCTCCTTAGGTCTTGTTTAGGTTGCGTGCAACCCTTCCTTGAGTATACAAACCCCGACACCCGGGCTACCGGGTATCGGAGATTCATTCCGATCTTTACTTGGGATTCTGTACGAGGATCCGTTTACCATGGTTCATCAGTTCGACTTCACCACGATTGGCGATGATCCACTGGCGCCCTTGATTCGTCAAATCATCAACCAGCGACCAGTATTCATCGGTCGCAAACGCAATCGTTTGATCGACCGCTTGCTCGATGCTTTCCGAAACCGAACCATCAACCCATCGGCCGTTCTTCCTGTAGAGCGTCGAACCCGATCCGCGCTGAACCGTCGTGATCTCGATCCGGTTCATCTCCGCGTCGTAGTACGCGTTCGATTTTTTCATACCTGACGATTGCACCGTTGAACTAGCAGGTACTGTGAGAACCAAATCTGACACTCGGCTGTCCTTGCGATTGAGTGACTGAGACACCCCAGCACTCCCTGATCGCGACGCGGTTTGTGATTCCATCTGACTCCACGCTTGCGTGGTCATGTCCGATTCACCAAACTCGTTCTCGCGGACAAGCTCGTTGATGCTCATATCCTCGCTCGCAAGGAACGCGGTGTACTCGGTCATGACGCCGTGCTCTAAGGAGAGCTTGGTGATCTCCTCAACAAGCTCGTCGTTTGGTTTCGATCCATCCGCGGTTGAAATCCGGATCTGATCGATCAGCGAATCGATCCGCTGCTGTGCCCACAATCGTGGGATGAAACCATAGCGAGCTGAGGTTTCCTGCATACTCGCATGCGTCCCGATGACAACCTGCTGATCGTTGTGAGTTCCTGTGAGCCGCATCCACATTGCCATCTTGCTTGGGTTCTCGTATTTCCCAAGGATCACCACGCGAGAACCTGTGTAGAGGTCGCCCAGTCCACCATCCTCGATGCTGTGGACGCGTGATTGGTTGATCTGCTCCATCATTTCTTTGGTCATGCCAGTGCCACAGAACCCACCGACCCCCCCGTAGAACGCTGTGTCGAGCAGGACCGGCCCATTGAGTTGATCGAACACTCGGCCAACCTTCATCTCGACATCCTCACCCGGAAGCACATAGGTTGGCTCGGCGCTTGTCTGCTGCGCGATCGCGTCGAGCAGCGGCGCGTTGACATCCAGTCCAACGCCAAAAGTGAACACGCGGCGATCTGATGCGTTGTTCTTCGCCGCTGCGTCGCGGATCTCGACTTCGCCCGTCTTGCCTTCGGTTGCAAGTCCATCGGTCATGAACAGCACCAAAGGCAACATCCCCTCGTCGCTTGGTTGGGTGAGTGCTTCGATCAGCGCATCGTGCAGGTTCGTCCCGCCACCGGAGTGGATGCGATCGATGTACCCAACGACCTGTTTGCGCGAGTCCTTGGTGATCACCACCGAGCTGTCCGCGTATGAGCGCACATCACTGCTGTAGTCCACGATGCTGATCCGCTCACCATTCCGCATCCCATACACCACCTGCTTCGCGGCTTCCTTCGCTTGCTCAAGCTTCTCGCCTCGCATCGACCCTGACCGATCAATCACAATGGTCACATCGCGGAGCATCGGGTCCCCATCGCTATCCGCAGAATCTGGAGCATCCGCGACGAACATGAAGTACCCGCTCGTATCATCCGTCGGATACATCAGCACAGTCGGCTCATCGGTCGCCGCAGATGTCGCGGCGTACAACACAAAC
>JARGNC010000162.1:0-4883 GCA_029212425.1 Phycisphaerales bacterium
TCCCCGAAGGTCCCGCTGCGTACCCAAGACGCCATCCAGTGCATCCATAAGTCTTCCCAAACCCACGAATCAGCAGCACATTCTCGTGCATACCCTCACCGCGCGCAGGTGATGGACAGCGTGCCATCCCAGAATCCCCAGCCGCGACCGCGTTGAGCGAATCGCTGAACACGAACTCGTCGTAGATCTCATCAGAGATCAACAGCACCCCACGCTTCTTGCACAGCTCACGCAGCTTCACGCCTTCTTCAGACGAGAGCACAACACCCGATGGATTCGAGGGTGTATTGAGCAGCACAAACTTTGTCTTCTCAGTAATCAACGGCTCAACACGATCCGCCGTGAGCTGGAAATCCGGATAGGTGTCACAGGTGATTGCTTTCGCGCCGCACATCGTCGCGAGGTGCGGATACGCGACGAAGTACGGGTCTGGAATAATGCATTCATCCCCTGGATTCAAAAGCGCCATGAACGCGAGGAACAACGCACCACTGGTGCCGCTGGTTACGAATGCCGTCGGTTGATTCCCATTGCCCTGTCCGGTGATCGCACAATCCCATCCCAGATCAAGCTTCATCCATTCGATGACCTTGCTCAGGAGTTTGGGATCTCCTTGCGTGACGGTGTAGCCGTTCTGTTGGTTCTGGATCGCATCAACCGCCGCGTCGCAGATTGCCTGAGGCACAGGGAAGTCTGGTTGACCAATCGAGAGATTGATCGGATCTTTGAGTGTGGAAGCGAGGTTGAAAATTCGACGGATACCAGATGCATCGATCGCGCCTGCACGATCCGCTATGAGTTGATCAATCATGCCAACCTCTCGTTCTTAAGTTGTCGTGGAATGAGACGCGATGCCTCAAGCAAAACCTACTCGCGGACTTTGGTCTTTGGAAGACCCAAAGCGCCGTCTTTCGGAGTGTGACGGCGTTCGTCCTTCAGTGCCGCGACGCGCTCGGTGCGTGTCATGACATTGCGCTTGGTGGTCAGGTTGCCTTCGGTTTTGAGTGATGAATGAATACTCATTTCAGGGCTCCGGTGCGTATCCACGCGTGTTGACGGGCTCTGCCCGATGTTGTTCTTATCCAATCATTGCGAATGCTCGCAGTGACTTAGTTGTATTTCACCCACTGCGTTTTGGACTCTGCAAAGTCCGATCCGCCGCGGCGTTCTCGTTGCCATTGCTCACCGAGCCTTGCGATCTCTCGACGATGCTCGTTGCGCTGGGATTCCATCGCTCGAAACTCTGCGCCCCCAGGGACTTCAAGTCCAAGCGAGTACAGTGTATAGCGGGAAGGATTGTTGCCCGCTCGGACCTGAGAATCCACTACCGGGACCCCAATGATTGCGATCCCGTTCTCGTTCATGAAAATCACCGCGCTCGCCGCCTGTTCGGTAGAAAGGGTCGCGAGCTGGAGATAGTTGCTCCCTGGGACCCTCGGATCCGCATCCTGATACCCCTGAGCGGTCATCACCGCTTGCGCAGGCTTCGCAGGAACCCTTGGAGGTTCAGTGACGCTGTTATCCACAGCCCCCTCCGTGCTGAGCTGATTTTCGGGATTTGTCCCGCTCTGGAACTCGTTCGGAGGCAGCACCATCGATTTGTTGGGAAGCAGCGATTCCATATCCCGCTTCCCATACTCGACCCCAGACTTGTATGCCATCGCCCAGACAAGCACCAACGCCAATGCAACTAACGCGATGCTCATGTACACGCGCGACATACTCAGGTGAACACCACCCTCCACCGCGACCGGTTCCTCAGGCATCGTCGCCGCTGATCGCTCTGCGCGAGAGACACCAGCAGAAATCACAGGACGAGAAGGGGATCCGTCTTCATTGGATGAAGATTGCGAGGATCGAGTTCCCGGAGATTGGACACTGGAGGATTGACCCGACTGGTTATCTGCTTGCGCTGGTTTTTGAACACCAGACGAATCTTGTTTGCGTTCAGACCCATCGCCGTGGTCAGGATCGGGTTGGTCCTGTCCAAGCAGTTCAAACAAAGGGGGTCCGGGTCGGCGATCGGTCATACATAGATGATAGCCGGGCTCCCACTCGCATCGCCACACACCCCTCCAAACATACACCCAAACATCACATCCAAAGACCACCACCGCACCCTCAATACGCTATACTGCCCCTGATATGACGATCCCAGACGCAAACATCATCGATATGACCCCAAAGCCCATGACCTCGATGGAAGCGGTCTACCTGCCTGCCATCTTCAAAGGCTTCGGGACCACCATGAGGCACTTCTTCACCTCATTCGGTCAGGGACGCACCAGCTACACGATGCAGTACCCCGAAGAACGCCGCGAAGACCTTGAAGTCGAAAAGGGCGGCATCGAAAAGAGCAACTTCCGTGGGGTCCATCGACTCAACAAAGACGCTGCAGGTCGCGTCAAATGCGTTGCGTGCATGATGTGCCCAACCATCTGTCCTGCGAACTGCATCCACATCGAAGCCGCGGAATCCCCTTGGGACGACCGAGAAAAATACCCCGCGAAGTTCGAAATCGACGAACTCCGCTGCATCTTCTGCGGCATGTGCGAAGAAGCGTGTCCCGTCGACGCGATCGAACTCACGCACCTCTACGATGTCGCTGGTCGCAGCCGACAGGAAATGGTCTACGACAAGACCAAACTCCTCTCCATCTACGACCTGACCATCGACCAGAAACCGATGTAATCCGCCCTTCAACTCGTCAACTGCCCCACCATTCCTGACCGCAGCGTTGGGTATGTTTCTGCGGATTGATGCTCGTATCCAGCAACACTTATCGGACGCACTTTCGACGCAAAGGCCCCAAAAACTTCGCATGAAAACACCCGGTTTACTGGTGTTTTGGGGATGCTGATGTACATTCAGGTAAGAAATCGTGCCCTGCGTTCGTCGGGGCTTGGTATCTGTTTGAACCAATCTCTCACGAAGACACGAGGAATCACATGAAATCATCGACATTCATCGCTGCCGCCGCATTCGCAACATTCGCTGGCGCAGCACACGCAGATCTTGCAGCAACATTCGGTTTCACCGATATGGGCGCCAACTGGGATTCATCCACCAGCGTGCTCACCATTGCCGCAGACGAATCAGGTGCAATCAGCACCTCCGGAGACATCACCAACTACCTTGGTGACGCTTTCCCAACAACCGCACTGTTCAACTCAGGATTCGCAGACGGCTCAACCTCCGCCGACTCATCCTTCGTCATGGAACTCTCAAACATCACCGCAACCACCGCTGATGCTTCAGGGTCATTCACCATCACCGATATCAACGGCGACACCCTCTCCGGTACTTACACAGGTCAATGGACCAACCAGTTCGGATTCGGTTTCTTCGATGGAGAGATCTCCGCAGCATCCTACAACGATGTTGAATCCGGTAACAATATCTTCGAAGGCACCGCTGGACAAACCTTCGAAGTCCCAACGATCGACCTGAATGGTGCTCTCTCAGTACTCCTTCAAATGCCAGAATGGTTCAGTGCAGACAACGGCAACTTCGAAGCACGCACCACCCAACTCGACGGCATCCTCGCAACTGTACCAACACCAGGGTCGCTCGCACTCGTCGGTCTTGGTGGTCTGATGACCGCTCGTCGTCGTCGCTAAAAGGTTCACCACGCGATCTGACCCACTCAGATCGTGCTAAACGCAAGAGAGAGGCCGTGCGGTGCGAACCGTCGGCCTCTCTTCTTTTTTTGGTGCTCATCAATCCAACAGCGACGAACACAATCCTGCAAACGCTGCCGCCTCGCGCCTGACTGCGTCATTCCACGACTCCCCTTCACACGCATCTGGGAACAACACCGACCTCGACGCATTGATCACCACTCCAAGTCCACCATGACTCGACGCGCCGGCAATGCACATCGCCTTCACATCCGCGACCGTTCCCCCCTGCGCCCCAACCCCAGGCACAAGGAACATCGCGCTGGGCATCGCGCTCCGCAACGCTTCTGTTTCTGCTGCGGCATTCGTTGCCCCCACCACCGCGCCGACTTGATTCCCAAGACCTTCGATCATCTTCGCTGTGTGCTGCGCGAGCGATGAACCATCGTCCGCCATCAACGACTGCAGCTCATCCGCATCCGGATTCGATGTCCTGCACAACGCGAACACTCCCAACCCCGCATCCAAGAACGGCTGGATCGACGAGCGTCCCATGTAAGGCGAGCAAGTAATCCAATCCGCTCCCATGAACTTCGCGCCCGCCGCGTAATGACCCGCGGATGATCCAATATCACCGCGCTTCGCATCAAGGATCACCACCAACCCCAGCTCGTTGGCGCGACCAATGACTTCTTCGAGCACTCCATACCCCGCAGCACCGAACCGCTCAAAGCACGCGGATTGTGGTTTCACAACCCCCACCGCATCAACCACCTCATCGAGAACCCCCAAACAGAACTCACGGACACGCTCGATCGGTTCACCCTGAATTTCAGCAGGAATCCGCTCAAGAACGGGGTCAATCCCCACACACCCGCACGATCCCGCTCGATCAATCGCTGACTTCAACCGTTCCATCGCGTCCATTGTGTGCCCTCCGGTGATGATGAACCATACACTATCCGCATGGACACCAAAGGGATCACCCCCGAACACCTCGACCTCAAAAAAGATCACGGACTCACCGTCCGCTGGTCCGACGGCGTCGAATCCTTCTTCCCAATCGCGTACCTCCGCAAAATGTCCCCGAGCGCGGAGATGCGCGAGCTCCGCAAGCAGATGAACACCAACCCGCTCACCATCCTCCCCGATGGGATGGCGTCGTCCAACCCAATCATCGCGACCGACGCGGAGATGGTCGGGAACTACGCGATCAAAATCATCTTCTCCGATGGACACGCCACCGGTCTCTACTCATGGACC
>JARGNC010000162.1:4893-5318 GCA_029212425.1 Phycisphaerales bacterium
TCGATCCCACCAACGACTCCATCAAAAAGGCCGACGGCTTGACCAAGTCAGACCAAGGACCGAGCCACTCCAACCCGCTCGGACTGTGACCTATGCAAAGCTCGCCCGTGTCACGCTCCCTCACCACCCCCGTCGCTGAGCTCCCCGGCGTGACACCCTTCGCCGCTGGGAAACTCCAATCGCTCGGCGCTTCAAACCTCGGACAACTCCTCACCCATCTCCCGCACCGACACGAATGGATCCGCGCCCGCGCCGGACTCAACGACCTTGAAGCCGGAGTCATCGGCTCCGCAATCGGAGAAATCAGCGCCCTCAAACTCTCCGGATATGGACGCAAAGCACGACTCCAAGTCGTCATCATCGACGACGAAGGTGGCCGACTAGATCTCGTCTTCTTCAACCAAGCGTTCCTCGCAAAGAAGCTT
>JARGNC010000163.1 GCA_029212425.1 Phycisphaerales bacterium
CTCAGATTGAGCAAGCACAAAGCCCGCGTCCATCTCCTTCGCGATGGTAATCACCGAGTTGCCAGTCGTCGTATCTCCCGCAACGATCGCCGCATTGATCGGCGCCGCTCCGCGCCATCGTGGTAATCGACTCCCATGCAGATTGATCGCAAATCTATCCGCGATCAACTTCGAGCCGAGGTACTGCCCATACGCGATCACCACCCACGCATCCGCATCCCAGCCTCGGATGGTCTCGCGTGCTTCATCCGTATTGATATTCTCAGGTTTCACAATCGGAACCGCTGGCAAATGCTCCGCGGCCCATTGTCCAACTGGAGTGGGGGTGGTGTTCTTCCCGCGTCCCACCCGACGATCCGGCTGCGTCACAATCCCAGTGATGCTGTGCTCGCGTGCGAGCCGCTCAAGAGTCGGAACACCAAACGCACCAGAGCCCAGAAAGACAATCTTCATGTCTTTACTCCGATCACCGTTTGCCGGCTTTTTCCATCGCTTTGATCCGCGATCGATTCTTGAGCCGAGACATTTGACTCATCTTGTCCAAGATCAGCACCCCATCAAGATGGTCAATCTCATGCTGCCAGCATCGAGCGAGCAGCCCCGTCGCGCGGACCTCGACTTGCTTGCCTCCTAAATCCAGCGCCCGCATCGTCACAGTGCTGGGTCTGCGGACCTCACCAGTAATCCCAGGAAGCGACAAGCACCCCTCGTCATACGGCTCAAGATCATCTGAAAACGCGATGATCTCTGGATTAAAGAACGCCTGCGGCTCAACCGTGTTACAAGGAATCTCAGCGTCAACCGGATCATCCTCATGCACAGGCACATGCGCAACAAAGAGCCGCCAACTGAGCCCTACCTGAGGCGCTGCCAGACCAATCCCCTCCGCACCACGCATGAGATCCACCATTCGCGCCGCGACAGCGCGAGTTTCATCATTCACTTCAACCTCCGCCCCCTTAGAACGGAGAATCTCGGTTGGAGATATCTCGATACGGAGTTTGGCTGGATCTACACTCATCCACCCATCGTATGGCCGGCAAATGATCGGTGTCCCCAACCGATACCCTTCAACCAATAAAACGCATACACTCTCAGACCTATCACCATCGATAGGCAGGTGACACAGGAGCTAGGTTGACCCGTGGCGATGTTTGGCAAAAAAAAGAATGTGGAAGAGGAATCAGCTGGTTCCAACCCCGTCGCAGATGAAACCTTCAGCCCAAAGAAGGCCGAGGCGTTCTTTAAGCACGCTCGCACGGTGCACGACTCCGAAAACTACGAGTACGCGATGCAGCTCTGGCTCAACGGGCTCCGCCGCGACCCAGGCAATATGGAAGCCCTCAACAGCTACCTCCGCTCCGCAGAAGTCTTCAGCGTCCAGAGCAAAAAAGGCGTCAGCAAAGAGACCAAGTCCGCCGTCGCAGGAAAGGGTGACATTGGGAAGTACATCAGCGCCCTCCTCGATTTCGGTCTCAAGCGTATGGATGTCAGTACCGCGATCAAAACCGCTCAAGCCGCAGGCAAGCTCGGGCTCACCGGCCCAACCAAAATGATCGGTGAGCACGCCCTGACCCTCGCGCAGAACGATCCCAAACAGAAAAAAGACATGTTCGTCAAACTCCTCGATGCGTTCGACAACGCACGAGTGTTCGAGCTTGCTGCAATCGCAGGTGAGATGGCCTGCCGCTTGGATCCAACCGACGGCGAGCTCCAAGTCCGCGTCCGTAACATGCTCGCATCTTCAACCATGTCTTCAGGTGGGTACGACAACGACGAAGAAGGCGGATTCCGTAAAAACATCCGCAACGCCGACAAGCAGCTTGAGCTTGAGCAACAAGATTCAGTCGCCAAAACCAGCAGCACCAAAGACCAGATCATCGAACGAACCGCAGCGGACTACGAATCCCGCCCCGATGATCTCGCAGTACTCAACGCATACGCCAAAGCACTCCTCGATCGCGGGACCAACGCGGATGAACTCAAAGCGATGTCCCTCTACGGCAGCGCCTACAAGTCCTCCGGACAGTTCCGCTTCCGCCAGCAAGCCGGTGAAGTCCAGATCCGCCGCGCCCAGCGGATGATCGCCAAACTCACCAAGCATGTCCAAGCCGACCCCTCCAACGCCGAGATGGTCGCCAAGCTTAAAGACGGGCAAGAGAAGTTTCTCAAGCTCCAAATGCAAGAACTCGCCCTCAGAGTCGAAAACTATCCAACCGACCTGTCGCTCAAGTACCGTCTTGGCAAAGTCCTCTTCGAGACAGGTCAATACAACGAAGCGATCGAGCAGTTCCAGCTTGCACAAAACGAACCAAAGCTCAAACGCGAAGTCCTCATGCTCATGGGCAAGTCCTTCATGATGCTTGGTGGATGGGAAGACGCCGCGATCCAGACCTTCCGCCAAGCACTCGAGAAAGACAAAGAAGACGACTCCGAACTCGGTATGGACCTCCGCTATTCGCTGATGAACGCGCTGACCCATAAAGCGGAAAAAGATTCGGACCTCGAATCAGCGACCGAAGCGGACAAGATCGCTGCATCTCTCGCGATCCAGCAGTTCAACTACCGCGATGTGCGCGACCGCCGCGAGCAGATCAAAGCTCTGATCACCAAGCTCAAAGGCTAACCCCAAGGACGACCCATGTTTGGGAGCAAAGACCACAGAGCGGTCGCCATCATCCCCGCACGCTTGGGTTCTACAAGATTCCCCCACAAAGCACTCGCAGACGACACCGGGAAACCGATGGTCGTCCATGTATGCGAGCAAGCATCGAAAGCCGAGTCGGTCAATCGCGTCGTTGTCGCAACCGATTCTGAAGAAATCCAATCCGCTGTCAAAGCCCACGGCTTCGACGCGGTCATGACTTCCGTTGAACACACCAACGGCACCAGCCGACTCGCGGAAGCCGCCGAGATACTCAAACTCAAGCAACACCAAATCATTATCAATATTCAAGGGGATGAACCCGAGATTGAACCCAGCGTGATTGACGGTGCAGCAACAGCATCCATGGTCGAGCGTGTTCAGCCGTGGTGCCCTGAACATGGTCCAGCAGGATTCGCTGTCAGCACAGTTGCAACCCCTTTGACATCAGTCAATGAGTTGGAGAACCCCAACATTGTCAAAGCGGTACTCGGACAAATTGACCAAGACTCAATGATCGCACAAGCGTTGTATTTCAGCCGTGCATCAATCCCATTCGATCGCGATTCTACTGGTCGCCCAACCTACTACCGCCATGTCGGGATATACGCCTATCCCGTTTCCTCGCTCAACGCCTATATGACGCTCAAGCCAACGCCACTCGAACAGTCCGAGTCCCTAGAACAACTCCGATGGCTCGAACACGGCTACCCCATCGGCGTCGCCATTCGTGAATCTCACCACACCGGAATCGACACCCCGGAACAATACCGGTCCTTCGTCGAACGCTTCAAAGCGACCAAATCTTGAGAAATTAATTCGATCTTGTCCACAATCAGCCCTCCGCCCTTGCAAGTCATACCCCTGCGTTGGTACGATGAGCTATGCCCACACCGAGTGATGACACATCCAACGCGGATCACCAGTCCAGCGATCTTCTCGCTCAAGCAGGCACCATCTCCGGAGCCGAGCGAGAGTTCTTCTCTCCGATGCCTGATGGGTACCGACCAGGCAACCACAAATATGTCGCCGTCCTCGGCACCGTGATGTCTGGACTTGGAAAGGGGATCTTCTCCTCGTCCATGGCCAAAGTCCTCAAAGACAAAGGCTTACGAGTTGCCCCGATCAAACTCGAAGGCTACCTCAACATCGACTCCGGAACCCTGAACCCATACCGCCACGGCGAAGTCTTCGTCCTCGATGACGGCACCGAATGCGACATGGACCTCGGGACCTACGAGCGCATGCTCGACCAAAACCTCACCAAGCGAAACTTCGTCACCGCAGGTCAGATCTACTCCGAAATCCTCGACCGCGAACGACAAGGTGTCTACCTCGGTCGAGATGTCCAGATGATCCCTCATGTCACCGGCGAAGTGAAACGCAAACTCCGCGAACTCGCCATCCGAGGTGACGGCGACGGACCCGCAGATGTCGTCTTCGTCGAAGTCGGCGGCACCGTCGGCGACTACGAAAACGGTTTCTACATCGAAGCCCTCCGCGAACTTGCATTTGAAGAAGGACCAGGCACCGTCTGCTTCGTCGCGCTGACCTATGTCATCGAGCCCCAAGCACTCGGAGAACAAAAATCCAAAGCCGCCCAGCTCGGGATCAAACGCCTCATGGAATCGGGCATCCAGCCCAACCTCATCGCCTGCCGCGCGGAGAAACCCGTCGAGCATAAAGTCCGCGAGAAGATCGCGATGTTCTCCAATGTCCCGATGGAACGCGTGTTCTCGATGCACGACCGCGACAGCATCTACACCATCCCCGACGAGCTCCGCGCCCAAGGACTCGATCGCGAAATCCTCTCCACACTCAGTCTCCACGATCGCGTCGACGCGACCGCCGAGGACCGCTCACGCATCCGTTGGGGTACATTTGTCAACGGACTCACCGCCGAGCGACAACAGACCGTCCGCGTCGGAATTCTGGGCAAGTACGCCGAGCTCCGCGACGCATACGCCTCGATCGACAAAGCCCTCGAACACTGCGAAGCCGCGTTCCGATGCGATGTCGAGCAGGTCTGGATGGACACGACGCAGATCAACGACGCGAATGTCGCTGATCGCCTCTCAAACCTCGACGCCGTCATCGTCCCAGGCGGATTCGGTTCGCGAGGCGTCGAAGGCAAGATTTCCTGCGTCCGACACTGCCGAGAAAACGCCGTTCCATACCTCGGCATTTGTCTCGGATTCCAAGTCGCAGTAGTCGAGTTCGCACGCAATGTCCTCGGAATCAACGATGCGTATTCCACCGAGTTTGATCCGATGACCTCCGCAGGGTTGATCTCCGAACTCCCCGACCAGAAGAAAATCGAAGGCCTCGGAGGCACCATGCGCCTCGGCGCCCAAGATGTACAGATCACCCCAGGCACCCTCGCATCATTCCTCGCCGACGGCAAGCTCTCGATGCACGAACGCTTCCGCCACCGCTACGAGGTTGACCCAACCTACATCGAACGACTCGAAGCTGGAGGCCTCATCTTCTCAGGTCGTCACCCAGATCAGCCCATCATGCAGATCCTCGAACTCCCCTCGACCGGATCAGCACAAGAAGGCATCGCACCCACCGAACCGATCACACACCCTTACTTCATCGGCGCCCAGTTCCATCCGGAACTGACTTCC
>JARGNC010000001.1:0-3496 GCA_029212425.1 Phycisphaerales bacterium
GGTGCGACCTCGAAGAACCCGGCGCAAGCAAGATGGCGATGGTCATCACCCGCTTTGATCGCGCGGGGGACCGCGAACGATTGATCCGCTCGCTGACGACGGGGCATCATCTCCGCGTTGCGTGAGTTGAACTCAGTATGAATTTCTGAGCCGCGTCTAAATGGACGTGGTTTTTTTATTATTTCGTAGGCGTGAGCAGCACAAGCCATTCGGGGTTGCCTTTGCCTTTGTTTTTGCGTTTCTTGTTTCGGGCGCTGCCGAGGATTGGGGACTGGGTCCATCCGAGGACTTTCCATCCCATATCTGGGAGGGTTCCGCGGACACGCTCGGCGATCTCGCGTGCGAGGTCTTCGGTGAGGATCATGCCTTCTTGGAGTTCTTCTTTGGTCGCTTCGTAGTGGGGTTTGACGAGTGAGATGATTCTGCCATCGTCTTTGAGCCAAGTACGCGCCGCGGCGAGGGCGCGTTCCTGCTTCGTCCATCCGAGGTCCATGACGATCAGGTCCACGCCTTTGGTTTCGACAACTTCGTGGGGTGGCTCGGTGTGGAGCGCGTTGGAGCGTTCGTGGACGGTTGTGCGGTCGTCTTGACGGAGTTTCCATGCGAGCTGTCCATACGCGGTGTCGATGCAGTGGACATGGGAGGCGCCGTGGTGGAGGAGGCAATCGGTGAATCCGCCGGTGGAGCATCCGAAGTCGGCGCAGATCAGATTGGTCGGATCGAGGTTAAACTCGCTCAGTGCGTGGTGGAGTTTGAGTCCGCCTCTGGAGACATAGGTGTACGCGTCCGCTGCGGACTCAGATGTTTGTGGATCAGTCGATTGAGGGTCGGGCTGAGTCACTGCTGGATTTCAGTGGTCGAGGTGGTGGTCAGTGGTCGGTGAGAGACGGGAACGCCGACGATTGCGATCTTGAGTTCGTCCGCTCGCTCGATCATCTCGATGCGGTCGAGCATGATGACATCTCCCGCAGCGATCGCAAGGCACGAACATCCATTCTTCGCGAGGTTCTCGATGGTCTTGAGTCCAACGGTGGGGACATCGGAGCGACGATCATGCTGGGCACGCGCGCCTTTCGCGAGTGTCCATCCGCCTTTCTTGCAGAGTTCCCCAGTGCGTTTAATCATGCGGTCGGTGCCTTCGACAGCTTCGACGGAGATGACATCGAGATCGCGGACGCACAGCGATTGTCCGATGTCGAGGCGCAGGAGTTCGGTGAGCATGGGCCAGACGAAATCGATGTCCGCTTGTTGAGCGGCGGTGGGCTGGGTGAGCGTCATCACGCCGGGCTGCGCGAGCTGGGACTGGATGGGGATGGTCGAGTCGATGAGCGACACTCCTTTGCGATCAAGTTCCTCGGCGACGGCACGCAGCACGGCATGCGATCTCCGGTCGTGTCTGAGCTGGGTCAGCACTACTTTAATAGTAGTCAGATCGGGGATATTTTTAAGCAGTCTCCAGCGGGTGTGCATGATCTCCGCTTTGTCGACATGTCCGACCATGATCGCGTGCTTGACGCCTCGGGATCGGAGTTTGCGTCCCCAGGATCCCAATCGGAACAATCCGACCTCTTTGAAGGTGTCGCACAGTGCTGGGAGTGTGGAGTCGTAGCGTCGATGGATCCCGATGCCATGGACTGGGTGTCCCATGTCGCGGAGACCTTTCGCGACGAGGATGGGGAGTCGACCGCCTCCGGCGATGAGTCCGATGGGTGCGGGAGCGGGTGGGGGATCGGGCAGGATGGAAAGAACGCCGGCCATTGGTGTCTGGATTCTACCAGTATTCTGAGACAGATGCAGATCACGGTGCTCGGATGGGGCTTTTTGGACTGGTCGAGTCAAGATGTTGCGATGAGCGGGACGATAGTTTGGATATGAGTCTGAGAGCTGTCCCGAGTGCGCCGCCGCCTGGTGCTGTCCATCCCAAACCCAACGAGCGTCCATGGTTGGGTGTGCGCTTTACTTGCAGCGGTCAGTACCAACGCGTCTACAGAAACGCGGCGGGGACCGAATACATGGCGCGGTGCGCCAAATGCTCCAAGTGCATGCGTTTCAAGGTCGGGAGCGGGGATGGCGCGACGGACCAGCGGTTCTTCAATGTGTCGTGCTGATTCAATGGTCAGAACCTGATCACGATTGAATCGCGTATACTCTATTTATGAGCAGTTCAGCATCGCCGTATGAGATTTCAAGATCAGAGGATACCTGCACCGGATCGGGGCGCGAGCTTTCGGTGGGTGAGGAGCACATCGCGGCACTCTTGGAAACCGCTGGCGAGACGGCTCTGAGCCGGGTGTTGTACTCGATGGAAGTCTGGGATGCAGGAGTCGAGTTCCCGGAAGGCACAACGCTCTTTGGTTTCTGGAAACGGCGTGTCCCTGAGCCGGGGGAGAGCAAGAAGACGCCTTTGGTTTCGGATGATGAGATCTTCGACTTGTTCGAGCAGCTTGGGGAAGCGACGGAAGAGAAGCAGATCGGGTTCCGGTATTTGCTCGCATTGATGCTGATGCGGAAGAAGAAGATTGATCTGGAGCGGATGGTCGCTGGAGATGCGGAGAATCCCGCGATTCTTAAAGTCCGTCAACGAGTCAAAGGCGGTGGGGGACCGGTGTTTGATGTGATTGATCCCAAGATGGATGACGAAGCGATCGGTGAAGCGATCGAGGAACTGGGTCAGGTAATGAACTTTGAACAGCCGGGGGTGTGATGGGATTTGCTGCGAATCGAATATTGGGACTGATACTGATCACAGCGGTGCTGTTCGCTGGTGGGTGCAAATCCGCGAGTAACGTGCGGACGACGGAAGTGAATGAAGTTCTCATTGATGCGCTCATCGAGCATCACAATGAACGGGTCCAGCACATCGATCGAGTATGGGCGCGGGTTTCAGTCCGGATCAAGGGGACCGATTCCCAAGGCAAGGGTTTCGAAGAACAAGGTGAAGGTCATCTGCAGGTGACGCAGCCGGATTCTGTGTCGCTGTCGATCGGAAAGCTCGGGGAAACCTATTTCGCGTATGGATCAAACGCAGAGCGCTATTGGATGTTTGATCTGTCCAACTCCGACCACCGCGTTTCGCTCGTTGGTGCGATTGCGAACCTGACCGCTGAGCGTGCAGGAGAAATTGGGTTGAGTGTGCATCCAGGGGATCTGATCTCGTCGCTTGGGATTGAGCCGATTGATGCGGATGGATTGATTGTGGCGCGCTGGGAGCTGGGTGTGGAGCAGGTGGTGCTGTCGGTTCCATCGCGGTGGGGGGTCAACGAGTACTGGCGCGTCCGGCGAAGACATCGCGGTTTCCGAGCTATCAAGGTACAAACCGCTGCTTGACGATCAACGGCTGGGAACATCTATCAAGGTGCCTGGGAAGGTCGAAGTTTCTCGAGCGGGGTTGAGCGGGGAGTATGTGCGGATCGAGCTTTCGGAGCCTTCGCAGCGTGCGATTAAGCCGATGGTGTACAACCCGGATCGGTTGGCGCGTGCGTATCGGGTGCATGAG
>JARGNC010000001.1:3506-26587 GCA_029212425.1 Phycisphaerales bacterium
CTGGATCAACCTGCAGAGAATTCGTCACCAGCGACTCCATGAAAATCGGGCTTCTAGGTCCGAGAACTTCATGCGATCACGAATTTATGCCGACATAAGGGGTAGCCAAAGCTGCGCACCGATATTGGTGCGGGTTGTGGTGTGTGAGGACCTTTGTGAGCGACGAACCTGTACAAGATGCTGGGAACGATGAAGACGCGGAATCGGTGTCTGTTGATTCTGGACCCAAAGCGGACCCTGTCGAGACCGTCAAAGGCAACTGGCGGAGTCTCTGGCAGACCCCTGCGCTGCTCGCGACGGGTGGTGTCTTGTTGCTTGGTGCAGCGTTCACTATCTCGACCAAACCGGATGTCACGCTTGCTCCTGTGCTCAAGCAATCCGACGCGCTGCTCAAAGCGGAGCAATACGAGCAAGCGATCGATCTGCTGAACTCAAAGGTCTATCCGTTTGTGAGCTCGCCAGATGGAGCAAACACGAACGACCGGATTCATTACCATCTGAACAAAGCACGCGCGATCGATCGCGGTCAGCGGGCGGCGGGGTTTGAAGACGATCGAAACTTTGTATCCATCCTGCGTGAATACCTCGAAGCGGAGCGACTGGGTGCGGTGCTCGAAGCGCCGGATCTAGCTGCGATGGCGCGGGTGTATTTGGCGCGGGATGAGCTCAAGAACGCAAAGATCCGCGTGATGCAGATCCCGATCGCTCGCAGAGATTTGCGTGATGACCTGAACCACAAGATTGTTGAGAACCTGCTCGATCGTCCTGCGCCAGAGATTGAAGCAGCTCAGGAAGTGCTCAGCGAGATGCTCGCTGACACCGAGCTCTCGATCGATCAGCGCGTGTGGGCAATGGAGCGACAAGCGCGGATATCACTTGAGAAAGGGTTTGTAGACGAGACGATTACCCGGATTCTCCGTGAAATGCCAAGACTGCAGCGGGCGCAAGCGGACGGTCGTTCGCGTTTGCACTTGCTTCTGGCGCGTGGATACCTTGAACTGGGCGCCAACGATCTTGCACGCAAGCAGATCAATCACGCGTATGACCAATCAGGTGCTGGGGATCCGCATTACTCGGAAATCCTGCTCGCGAACGCGCAGCTCGAGGACATCGAGGGCAATCTGTATGAGGCGCGTGACCTCTACGCACAGATTTCTGAGAACTATTCACGCGATCGAGTGTATCCATGGGCGCTGGTGGGATTGGGTGAAACTCAAGCTGGGATCGGGGAGTCTGAGCTTTCGATCGAAGCGTACGAGACTTTGGTTGGGAACTACGACTCGCTGGGGATTGAATCGGAGCCGAGCCGAGTAGAAATACTGGATTCGATCTTGGCGCGTGCTGGGGATTCGCTCGCGGCTGGGGTGCCTGAGGATACGCTCCGCTACACATTGCTTGGTGAACGCTTATTTGATGGGGATAATCTGCCTGCGGAAATCCTCGCGATGCTGATGGATGGTCACAAAGCGATGGGTGAGAAACTGCTCGGCGGTCCGTTGGAGGATTCGCGATCACTGTTGCGGCTTGATCCATCGACTCGGTCGTCGGTTCAGCGGCACCTGATTGCCGCCGCGACCAATGCACGGATGCACGCGGAGCGGTATGTGGTGTCGAATCTTCCTCGCTATGCATCGTCGCTCTGGACCGCGGCGGATTTGTACGACCGAGCTGGGGATCAGCATGAAGCGATCATTGCGTTCCAAACGTATGCCAACTCGATGCCTTCTGATCCTCGTTACGCCGAGGCGTTGTTCCGTCTGGGAGAATCTCTGCGTGCAGTCGGGGACTTTCAGAAGTCCGCGGAGGTGTATGAGCAGCTGATCCAGGATCGCGAGGGCGTGCTTGGAGCGGATATTGGCCCGTTTGCGGATGCGAGCTTTGTCCCGTTGGCGCAGGCATATTTGTATGACGAAGACCCTGAAAACGATGCGAAAGCGGAGCAACTCTTGCTGACAGCGCTCAGCGGCACCAAAGTCTCCACAGAAACCAATCTCTATCGAACCGCGCTGCTCGAACTCGCGGGACATTACGATTCGACCGGTCGAGCGGAACGCGCGATCGAGCGGTACGAGGAGTTTGTTGCACGCTATGAGGGTGATCCGGAGACAGCGGTGGTGATCTATCGTTTGGCTGAAGCACATCGTCGGCTGGGGGATCGGATCGAGCAATCCCTCGGGGATGCGATGCCTGCGGTTGAGCGGAACGAGCGGATAGCAAAGATGCGATCTCATCGTGGTCGAGCAATCGAGCACTACGAGGGTGCGATCCGTGCGCTTGGTGCGTTGCGACTGAGCCGAATGGGGATGTTTGAATCCATCGCGCTGCGGAACGCGTATTTCTATCTTGGGGACTGTGCTTTCGATCTCAACGATTATGACGAGGCAATCCGCTACTACGACATCGCGCGGGACAGGTATTCCGATGATCCCGCGTCACTTGTTGCGATGGTCCAGATCGTGAACTCGTACATCGCGAAAGACGAGATCGGACGAGCGAGCACGGCAAACGAGCGGGCGCGCCGGTTCTACTCGTCGATCCCGGACGATGTCTGGGACGATCCGAATCTGCCGATGGATCGGGCGGATTGGGAGCGTTGGCTCGACTCGAGCGCGATGCTGCTGAGCGGCGTGACCAATCCGTAAATCAGATCTTGTGTGGTGAACTTGCGCAGATTGTGGAGAGGTGCGCACAAACAGCCGATAACTATTCCTGCATCGATTGAAGATGCCCGTTGGATGGATCTGACGGCAGGGAATGGAGGTCACGGATGACCAACTCGCGTCCAAACGGCACGCATGATGAACGCATCGACGCTCTGCTCTCGCAGATGCGGATGCTGTGCACGCAGATCGAAGCGATCGGGATCGAGCAGCAGCGTCTGCTCGATGAAGAGAAGCTCGAAGAGTTCGTCAGTTCGCTCAACAGCCGAAATCCGAAGATCGAATCGCTCGCTCAAGCAGGTGAACTCGTCGAAGGATTCCTCGCATCCGACGGCGTCGGGGTCACGCAAGTGCAGTCTGCTCGCGCCCAGCTTGCTGAGATGGCAACGATGGTCGAAGGCATCCTCAAGCGGGACGCTGATCAGCACGAGGTCGTCGAAAAACGACGCAATGAACTCTCCAAGCAGCTCTCAGGGGTCGGGACCGCTCGAAACGCGATGCGTGCGTACAGCGGCGCGAAGCGTTCACCTAATCCAACACTCCAGGATCGGAAGGGCTGATCGTGGAACACGCGATACAGATTCAAGAACAGCAACTTCCGAGCACGCCATCGCTCTCTGCGGGGGATCTCGCGGAGTTGATGAGTTCGTTCAATGAAGTGACCGCGAAGCTCGAGCAGACCCACACGCAGTTGCGTGGTGAGGTCGTTCGGCTCAACACTGAGCTTGCTCAAGCAAACGAAGCACTCCAGCGATCCAAACGACTCGCGGCGCTCGGAGAAATGGCGGCGGGGATCTCACACGAGATCCGTAACCCATTGGGGTCAATTCGCTTATACACGCGGATGCTGCAAGAGGATCTTGCGGAAATGCCTGAGCAATGCTCGATTGTCGACAAGATTGGTCGAGCCGTGACGGGATTGGATCAGATTGTCGGTGATGTGCTCTCGTTCTCTCGCGAGATGCGTGTGCGTCCCGCGATGACAAGCTCGGCAATGGTGATCGATGATGCGGTGAATGCGTGCGTTGCCACTCTTGATGGTCTTGAGGTAAAGACTGAGGTCGCGAGCGGGTGCGAGGAAATTCATTGTGATCCCTCGATGGTGCATCAGGCGCTGATCAACATCATCCGCAATGGGGCGCAAGCAACGAAAGATCACGGCGGGCGACATATGCAAGTCTCTGTGCTTCAAGGTGCTGAGTCTGGATTTGAGATCGCTGTTTCGGACAGTGGTGGGGGGATTGATGAGGAAGTGATCGAGCGGATGTTTAATCCGTTCTTTACGACCCGAGCCGCGGGGACGGGGCTTGGGCTTTCAATTGTGCATCGGATCATGGACGCGCACAGCGGTTCGGTCCGGGTCGAGAACAAAACAGATGATTCGGGTTGGACGCAGGGCGCGAAGGTGTCGTTGTTGCTTCCATCACGGATCAGCGAACGGTTGTCCGAAGAGGGGCAGCCTCAGATCGTGGTTCGCGCTGGGCGGATGTCGCAGCCGAGGGTTGAGAGTGGAACAGCGGCGCACGGTGCGTCCGATGAGATTGAGCAAGCAGCTCAAGGGGAAGTAGCGTGAGTATCAAGTCAGTACTGGTTGTGGATGACAAAGAAATGATGCGCGATTCGGTCGGATCGACGCTGACGCGAGCGGGGTTCGCGGTGCGGACTGCGATCGATGCGCGTTCGGCGCTCAAGGAGATCTCGACAAAGCGTCCTGATGTGGTGCTGACAGATCTGAACATGCCAGGCATGACAGGCGTGGATCTCGCAGGTGAGATCCGCTCGATTGATGATGAGCTTCCTGTGATATTGATGACCGCGTTTGGAACAGTGGAGACAGCCGTCCAAGCGATGAAGAACGGTGCGTATGACTACATCACCAAGCCGTTTGAAGGCGATGAGATGATCATCGCGGTCAAGCGTGCGATCTCGCATGCGTCTGTGCTCAAAGAAAACGCGATCCTCAAAGCAAACGCACGAACAAGCAAGTCTCCAGAGGGATTGTTTGGGTTGGATCGCATCATCGGCAAATCGTCGGCGATGCGGAAAGTCCGCGAGCAGGTGCGTGCGGTCGCGTCGAGTCATGGGACGGTGCTGATTACAGGTGAATCGGGTGTAGGCAAGGAAGTCGTTTCACATGCGGTGCACGATCTGAGTCCTCGCAATGAAGCTGCGTACCTCGCTGTGAACTGTGCCGCGCTCAATGAGAGCTTGTTGGAATCCGAGTTGTTCGGTCATGAACGCGGCGCGTTTACCGGTGCGGACAAGATGCGCAAAGGCCGCTTTGAGCTTGCGGACAACGGTTCGTTGTTGCTTGATGAGGTTTCCGAGGTGTCTCCTCAGATTCAAGCGAAGCTGCTGCGCGTGCTCCAAGAGCGTGCGTTTGAGCGGGTCGGGTCTTCGACGACCATCGGTGTGGATGTCCGTGTGATCGCGACGAGCAATCGCGACCTTCCCAAAGCAGCAGCGATGGGCGAGTTCAGGCAGGACTTGTTCTACCGATTGAATGTGCTCCCGATTGTGATCCCACCTTTGCGTGATCGGATTGAGGATGTACAGCCGCTCGCGGAGTTCTTCGTGAACAAGATTGTTGCTCGCGATGGTCGACGGATGATCAGGATGAGCGCGGACGCGATCGAGCTGATGGGGTCGTACGCTTGGCCTGGCAATGTGCGTGAGCTGCAGAATATCTGTGAGCGTGCGGTGGTGCTTTCTGATCCCAAAGCGAGCGAGATCAGCAGAGCGATGCTTGAGCCGTGGCTGATGGAATCAAGACCAACGCCCAAGGCGATGCCGCTGCGTTCGAGCGGTATTGCTCAGTCGCAATCGTCTTCCAACGGCGTGGTGCATGATGTGTCCGCGCCGGCTCCTGCGTACACGCAGCCCGCGTCGATCTCGTCTTTTGCAGAGCCCAAAATGGACTACCGTCCTGGAGACAAGACCCTTTCGGAAATCGAACGCGAGGAGATCGTCGCGACGCTTGAGCGATTCAATGGGCATCGTCAAAAGACCGCTAAGGCGCTTGGAATCGGCGTGCGGACCTTGGGTCTGAAGCTCAAAAAGTGGAAAGAGGACAGTCTCGTGTCCCCAAATCTGTGATTTGATGGCATCGAGCGTGCGAAGCGTTGTTGTGAGGTGATGCGGAATGTTGATCGGGAATCTGGAAAGTGCGGGAGCGATGCCAGCAGCGGAGATGCTGCTGAAGTTTGCTGGACAGCGCCAGCGGATCATCGCGCACAACATTGCGAACATCGATACGCCGAACTTTCAGACCAAGGATGTTGATCCGCAAGCGTTCCAAGAGATGCTTGGGGATGCGATCGGGAAGCGACGCAAGAAGAACGGCGGAGCGTTTGGCGCATTGGAATGGAAAGAGTCTGCGGAAGTCCAAAGGGTGGGGCGCGGGAATGACTTTGAGCTTCGTCCAACTACCAGCGGTGGGGGGATCCTGCACCATGATCGGAATGATCGGGATCTGGAACGGATGATGCAGGACATGGTCGAAAACGCGACCGCGTACAGGGTGGCAGCGGATTTGCTGAGAAGTCAGCGGAACCAGTTGCAGAACGCGATCGCTCAGCGTGTGCTCTAGGAAAGGGATTAGTCCATGTACGGTTCACTTGATGTATCAACCAGCGGCATGATCGCGCAGCGAACGCGGATGGAAGTCATTGCGTCCAACATCGCGAACGCTGGATCGATCGAGAATGACCGCGGTGAATATGAGCCATACCTCCGCAGAGCGGCGATGTTCTCTCCGGTTTCAAGCGGCAAAGGGGCTGGGATGGGGGTTGAGGTCGCTGAGATTCAGATTCTGGAAGGATCGACGCGTCCTGAGTATCGTCCGGAGCATCCGTTTGCTGATGAGGGTGGGTATATCCAGGTCCCTGACATTGATCCGACGATTGAATGGGTGAATGGTTTGCAAGCATCGCGTGCGTATGAAGCGAATATCGTCGCGGCAGAGACCACCAAGAATATGATGGCACAGGCGTTGCGACTCTTGGCATGATCGGATACGCTTGGCGCGTAGAGCATTGGCTCGTATGGAGTATTGATTGTGAGTGATCCATTAGGACTCATCGGTTCAGCAGGTGGCATGGGGCAGATGCCCGGTGGTGTCGGTGGGTCTGCACAACAGCAGGGTCAGAACAGTCCGGACTTCAAAGCGGTGCTGATGGGGAATCTGAAGGAAGTCAATGCGTTGCAACAAGATGCGACGCAGGCAGCTGAGGATTTGATCACCGGAAAGCGGGACGATATCGAAGGCGTCATCGCGGCGACGGACAAGGCGGATACCGCGTTCAAGATGCTCCAAGCGATGCGGAACCAGGTCATGCAGGCGTATGACGAGGTCAAGCAGATGCGGGTCTGATCTGGTTTGGGGTTGATCTGATCTCCGATCCGGGATTCCGGTGGTGCGCAACAAAGTACAGGACTTGAAAAAACACCGCGCAGAACATGCGTTTGGTTGTCATGTTCTGCGCCCTGATCGTCCGATGTTCTCTTGAGCCATCTTGATCGAGGATGGTGTGCATCAGGATGATGCTTCATACGGCATGGAGGCCGAAGACTCAATGGACCAGCTGCGCAAGATTTTTGAGAATGCGGGGACCTACATCGGGAAGATGTCGGCGTCCCAGAAACTGCTGCTCGGATCACTCGCGGTGATCGCGGCGATGACCATGTTCTTGGTCTCCCAATACGCTTCAAAGCCAACCCTTGTTGATCTCATGGCCGAGACCGGTGATGCGATGACGATGTCATCCCTCCGTGCCGCGGGGATCGAAGCGGAGGTTGTCAACGGGAAAATCCAGGTTCCCCCTTCCCAGCGGAGCAGTGCCGTCGCGGTGCTCGCACAAGCGGGGCAACTTCCGGGAGATACCACGCTTCTCTTTGACAATCTGATCGGATCACAGGACTGGAAAGCATCCAAAGAACAACATCGTCAGCAGCGCACGATCGCGCTCCAGAACGAACTCTCTCGCACGATAACCCAGTTCCGGTTCGTGCACAAAGCGAGCGTGATACTGGATATTCCAGAGAGCTCTGGATTGGGACGAGCGGTTCGTGTTCCCAGCGCGTCGATCACAATGTTCAGCAACGGCGGGTCGCAGCTTGGTCAGGACACAGTTGATGCCGCGGCTGGGATGGTGATGGGCGCGGTGTCGGGGCTCAACGCAAAGAACATCCAAGTCATCGACGGCTCAACCGGACAACCACGCACGGTATCATCCGCGGATTCCCGATTGACTTCCAAGTTCCTCGATCAAGCGCAGACTGTTGGGGATGGCAAGAAACATCAGATCCAAGAAATGCTCGGTCATATCCCAGGGGTGATCGTGTCGGTCACAGCGATGGTCGATGTGAAGCGGGTGGACAGCATCGAGCAGGCGTACTCGAAGATTGATGAGGGGTCGATCTCAGCCGTTCGGTCAACTGGCAGTGCAGAAGACACGATGCAGCAAGCGTCGCGTGGTGCTGAGCCTGGGGTTCGGTCGAATCAGACCGCGAGCATCAATACCGGTGGGGCAACAGGCAACTCGTCGAACTCTGCGGAGACGATCAAAGAATACGACAATCAGTTTGGGTACATCACCAAGAACACGGTGGATCATCGCGGGATGCCAACGCATATCCGAGCGTCGATCATTGTACCTGAGGAATACATCCGGGAGTTGTTGGTCAATGCTCGCGCCACTGCAGCGGGTGATGGTGAGCCGGACCCAGTCACGGATGAAGACATCCGCGAGAAGTTTGAGGGGATGGATGGGAACTCGGGATTCAAATCGTTGGTCGTGAAGCAGGTTGAACCTCATCTGATGGGTCAAGCTCCGGATGGTTCGATGATCGCTGGGGATGTTGTCGTGTCCATGGCGCCGATCGGTGATGCGTATCGACGCGTGGGACAGATCCAATCCGCTGGGTTGATGGGCTCGATCATGGGATCGGGGGGTGGAAACTCGCTCATGCTCGGAAACGGGAACCTGGTCGAAACAGTGCTCGTCGGCGTGCTCGCGGCGGTGTCCATCTTGATGATGCTGATGATGGTGAAGCGTTCAAGTAAAAATATCGAGCTCCCATCCGCTGAAGAGTTGGTCGGGCTTCCTCCACAGCTTGAGGGTGCAAACGACATGATCGGTGAAGCGGATGAATCGGATTCAGCGATGACAGGAATCGAGATCGAGGACGCGATGGTTCAGATCCGTCAGCTCCGAGATCAGGTCGGTGAGTTGATTACAGCGGACCCTGATGCTGCGGCAGGACTGGTCGAGCGTTGGGCTGAGATCGAGGAATAGGAGTCTGTCATGGCACGAAAGATGAATGAACCATTGCCGACAGATGTTCGCGAACTCGAAGGGGTTTCGAAAGCGGCGATCCTGTTGCTCTCGGTTGGGTCAGATCAAGCTGCAGAGGTACTCAAACGATTGCCACCCGCGAAGGTTGAGGAGATCACACGCGAGCTTGCTGCATTGGGGCGTGTCCCCGATGCGCTCCAGAACGATGTGGTCAAAGAGTTTTACAATCTCTCCGTCGCAGCGCAGCATGCAAACGAGGGGTCGCTGTCTTACGCAAAGCAACTGCTCCAGAACTCGATGGAAGCTGGGGATGCGGAGCGGATTCTGGGACAGATCCAGACACAGGTCCAGAAAACTCCGTTTAGTTTCCTCCAGCGTGCTGAGAGCGACAACCTGCTGACCTTTATCCAAGAAGAGCATCCGCAGACCATCGCATTGATTTTGTGTCATCTCACGCATCACAAAGCGTCTGAAATTTTGGTGGGTCTTGCGATGGAGAAACAGCTTGAGGTCATCAAGCGCATCGCGAATATGGAGCAGACCAACCCCGAGGTGATTAAAGAAGTTGAGATTGGTCTTGAGAGTCGATTGAGCAACATGCTGATGCAGAGCATGGAGAAAGCGGGTGGTGTGCCGACGGTTGCTGAGATTCTCAACCTTGCGGATCGTGCGACAGAGAAGACGATCATGGAAGGGTTGGAATCGGACGATCCGGATCTTGTCGAAGAAATCCGTCGATTGATGTTCGTGTTCGAGGACATCAAACTTGTGAACGACAAGGGCATCCAAGCGGTGCTCAAAGAGGTCGAGAACGACGAGCTTTCCGTGGCGCTCAAGACCGCGAGCGAAGCGTTGTCGGAGAAGATTTTCAGCAACATGTCCGCGCGTGCCGCGGAGATGGTCAAGGAAGATATGGAGTTCATGGGTCCTGTCCGCGTATCGGATGTCGAGACCGCGCAGCAGCGCATCGTGGACATTGTGCGCCGTCTGGAAGAAGCGGGCGATGTCATGATCGAGGGCCGAGGCGGGGAAGGCGAGATGGTTGTGTGATCCAGTTTGGATCGTTCGGTCATAGAAAGGCAGTGCTATGGGCATCATCAAACGAGCAGATCTGGAGTCGTACACGCGCGATGCGGTGCCTCTGGATTTTGACGATCTCCATCGGCGCGGCCAAGCGGTCATCAAAGCCGCTCAAGACGAGGCGGCGCAGATTCTCAAGCAAGCGCAAGATGAACGGGAACGGTTGCTTGGTGATGCGACCGAGGTCGGTAACGCGAAAGGCTACGAAGAGGGGCTCGCAAAGGGGATTGCAGAGGGAATCGAGAAGGGGGTTCAAGAATCCATCGAGGCGCATAATCAGCAGCTCGACACGCTTGTTGAGAACTGGAACGCGGCATTGCAGAAATGGGAGGCGCAACGCAGCGACCTCATTCTCAGTGCACGCACCGAAGTGGTCCAACTCGCAGCGCACATCGCTGGACGCGTGATCAAACGCGTGATCGATCTTGATCCTGAGGTGGTGGTGGATCAGCTCGAAGCGGTCCTCGAAACGCTTGTGACGCCTACGGATATCCGTGTGTGTGTGCATCCAGGGGATATAGAGCTTCTCAGACGCGTGATGCCTTTGATGATTGATCAGTGTGCTTCTTGCAACCATGCTGAACTTGTCGAGGACAGCACGCTTGCTCCTGGATCCTGCGTAGTCTCGACCAAAGGTGGTGGGGTGATCGATGCGTCGATTTCCAAACAATACGATCGGATCGTTGCGGCGCTGCTGCCGGCACATCGTGGACCGGAATACGACCAGCATCTTGACGATGATGAGTCAAAGAGTGTTGCTGATGACCTGAAAGATGCAGACTCCAAAGGCGATGCGGCGTGAACATGTTTCCCCGCGAGATGGAGCTCGTGTCGCGTTCGTCACCGATCGGGGTAAGTGGGCGCGTGCGATCGGTGCGTGGGATGACCATCCTTGCGACAGATCTGCCTGTCCCGATCGGGTCACTTGTCGAGATTCACAGTCAAGACGAAGGACGCATCGCGGGTGAAGTGGTCGGATTCGACAACGGCGAAGCGATCGTCATGCTCCTCGCTGCGACCACTGGGATCATCCCAGGATCGAAGATCACGATGCAACAGGTGCACCAAGTCGCGCCGGTCGGGCATCGGATGCTGGGGAGGGTGATTGATGGTCTTGGACAACCGATCGATGGGCTCGGACCGATCGCAGAGACCGCGCAGCGAGCGATTAATCCAACTCCAATCGGAGCGATGCAGCGGCGGAAAATCGACCAGCCATTGCGGACCGGAGTTCGGGTGCTGGATCTCATGACCCCGATCGGTCGGGGGCAGAGACTGGGGATCTTTGCGGGGCCGGGTGTTGGAAAGTCAACCCTGCTCGGACAGATCGCACGCGGGACGGATGCGGATGTGAATGTCATCGCCCTCATCGGCGAACGCGGCAGAGAAGTCCGCGACTTCATCGATCACGCGCTGGGGCAAGAAGGGCTCAAGCGATCTGTGGTGATTGTTGCGACTGGGGATGAGTCGCCGTTGCTGCGAATTCGTGCTGCGAAACTCGCGTGCACTGCGAGCGAGTATTTCCGCGATCAGGGGCTGGATGTGTTGCTGATGATGGACTCGATCACACGATTCGCGCACGCGCAGCGGCAGGTTGGGTTGTCTGTAGGCGAACCACCGACGACGAAGGGGTACACGCCGAGCGTGTTCTCGTCGATGGCGGAACTGCTTGAACGATCGGGCACCATCGAACCCAAAGACGGCGTGGGCGGCGGATCAATCACGGGGCTCTTTACGATTCTTGTCGAAGGCGACGACATGACTGAACCAGTATCTGATGCGGCGAGAGGGATTCTTGATGGGCATGTGGTGCTCTCACGAAAGATGGCGCAGATGGGGCAGTTCCCAGCGGTTGATGTGCTCGATTCGGTGTCTCGCGTTGCGAACGATGTGACCGACGATGGTCACAAAGCGTCAAGGCAGCAGATCTCGAAGATGATCGCGAAGTATCGCGAGATCGAGGACTTGGTCCAGATCGGTGCATACGCAACAGGTGCCAATCCAGAAGCGGATACCGCGATTGACCTCAATCCGGTGATCAACGAGCTGCTCGGACAGCGCACGAATGAGCTGGCGCCGTTCGAGCCTGCACGCGACATGATGGTGAAGCTGGCGCTCCAATCCGGAGACATGATCACCCAACGCAAAGCATTCAACGAATCACAGAACCAATCACCAGTTGCTCAAGTTGGTCCACCATCGGGAAAGTCGGGGGGATAATCGGAGATGGCAGGATTCAAGTTCAAACTTCAGCCGGTCCTGGAGATGCGTGAACGCGAGGAACGCGAGAAGAAACTGGCGCTCGCGGATCTTGAACGCGAGCGTATGTGGATCGAAAATAGGATTCGTGGGTATCAGCGGAACATCGAAACAGAGCAATCGAGCTTGGCGCAGATGCTGGGGACACAAGGTGGGGTCGATCTGCGAGGGGCGCGTTTACAAGCGAACGCAGCGGTCTCCAACCGGTTCTCCGCTCAGCGAGCGGTGTTGGAACTCGCTGGGGTGCACCATCAGATCGAGCGTGCACGCACCGAACTTGCGGAAGCTTCCACACGGCGCAAAGCGGTAGAACTGCTCCGCGATCGTCAGCAGGAAGCGTTCGAGCTTGAACAAAGGCGTAGAGAATCGATCGAGATGGACGATATGTCTGTAATGCGATACTCCAGAGGACAAGGAACTCTCCGATGAAAAAACTCACCAAAGCATTGATGGTTGTTGCGGTGCTGAACCTGATCGCCGTACTCGCGGGCGTGGGGTGGATTTTTGCGTCGGGACGCGTGGACAAGCAGCGCGTGCTTGAAGTCGTCGATATGTTCGAGGAAACGACGGATGGGCGTGATGCGCGAATCAAAGCGGAGGAGGCGGAAGCCGCGGCTGCAGTTGCTGCTGAGGAAGTCGACCTCCCGCAGCTTGCGATGAACTCTGGGGAACTCAACAATATTCGGCTCCAGCTGACCCAGATCGATCGCGCTCGTCTCGAACGCATGCAGCGGGAGATCACAGATCTCCAGAACACACTCAAGCGAGAGCGTGCGTTGCTCGCGAGCGAACGTACGGACTTTGAGGCGCAGCGGACTGAGTTCGAAGAGATGCGTGTACGGATCGCCGAGATCGAGGGATCTGATCAGTTTACCAAGTCGCTCGCGGTGCTTAAGGAATCCAAACCAAAGGATTCGATGCAGATGCTGAGTGTTTTGATTCAGCAAGGCAAGCGTGAACAGGTGGTCACCTACCTCAGCGCGTTGAGCAATGGCATCCGGACGGAAGTGATTGCTGAGTTTGTCAAAGCGGATGAAGCGGAGTTGGCAGCCGGTTTGCTGGAGTCTATCCGGATGCGCGGCCAGGAAACCGCGCTGGCGGACGGAACCAGCGATGACAACACTCCAAACACACTCGGTCCATAACGAAACCAGCGCAGATTCCATCGCTGCACGCGCACAATCCACACGATTCACCGCAACCATTGCGCCGATCGAATCTGGGAGCTTTGCAGATGTTCTCGGTGCGTTTACAGCGGTTGAGCCGGATGATTCCGTAGATCAGAGCGACGAAACTGAATCTACCGACGAATCCGCTTCTGGCGAAGAGGATTCCGGGACAACCGAATCAAGTTCAAACGAATCAGATGCAGAGGAAGCAGACTCGCTTGAGTCATCAAAGGATGAATCTGTGGACACAGCGCCCAGAGAGAGTCAAAGCGAGAAATCGCCGAAGGTCGAATCTGCTGCGGATTGGTCCAAGGTGCTGACCAATGCAGCATCGATTAACCTCGCGGATCTGGCAACAAGTCAACTTGAGGGGCAAGCAGCATCCACAAAGTCTGAATCTCAAGCAGTTCACAGAGATCAGTCCCAGTCATCTCAGCACACAAAGACTACGGCTGAAGACCAGCCCAACTCCTTGTTGAACCAACGCGGTATCGGGAGATCGCTTGTTGTGACTGCTGGACAGTCTCAGCAGTCAGACGCATCAAGCACCGCATCGCATGCGGTCAGCAACAACACACCAACTGACCATCAAGCACCTATGAAGGACCAACAGGTCCAGCGCCATGAGCAAGCTCAGCAGCAGGTCAATCAACCCGCGAAGGTGCAAGCTGTACAAGCGGTGCAACCCCAAACGACGGATCAGGGGCAATCCGTGAAGCGAACTCAAGGGTCGAAGTCCATCAGTCAAATCGAGGGCGTCACAAGCGAAGCTCGCGCAGTGGGTGGGAATGGATCGTCAGGGAAGATGGGGCAGGGACAGAGCGGCTTGGATCTCGGAGATCGATCACAGCAAGCCATGAAAACAATTCAGCAGAGCAAATCCTCAGAGGATCAAGCGATCCAGAGGAAAGAAGTGATCGCGCAGGTGCAGCGAGGCCTTGCTTCAATTATGAACACCAAGGGCGGAACGATGAAAATCCGCTTGACTCCTGAGCATCTCGGAGAGGTGAATATCCAGCTCATGACCAAGGACGGTCATGTCAGTGTCAAAATCGAAGCGGAGCACGAGCAAACAAAGCACATGCTCAAGGACGGGCTGGAGAGTCTCAAGAGTGCTATGGAGGCACGAGGCGCAACGGTCGATTCACTCACAGTCGAAAGCAAAGACCGCTCAGGATTCGATCAACTGCTGAATCAATCAGATGTGAACAGCGACGATCAACAACGCGAATCAGGCAACCGATCGGATACAGACAACAACGATCAAAGCAAGAACGCTTCAAACACCCACAGTCCGGACGAATCCGAAACCGGAGTGGACGCAGACACCAGTAATCAGCCGCAGAGTATCTGGACCCAGCTGGGTCTTGATGCGATCGCGTGAATGAAAGGGCGACGATATGAGTGCCATCAGTGATTTCTCATCAACCTCTCCTGCGTCATCGACGGATGATGCGTTCAACACGCTTTCGAGCGCGGAGTTCTTGCAGATTATCTTTACCGAGTTGCAGAATCAGGATCCGCTCGAGCCGCAGGATTCGCAAGCGATGCTGAATCAGCTCTCATCGCTCCGTTCGATTGAATCGGACACGAAGATGGTGGATTCGTTGCAGAACTTGGTATCCCAGAATGAGTTTGCAGCCGCTTCTCAGTTGATTGGTTCGCTGGTGTCAGGGATCACGCTTGATAACCAGCGTGCAGCGGACTTGGTAATTTCTGTTTCACAAACCTCTGAAGGACCGGTGCTCAACCTCTTTGGTGGTGGGCGGATGTTCTTTGATCAGGTCGATGAGATTGCTGGGCCGATCGATGATTATGTTGATCCGGATGACGGCGATACACCGACCGACCCAGACCCAGACATTGATTCAGGTGTAGATACCATCCCTCCGATCATCGGCGATGTAGACAACCTAGATGCTGACCTGGATCATTCGGATTCGCCGAGCGATTCACCGACGCGTCCTGTTGTGACTACAGGATAATGAGGATCGGATCGTGACCATCTCAGGCAACCAACTCCTCATCGCATTGGGATCGGGAATCAATCCCAGCAGTCCGGCTGCGGACTCGGGGTTCTCTGGACAACACGAAAAACACCTCGATTTCAATGAAGTGCTCCGCAAAGTTCAGAATGGTCAAGCGAGCGAGATCGGTGTCAAGATCGGGAAAGATATATCGCCGCAGAGTATGACGACGGAGCTGAGAGAACGCGTTGGTCTTGCGATGGATCGCGCAGCGGTCGTCGGGGTCAACCAAGCGTTGGTTGATATGGGTGGGTCGTTCATGCGCGTCGATGTCCGGAATCGCGTGGTCGAAGCACAGTTTGCGCCAAGCGAAGCCGGGGTGATTGATCGGATCGATGGGTATGTCTCGATGCAACCATCGAATGGTACTGAAGTTGATGCAGAATCGAAAGTTGTATCGAATCATGCGACTTCGGCACGCGTTGTGCGAAACCGGTCGCTTGCGGATGTGCTCTCTGCGATCACGCCGTGATTGACCAATGCTCCGATATTCTGATCGAGAGCGAGATGAGGTTTCTTCTATGGCATCAACAAGTTCATTGTTCATCGGTCTGACAGGGCTCAACACCCACTCCCGTAAACTCGACATCATCGGCAACAACATTGCCAATGTGAATACGACAGCGTTCAAGAGCTCGCGCATTATGTTCGAGACACTCTTCCAGTCCAACCTCGGATTCGGCACAGCACCAACCGCAAACAGTGGGGGGGTCAATCCAACGCAGATCGGGAACGGGGTCGGGGTCGGAGCAATCCAGCGAAACTTCAACAACGGCACCATCAACGCGACCGGAGACCTCCGCGATCTTGCGATCGACGGCTCAGGATTCTTCATGGTTGAGAGCAACGGTTCAACCTTCTACACAAGAGCGGGATCATTCAGGCAGGACATCGCAGACAACCTCACAACCGCGACAGGTGAACGGCTGCTTGGCTATGGGGTGGACGAAGATTTCAACCTCGTCACCGGCGAACTCGTACCCATCAACATCCCCATCGGTCGACAGACCATCGCAGAAGCGACCAGCAATATCTCGATTGTCGGGAATCTTGACAAGAGCGGCGACATCCCGACCCAAGGCTCCACAATCGAGCTGATGGCGTCCTCGATCTCAGGACCAACAATCCTCGGCGGTGGGTTTATCAGTTCCACATCTTTGCTCACAAGCATCGATGATCCGTCAAACCCAGGCACCGCACAGTTCAGTGCAGGACAAACCATCCGACTGACCTCCGATGCATCCAAAGGTGGGGGGTCACTGCCTCGTGCAGATCTGGAAATCACCGCGACGACTTCCGTGCAAGACCTGATGACTTTCCTTGAACAAGCACTCGGGATCCAAGACACCGGAGGTCCGAATCCTGACGGCTCCACCCCAGGGGTCACGGTCGATCCGACCACTGGTGTCATCTCCATTGTCGGGAATGTTGGGACGGAGAACAACTTGCAGATCTCGACCGGCGATCTCCGCTTGGTCGATACCGATGGAACCACTTCGCTTGGAGCGGCGTTCGAGACCAACCAAGTCGCAGAAGCGGACGGGGAAAGCGTCCGAACCACAGTGTCCGCGTTCGACTCACTTGGGACATCAGTACTCGTCGATGTGGTCATGGTGCTGGATTCGACCCCAAACACCGGACCGGTCTGGAGATACTTCATTGAATCCGACGCGGACACGGACCTCGATCTATCAGTCGCGACCGGGACGCTGCAGTTTGATACTGAGGGGCAGATCAATCCGGATGACAACTCGGTGCAGGTGACGATTGATCGGGAGAACACCGGCGCGGACAACCCGCTCTCATTCAATCTCAACTTCCTCGCGGATTCTGGTCAAACGACTTCGCTCGCGACAGGTTCAAACATCATCGGATTGACCACTGACGGCTTGCCTCCGGGAACACTCGAAAACTTCGCGACCGGCGACGATGGCACAATCGTGGGGCGGTTCTCCAACGGCGCGATCCGCACGATGGGTCAGGTCGTGCTCGCAAAGTTCTCGAATCCAGCAGGATTGATCGACCAAGGGGGAAACCTATTTGGCACAGGTCCAAACTCAGGACCAGCCGCGATTGCATCACCAGGTCAGCTCGGTCTTGGAGCGGTGGTTTCAGGAGCACTCGAAGCATCCAATGTTGATCTGGGACAAGAGTTCACGCAGATGATCCTGACCTCTACGGGGTACTCCGCGTCATCTCGTGTCATCCGGACCACTGACGAACTGCTCCAACAGCTCCTGGTACTTGGACGATAAACAACCTCGCCCAGTCCTATAAGCGGCGACGCTTTCGGAGAAGGTCATGATCTGCGTCACTCGACTCAATGATAAGAAATTTATCCTCAACGCGGAGATTATCCGGACAGTCGAGGAGAACCCTGACACGATCATCACGCTTTTATCGGGTGAGCATATGGTCGTCAAAGAATCCATGAGTGAGGTGGTCCGCAAGACCATCGAGTATGGTCGGCACCTGCGGAAGCTCACCGAGCCCACATAAACCGACCCTTGCTCCGTTGTTCGCTTGGAAATCGGGATCATGTCTGAATTGAGCACGCTCCGGGGTCGATAGTCACCGAGTGCCTCCCATGGACGGGTGGTGCTTGGAGGACGACGCGTGGATATTGCAACAGTTGGTGGACTCGCAATCGCAGTAATTTGCTGCTTCCTAGCCATCTTTTTGGGTGGCGGGAATCCCATCGCGATGATCAATATCCCGTCGGTGATTGTTGTGTTCGGCGGTTCCGCAGGAGCGGTCATCGCAGCGTTCCCGCTCGCGAGCTCGCTCGGACTCCCGAAGTTGGTCATGAAAGCGGTCTTCGGCACGGTCGCTGATCCTGCCGACACCATCAAGGACATCGTCAAGTACGCAGAGATCGCTCGTCGCGAAGGTATCCTTTCACTTGAAAATCACATCGGTGACATGACCGACGAGTTCATCATCCGAGGGATCAAAATGGCCGTCGATGGTACAGATCCTGAACTGATCCGTGTCATCATGGAAACTGAGCTCGAAGCGATGATGGATCGTCATATGCAAGGCAAGATGGTCCTCGACAACTTCGGGAAATACGCGCCTGCTTTCGGGATGATCGGGACACTCATCGGTCTGATCCTGATGCTCGGTTCTATGGAAGACCCATCAACCATCGGTCCTTCCATGGCGGTCGCGCTCATCACGACACTCTACGGCGCGATCGTCGCGAACGCATTCGCAGGACCGATCGGCGACAAGCTCTTCGCGAACGATCAAGAAGAAACACGCTTGAAGACAATCGTCATCGCTGGAGTCATGGCAATCCAATCAGGTGATAACCCACGCGTGGTCGAGAGCAAGCTGCTCACCTATCTCCCACCTGCACAACGCGACGCGTTCCTCGAAGCACAAGCCGCGTAATAACCGGTAAAGGAGCACGCGATGGGCAAGAAGAAGGAAGCACCAAAGGCAGAGGTCCCCGAATGGGTGGTGACCTTTGGTGACTTGATGTCGCTGTTGCTGTGCTTCTTTGTGCTTTTGGTTTCATTTTCTGAGATGAAAAAGCCTCGTGAATATCAGAAGGTGATCGATTCGGTCAACGAAGCGATGGGCTTCAAAGGTGGCATGGGGCTCGCACACCTGATCGAGCAAGCGGACAACTCGATGGTTTCAAACCAAGAAGAACGCGCCAAACGCGACGGGAATAAGCGATCGACCAATGTGAACAACGATTCCAATGTTCAAGGCCGCGAGACACTGGTGAACATCGTTCAGGAAGGCGCTCGGCACGCGATCGGTGGGTCGATCATGTTCGAGGTCGGGAGCTTTGAACTCTCAAAGCGAAACCAGGACATGATCCGCGACAGCGTCGCGCCCAAAATCCGAGGACTCAACTACATCTGTCCAATCGTGGGACACGCGTGGGGGCTCGAAGAGAAACGGTCAGGAATGGGATTCGATGAGCTTGGGTATCGACGAGCGCAAGTGATCAAGGATTTCTTGGTCCGGGAATGTGGTGTGGATGGAGCGATCCTGCGGGTTGAATCGGCAGGGGATACCGAACCGATGTCGCTCGCAGAAGATTCCGGCGGAGGCGGCGGGTCAAATCGTCGAGTACAGGTGTACCAAACCGGGCGGACGGTCTCACAGACCCATCCAGATCCGAACTTCACCGGAGCGGATAACTAACACTCGGTTCTCCGAGCGAGGAAGCAAGTCATGGCCGACGAAGAAACCAAGGATCAGAAGACTGAAGCAGATGCCGGCGAAAGCAAGGGGGGCGGGCTCAAGATGATCATCATCATCGCGGTCATCATGGTCCTCGAGGGTGCGGGGGTCTTCTTCCTGGTCAACATGATGGGGGGCCAAAGGGTGTGGAGGCGAGCGAGATGGCGCTCCTCGAAGGCACGGGCGAAGACGCTCCTGTCGAAATCGAACTGGTCGAGGATCGGTTCCAGAACATGTCCACCGGTCATGTTTGGGAATGGCGCGTCCAGATCGTCCTCCGTGCTCGTCAGAAGAACGCGGCCCACCTGGAAACCATTAAAGAGCGTGATTCGGCGTTGTTGAAAGAAGGCGTCGCACTGATCTTCCGCAGAGCGCAAGATCGGCACCTCCGAGAGCCGGGACTTGAGACGATCACGCGCCAGTTGACGACTTATGTCAACGAGGTGTTTGGGGTTGATGCAGATGGGATGCCTCGTGTCGATCGCGTTATCATCCCTGAGTGCAAGGGGTTCCGTTCGGACACCTGATCCGGATTGGTCCGAGTTCCTGCCTGAATCAGACATGCAAAGCAAATTCTGCGCTTGAGCGCAAAGACTGGACTCAATCGGCTCGATCGTCCGATATGTGGATATGCGCCGGGAGTCGGTGCGTCTTGCTGAATCCGGGCGGAGCCCGAAGGAATCCATGATGGCCGACGAAGCCGAAAACACCCAACCCGAAGAACAGACGCCGTCGAGCGAATCACCGGAAGCTACAAATGATCCGGTTGGCAAGGTCGCGGATCCAGACCAAGCGATCGAGGATGCATCCGCGATCGCTGGTGATGTTGCGGCTCAAGCGGAAGATGGCGCGGACATGTCCGACGATGAAGCCGCGGCCCTCGCAGCGGCGATGACCGCGATCAATCAAGCGACAACACCAGGTGCCCCCTCCGATGAAGCTCAGGGTGATGCCTTTGTCTCTCCAGAGTTTGAGGACGGCTTGTCCCAAGGTCAGCGAAGTGATCTTGATCTGCTCTCAGATGTCCATATGAATGTCCGGATCGAACTGGGCCGGACACGCATGTTCGTTGAGGATGTGCTTCGATTGGGAGATGGGGCGGTGGTCGAACTCGATAAACTCGCGGGCGATCCGGTGGATGTATTTGTGAACGATCGGAAGGTCGCGCGAGGCGAAGTGCTTGTGCTCAATGACAACTTCTGTGTGCGTATCAGCGAGATCATCGATCTGCGCGAAGCTTGATTGATTCAGTGACGATTGACCAGACGGAGGATCCGTCTGAGAGAAAGGCCAGGATGGCGACATGTGGATGGGACTCCGTGGGTGCTTGAGCATCCTGATCACGCTTCTGATATCAACGCACGCTGCATATGCTCAGCACGGTCCATGGGTTGAAGTCCCAGAAGACTCAGCGGTTCAGGTCCAAGAGTCGGTTGTTACGAAGCAAGCTGATCATTCCGAGAACCCAACTCCGCTTCCGCTTCAAGTACACGAATCGGATCAAGAAACCGCTGTTGCCGCATCCCCAGGATCAAGCGAGTCGCAACCGTTGGGTATGCCTCGCTCACGCGAACAGGAACAATCCATTGGCGATGAGGTCGCTACCCCGATGATGCTCGGGAAAGAGTTCGTCCGAACGATCGCCGCGCTCGGAGGTGTCCTGCTCCTGATCTTCGGATTGGCGCAGTTTTACAAACGGCTCGCACGCACGCGAGGCGGATTGAGCGGGCAAATCGGAGCTGGTGGGCGAGCGCCTGCAGGTTTGGTGGAAGTGCTGGGACGCTACCCGATTTCATCAGGGATGACGCTGGTTGTGCTGAGGTTCGATCGGCGAGTTCTCTTGCTCTCGCATGCTGGGTCCAGCAGGGGCAAAAGAGGAATGGGTGGATCAGGCACCATGCAAACGCTCTGCGAGGTTGACAGCGTCGAAGATGTCGCATCCATCCTCGGCAAGGTCCGCGACGAAGCGGGAGAATCCATCTCCGCATCGTTCGAGCGTGCACTCCACGAAGCAGGCAACGCAACGGATCAAGAAATTGAGAAAGCCATGTACCAACCTGCTCCAGGGATGCATGTTCAGCGTCCACGTCGGATCGCGCCTGGGTTTGTTGCAAACGATGAGGGCGATCGTCTCGAACTGACTTCGCACAACGATTCACCTGCAGCATCACAAGTCCTGCGCCGTCGGCTCGGCGCAATGCGGAGAGGGCACTGAGCCGTGGGAATGATCCGTTCCATTTTGTGTGTGGTGCTGATTGGATTGCTCAGTTCGAGCGCATTTGCTCAGCTTGGGCCTTCATCGCCTGATTCATCGAGTGATGCGTTTAATCCATTGCAGATGCTCAACGAAGCGGGGTCAGCGATCAATGCCGCGAGTGCAGCGGGCGGGAGAATCCAAGGCGGACCAGCTCAGTCATCCACCGATCAATCCGAACAGTCGGGTTTGTCTGTAACGCTGAACATCATGCTGCTGTTGACGGTGATCGCGTTGGTCCCGTCGATCATGCTGATGACGACCAGCTTCGTACGGATCATGGTGGTGCTCGCGTTGCTCCGTCAAGCGATGGGTACGCAGTCGCTCCCGCCTGGACAGGTGATCACTGGTCTCGCGTTGTTTATGACGATGCTTGTGATGAAACCCACGATTGATCGGATCTGGACCGACGCGGTTGTGCCGTATCAGAACGGCGAGATCCGTGACATGGATGTGCTCTGGGAACGCGCCTCGACACCGATGCGTGATTTCATGTTTGATCAGATCGAGGCAACCGACAACTGGTCGTCGCTCTACATGATTCTCAACTACCAAGGTGTGGATACCTCAGAACCAGAGAACATGACACGCGCTGACATCTCCACAACGACGCTGATCCCAGCGTACATGCTCAGCGAACTCAAGGTTTCGTTCCTGATGGGGTTCCGGGTGTACCTGCCGTTCCTTGTGATCGATATGGTGATCGCATCGCTGCTGATCTCGATGAGCATGATGATGCTCCCTCCGGTTTTGATTTCGTTGCCCTTCAAGCTGATGCTGTTTGTGCTTGTGGATGGATGGACGCTGATTGTGGGTTCGCTGCTCGAAAGCTTTGTTCAGGAAGGCAACAGTTCTCGGCTCAGCGCGACCGCAGCGGCTGCGCTCCCGTTGTTCATGCTTGTGAAGATTGTTGAGAAGGGGAAGGTCAAGAAGCGACTGAACGGGGGTTGTTGTGATTGACGAAGCCGCGATTCAGATGATCCGTGATGCGCTGTACATTGTGTTGTTGATCGCGACGCCTCTGTTGTTGGTGGGGATGATTTTGGGTCTGCTGATTTCGCTTGTGCAATCAGTGACCTCGATCCAAGATCAGACGCTGACCTTTGTTCCCAAGATCATCTCGTTGTTGGTCG
>JARGNC010000001.1:26597-44112 GCA_029212425.1 Phycisphaerales bacterium
TGTTCCTGCTCCCCTGGATCCTGACGATCTTGGGCGAGTTTGCTGTTGAGATGATGAAGCTGTTCTGATGGAAATGATCGTCCCCATGCTGGTGCATGTGCTGCCGCTGATGCTGGTGGTTGCTCGGTTGACGGGTTTGTTTTTGTTTACGCCTTTGCTTCGATCTGAAACCCTCCCGCGTTCGTTCAAAGCGCTCCTCGCGTTTATGTTTGGTGTCGCGTTGTACCCCGCCGTGCCTCACTTTGATCCGGGAATGACGATTGATACGGTTCAGCTGATGCCCTTGTTATTCGCGGAGTTGCTGGTGGGGATCTCGATTGGTCTCATCGCCGCGATGCCGCTGTACGCGATGCAGATGGGCGGGTTTGTGATGGGATACCAGGTTGGTCTGTCGCTCGCGGAGTCCTACAACGCGGAACTCGATTCCAGCGGCTCCGTCATCGGTCTGCTCCTTTTCTACATGTCCGTCTTCGTGTTTATCGGGTTTGGTGGATTCGAGTTGTTGTACCTCACGCTCGCGGAATCGTTCCACACCGCACCGATCGGGATGTTTACCGCTGGTGATGTGCCGTTGTCGTTGTTTGTTGAGGTGATCAACTCCGGGTTCGAACTAGCGATCCGTGTTGCATCTCCCGTGATCGCGGCGGTTGCGATGTCGCAAGTCGCGATGGGTCTGGTGATGAAGACGATGCCTCAGGTGAACATCATGAGCATTGGCTTTGCAATCCAGATCCTGACCGGGCTGATCCTGCTGATGCTCATGATCAATGTGATGAGCGTCGTCGCTGGGGATGAGATCGATCGTGTCATGGACGGCCTCACGCTCTGGATACAGAATCTCGCGACCGAGTCTGCACACGCACAAGCAGCGGGGGGGCTGAGCGATGGATGATCTGGGTGAACGCACCGAAGCACCAACCCCCAAAGCACTCGCGACCGCACGAGAGAAGGGGCAGGTTCCCAAGAGCCAGGATTTGTCGGGCGCGGTGCTGATGCTGGGTGGTGTTATTGCGCTCATGGTGCTCGCGCCGATGATCGGTGAAATGTTCGAGAGGATCCTCCGCACGATGCTGGATGGGGATATCAGCGTTGACCAACTCTCCACGGCTTCGATCAAAGCAACATCCATGCTCGCGATGTACGAGGTCTTCCGTGTCATGCTCCCGGTGCTGTTGATTGTGATGGTCGTCGCGTACGCGTCACAGTTCATGCAGGTCGGGTTCCTGATCAGCGCCGATCCGATCATGCCAAAGTTCAGCAAGCTGTCCCCGATCGGTGGAATCAAGCGGATCTACGGCAAAAAAGGACTCGCCAAAGCGATCATCAACACGCTGAAACTCACACTACTGATCATCGTGTCGATCCTCGTGATCCGCTCGCAGATCGACACGATCTCCACGCTCCCGATGCTCACCGCATTGATGGCCACAACCGCGATCCTGCGGATGGTTGTGATGATCGCATTCATCCTCATCGTGATCCTGCTCATGCTCGCGGTCATCGACTACATCTTCCAACGCTGGCAGCACATGCAAGAAAACAAAATGACCAAACAGCAGGTCAAGGATGAACGGCGAACGATGGAAGGCGATCCGCAACTCAAGGGTAAACGCATGCAGATGGCGCGCGAGATCATCATGCAGCAGATGGCGCATCAGGTCCCACAAGCGGATGTCATCGTCACCAACCCAACGCACTTCTCCGTCGCGATCAAATACGACTCCGAAGGTATGGGTGCGCCAAAGGTTACTGTCAAAGGCGCGGATCTCATGGCGTTCCGGATCAGGCAGATCGCACGCAACCACAATATCCCGATCGTTGAGCGTCCGCCGTTGGCGCGAGCGCTGTACTGGGGTGTCAAAGCAGGGCAAGAAATCTCCGCTGAGCACTACGAAGCGGTCGCCGAACTCCTCGCGTATGTCTACAGACTCGAAGGCAAAGCGCACAAGAAAATGAATCAACTCGAACCCGTCACCCAGTAATATCCAAAGTCAGTCATGTCCACAGTCATCGTCAAGTAAGGTATAGTCGCACAAGCAATGTCAAAAGAAGCATCCAACACACTCCTCCCTGCATGGGTTGATCGGATCGGTCAGTACCGAACACTGATCGTCCCGCTCGGGTTTGTGTTGATGCTTTCCGTGATCCTGCTCCCGCTTCCACCGGTAGCGCTCGACATCCTGATCTCCTTCAATATCTCACTCGCGGTTATCATCCTGCTCACCACGCTCTACATGCAGAAGGCGCTTGAGTTTTCTGTATTCCCATCGCTGCTGCTCGCGACGACTTTGCTCCGTCTGGTGCTCAACATCGCATCGACTCGGCTCATCCTGACCGCGGATGCATCGACCCCTGATCAAGCGATCGGCGTTGCGGGCGAGGTCATCTCCGCGTTCGGGGTCTTCGTCGCGGGTGATTCACTCTTTGTCGGCGTCATCATCTTCTCGATCCTGATGATCGTTCAGTTCATGGTCATCACCAAGGGTGCGGGGCGCATCGCGGAAGTCGCTGCGCGATTCACGCTCGACGCGATGCCCGGCAAGCAGATGGCGATCGACGCCGAGCTTTCCAATGGGATGATCACCGAGAACCAAGCACGCACACGGCGCGAAGAGATCGGACGCGAAGCGGACTTCTACGGAGCGATGGACGGTGCATCCAAGTTCGTCAAAGGCGACGCGATCGCGGGCATCATCATCACGCTGATTAACATCGCGGGTGGTTTCGCGGTTGGTACGATTGATAAAGGTTGGCCCGCCGGACAGACCGCAGAGATCTTCACAAAGCTGACCATCGGTGATGGGCTGACCAGCCAGATCCCCAGCTTTATCATCTCCATGGCCGCTGCGCTCATCGTCACCCGTTCTGGAGACAAGGGCAATCTCGGCACCGAGATCACCGGCCAGCTCGTATCCCAACCACGCGGATTGATCATCACCTCAGGGTTCCTCGCACTCCTCGCGTTCTCACCTCTCCCGACAGTCCCGCTGCTCACCATCGCGATCGGACTCGGCGTGCTCTCATGGTTGATGGTCCGCTCCGCGAGAGACAAGGTGACGATTGAGAAGCAGAAGGCGCAGTCTGAAGCCGCGGAGATCGCTCCCGAACCACCACAGGTTGAAGAGTTGCTCAAGGTTGATGTGCTGGAACTTGAAGTCGGTTATGGTTTGGTTCCATTGATTGACACCTATCAAGGTGGTGATCTTCTCGATCGCATCAGTGCTGTGCGCCGTCAACTCGCTGTCGAGCTTGGGTTGGTGATGCCGCCGGTTCGTATCCGCGACAATATGCAGCTTCCTCCGAATGAGTATCGGGTCAAAATCAGAGGCAACACCGTCGCATCGGGTCAAGCGGAACCATCCCGGTTGCTCGCGATGGATTCCGGTTTTGTCACAGGTAAGGTTGAAGGGGTCCATACGGTAGAGCCCGCGTTTGGTCTTGATGCTTGGTGGATCGATCCAAGTGTGCGCACGCGTGCTGAGAGTATGAACTACACCGTCGTTGATCCGACGAGCGTGCTCGCGACGCACATCACAGAGGTTGTCAAGACATACGCCGACGAACTGTTGACGCGTGAAGAGGTCAACAACCTGATCGAGGGACTCAAAGAGAAAGCATCCAAGCTCGTCGAGGAAGCGATCCCGGGAGTCATCAAAATTGGAGAACTGCAGAAAGTACTTCAGTCGTTGCTCCGCGAGCGCGTCCCAGTTCGGGATATCGAGACGATCCTCGAAACCCTCTCCGATTGGGGGACCAAGACCAAGGATCTCGATGTGCTCGTTGAGTACGCTCGCAACGCACTCCGTAGAACGATCTGTTCGCTCTATGCGGATACCAACGACGATGGGAATCTCTCGCTCGTCTGCGTCACACTCGATCCTCGGCTCGAAGACCAGGTCAATGCATATATAGATAGAGGCGCTGCGGGGACGGTGCTCAATGTTCCCGCGAAGGTCGCGCGTGACATCGCGTCGGTTGTCAGCGAAGAACTCGGTGCGGTAATGGCAAGAGGGCGATTGCCTGTCGTGATTGCGTCGCCACAAGTACGCAACGCGATGTGGCAGATCCTCGAACCCCATATCCCAGGCGTCGCGGTGCTTGGTTACAACGAAGTTGTCTCCGGGATCGATGTTGAATCCGTCGGATTGATCGGCCCGCTTGGGGCGCAGAATCGTGAACAACCTGCAGATCACTCACCTAGAGCGGGTGGGGTTCCTGTCGGAGCCGCGTAATCGGCTTGCGGATTCGTTGTGGACAACTTGTCGATAAGTGGTCAAAGCCCAGTGGGGGCGGTACATTACGGTGAACGACCCTTTTCCACAAGCTGCCAGGACGGCCGAATATGAAACTGAAAACATACACCGCTCAAACAATGGCACAAGCACTGGCGCAGGTCCGCAAGGATCTGGGGTCAGATGCGATGATCCTTCATACACGCTCGTTTCGAACAGGGTCATGGCTCGGATTCGGCGGAAAGCCGATGGTCGAAATCACCGCATCGACACCACAGCCGTCATCGCCACGCAAGTCGCGTCGGGCGAAGCGATCCCCTGCACAAGTGTCGAACGCGACATCCGCTGCGTCTGTAGAATCAAGAGTTCGACATGTTGAAGCGAATGAGGAATCCGCACCTGAAATCGTGGTTCAGCGCAGCCGAGTTGATCAGCGTGTCAGCGGCACTCCCACCGATCGGTCACTTTCACGCGAGAAAATGATCGACGATCGAGCGGCACTGTTGCAAGGACTGATGGGCGGAGTCGATGCGCCTCCAAAGCAATCCAGTCACAACGGAGCACAAGATGAGACGAAAGACCGTGTTGCCGATGCTTATACATCATCATCTGCAACCAGTGAACCACGGCCAAAGAGTCCGATTGTGGATGATGGATTCGAGCCTGCAACCTTTCGGACTGTTCAAGAAGAACTTGTTGAGCCTGTACTCAAAGATGAACCAGCTTCCAGTCCTCAAGTCGAACCGATCGTCGAGAACACTCCGCAACGAGAAGAATCCGATCAAGCTCCAACGAGTCAAAGACTCATGCCGCACGGCAACCAGCCGGTCTTTGAACATGCGATGACTCCATTCGAGGAACTCCCCCTGCACAAAGAGTCTGCAGATGCGGCACCTCCTAAGACACAGCCAATTGAATCAATCGAGCAACTCGAAGAAGAACTGGCTGAAACAAAGACCGAGATCGCAGAAACGATCGAAGCCAAGCCAAGCCAGAGCTCCGCAGAAACCCAGGCGCTCCAAGCACAGATCGAGCAGCTCCAGAAGATGATGGGCAAAGTGCTCGATACCACTCGGCGTACCGCTGTCGCGGTCAACAAGACCAGCACCGACGGCTCGCTCCCTGCAGTTGAGATGTCTGCACCGCTTCAGTCGTTGTACTCGGAAATGGTGGACAACGATGTGCCGTTGGATCTTGCCGAGTGCTTTGTTGGAGCCGTGCGTGATCGTCTTGATGCCGACGAGCTCGATGACCGAACTGTTGTTCGACACGCGTTGCTCCGTGAGATTGAATCGACGATCCAAACGGTGTCTGAGTCTTTGCTGACCAAAGCCCCTTCGCGTGATTCGGATAGACAGGATCGTCCGCATGTGCTCGCGTTGATTGGTCCGACCGGGGTCGGGAAGACCACGACAGTCGCGAAGCTCGCAGCGACCGCCAAACTCCGTCATGGGAAACGGGTCGCGCTGATTACTTCCGACACCTATCGGATCGCAGCGATCGAGCAGCTCAAGACCTACGCGTCGATCATCGGTCTCGAGCTCAGGATCGCCAACTCGCCTGAGGAGATGTCTCGCCAGATCGATTCGCTCCGCGAGATCGATCTGGTTGTCATCGACACCGCTGGTCGATCTCAAAACAATCACGCTCGGCTCGATGAGCTTGGTCAGTTGATCGCAGCCGCTCGTCCGGACGAGACGCATCTCGTGCTCTCATCAACAGTTGGGGACAATGTGCTCCGCAAAACAGCTGAGCGATTCATGTCGCTCGGACCTGATCGCTGTATTCTGACCAAGATCGATGAAGCGGTCACCACCGGCACGATCGCAGGCATGAGCGAGCGTATCGGATTGCCTCTGAGCTTTGTCACTGTTGGTCAAGAAGTGCCTGACGACATCCTCCCTGCAAGAGCGGATCGTCTCGCGCGTGCAGTTCTCGACGGACCGTCAGCTGTCGTTCCTGGGTCGGTTCACCCAGATTCGAGCATTCCCCGTCCCTAAGTGTCTACCATTGTTGCAGATATTCCTTCGTAAGAATCCTTGTCTAGGTCCTTTGGTGTTTGGAGAGGTTGATTGATGACTCAGTTCGTTTCCGCGTCAGACGCTCCGCGCAACACAGAAGGATCAGCTCATGAACTCGACGACCAAGCGTCGCGCTTGCGTCAACTGGTTTCGAAGTTTGAACGCGAAGACGGTGCAGAAGAAGCATCACAACCGAACACCAAAGGTTGGACACCCCCAGCAAGGCGCATCCCAGTCATCGCAATCGCATCAGGCAAAGGCGGCGTAGGGAAAACCACAACATCCGTCAACCTGTCCATCGCGCTTGCACGACAGAACCGACGCGCGTGCTTGCTTGATGCAGACCTCGGACTCGCAAACGCGGATGTCCTCTGTGGATTGATGCCCAAAGCTCGGCTCGAAACCGCGATCGACAACGAAGAAACCCCATCACTCGAAGATCTTGCGATCGACGCGCCAGGTGGGTTCCGTCTGATCCCAGGTTCGGTTGGGATCGGACGCGTAGGCGAACTCGATGAACGCGAACGATTGACCCTGCTGAGTAGGCTCGAAGATCTCCAAGAGCACAATGATGTGATCATGATTGATACCAGCGCTGGTCTGGGGGATTCGGTGACGACCTTTGTGCAAGCCGCGGATCTCGGATTGATCGTGGTCACTCCAGAACCAACCAGCGTTGCTGATGCGTACGCGCTTATTAAAGTGCTGATTATGAGCGCTGATGGTCAAGATTCAGGTCAAGCACCGCGCCCTCGACCCAAGCTTGCGATGATCATCAATCAAGCATCGAACGAGAAGGAAGCAAACCAGGTCTACTCCCGCATGGCTGGGGTCTGCGATCGTTTCCTTGGGTACCAGATCCCGATGCTCGGTTACATCCGTTCTGACAAGCGCGTTGTCAAAGCGGTCAAGGCACGCTCGCCGTACATGATCGAGACTCCAAAGAGTCCAGCGGGCAAAGACATGACGCGTCTCGCGGCGGCGCTCACGGAGTGGGCCGGGATCGAGGGACGCGCCCACGCTGCGGGAACAAAGCAGCGATTCTTTTCAAGACGATGAATGCGAATCAGTGTTGAGCCGATGAATCGAGCGTGAGCTATGCACCGAAGGTGCGTTGCCGTGCCGATTTGATGTCCAATTCATTTCAGGCATCACAAATGCGTTGCAACTGGCGCGGAATGTGCGGTTGGAATGCAGATCCATCATGTGCGCATCTTCTGCGCACACCGATGCGTGATTGTGAATGGATTGTGGATCGGAGTCTCCTGTGAGTGATGTCGAAATCATCGAAGATGACAACAGCCAAGGGGGTGAGGATCTTCACGAGGATGTCCCGGCACGCTTGATCTCAGGGGTGATGGGCCTCATGGGCTTCTTTACCGCGCTGATGGTTGGGTTTGTCGTTGGGAACACCGGTGTGATCATCGTGCTCCGCGCCCTGCTCGCAATGGCGGTTTGCGCGCTCGTAGGGCGCCTTCTTGGGATTGTGGGGGAGCGGTGCGTTCGTGAGTTCGTGGATGAATACAAACAAGCTCGTCCGATGCCCGTACTCCCTGAGAAACTCCAAAGACTTTACAAAGCACGCGAAGATGAAGCAAAGCTCCGTGACTCAATGAAGAAATCGATGTAATGAAAAAAAGTTCAGAAAAAACTATTGAAACGCTACCACAACTGTTCTGGGGATTTGATATACTCAGGGGCAGGGCAAGGACCGCCCCCAACACCAGTTGCTATCCAGCAAGCACATTATCAGACTTTGTGTTTCCCAGATCAGCAATGACAACCCAATCGTCAAAGGGTCAAGGAGTCGACCGATGACAGCAATCCGTTCACGAACACGAATGTCCTCACGCGCCACCGCTCGGCATGCCATGCCATCGGGTGTTGCTACGCGCTTTGATGACATTGAAATGGCTGACATCTGGGTCATGTACAAAGAAGATTACACGGAAGATCTCCGGAACTTCTTGGTTGAAAAGTACTTGCACCTTGTGCGTTACAACGCTGAGCGTATATACCAACGGCTCCCAGACGAAGTTGATATCGAAGATCTCATGAGTGCAGGACTCTTCGGACTCATGGATGCGATCTCCGCGTTTGATACCGCTCGCGGTGTCAAGTTCGAAACCTACTGCGCTCCTCGTATCCGTGGTGCGATCCTCGACGAGCTCCGCTCGATGGACTGGGTCCCTCGTTTGGTCCGACATCGGACTTCAAAAGTCGAAGCCGCTCGTCAGCAGATCGAAATGGCGGTCGGACGCAAGGCGACCGACGATGAAATCTCCGAGAAACTCGAAGTTGATCAGGACGAGTTCATCAAATACAAACGCGACTCGAGTGCGGTCTCCGTCACCTCGATTACACGCAAATGTTTCCAGTCCGACGGCTCGCGAGAGCTCCGCGAGATCGATGTGATCCGCGACAACTCGCAGGTCGCTCCCGTCAAGGTGATCCAACGCAACGACCTCAAGGACCTGATGACCAAGGGGCTTACCAGAGCCGAGCGTCTGATCGTGATCCTGTACTACTACGAAGGAATGACGATGAAGGAGATCGGGACCACCTTGGACCTCTCTGAATCTCGCGTCTCTCAGATGCACTCATCGATCCTCGCAAGACTCAAGGCGCAGATGCAGCATCGGATGCGTGAGCTTGAGCCGATGAAATAAAGCTTCTTCCCGAAGCGACAATCGAGATCTCTCCTCAGAGCCCGTTCGTTTGACGGGCTTCTTTTGTGATTCAACTGGATTCAAGTCGCGTGAATGCCTTGAGTGGTGCGTGAGTACAGATGCCTATATCGCGATTGGGTCCAACCTCGGGGATCGTCAAACGACGATCAACAGCGCCATCCAAGCAATCGCGTCGCACGGCTCGATTGAACTGGTCTGTCGTTCGTCGATTATCGAAACCCCACCTGTTGGAGAAATCGAGCAAGGGGCGTATCTCAACGGCATCGTCCAGGTGCGAACAACGCTCGACGCTCGTGAGCTGCTCGATGCGCTGTTGAGGATCGAATCCGATCACGGCCGGGACCGCAGCAGTGAGCAGCGGTGGGGGCCTCGGACTTTGGACCTGGATCTGATCGTGTTCGGGAGTGAGGTCCACGAGGAACCGGGTTTACAAGTCCCACATCCGAGACTTCATGAGCGATCGTTCGTGCTTGTGCCGCTCGCAGAGATAGCTCCAGGTTTGATGCTCCCAGTCCATAACGAAACACCCCGCCAGTTGCTCAAGGCACTCGGCGGGGCGGGCTAGGTCTATTGGTATTCAATCAGCGAGGTCTTCTGTTCATCCGGCTTCGGCGCGAGGATGCGCGTTGTTGTACGCTTCTTCGACTCGTGAAGTCGAGAGATGGGTGTAGACCTGGGTCGTTGAGAGCGACTGGTGTCCAAGGAGTTCCTGGACAGAGCGGAGGTCCGCGCCGTTCTCAAGCAGGTGGGTCGCAAACGAGTGACGCAAGGTGTGCGGCGAGATGGACGAATCCAGACCGACCATGCCGAGGTACTTGTCGAGTTTACGACGGACCGAGCGTGATGAGAGTCCCTTGCCATGCTTGTTGAGGAAGAGCGGGAGTGGTTGGTCGCCGTTGGCGCGGTTTGCCCAGATTGGTCCGAACTTCGGATCTGATGCGAGGAGTTCCACATAGCGAGCGATCGCGCGGATTGCGTGTGAACCGAGTGGGACGATGCGTTCCTTGCGTCCTTTGCCTCGGACATGCATCGCTTCGTTCTCGATGTCCATGTCGTTGTAGTTGATCCCGACGAGTTCAGAGACGCGGATACCGGTGGAGTACAGCGTTTCGAGCATGGCGCGATCCCGACGACCAAGCACATCGTGCTCGGTTGGTGCTGAGAGCAAACGCTCGACCTGTTCGACAGTGATTGCCTTCGGAAGGCGTTTGGATTGACGAGGTGTACGGATCAGGGTCATCGGATTGATGGTTGCGAACCCGTTACGGTGACCCCACTTGTAGAACGAGCGGAGTGTCGCGATCTTGCGTGCCATGGTCGCGGGGGAGTAGTTCTGCTCGCCGAGGAATCCAAGGTAGGCGCGGATCAGATCCGCATCCGCTTCGCAGATTGTTTGGGTGAGCGTGGAGCCTTTGACCATCTGGATCGCGTTGGAATCAGTGCGTGCTTTGAACGCGAGTTCTTCGTTTGCTTGATCGATCGGCTGACCCGCTTCGTCAACGAGGTATTCGATGAACTGACGGAGATCCGCGCCATAACAACGAGCTGTGTACGGGCTGAAATGGCGTTCGTCAGTGAGGTAGCTCGCGAAGCTCTGGGTGATGGGGAGGGTGGTCATCCGTGATTCTCCAAACATATATGACACTGTGGTCGGGGTAGATAGTGGATTGTTTATCTGGTCTCTGAATGAGGACTATCGGGCGTGTTCAGGGTCGGCTTGAGTCCGATCACCACCATGATGCAGAACAATTTGCGAAGCGATCAGTTCCGCATCATCCCAGGTCAATGGTGAATCCTCTGTATCCGCCAGATCAGCAAGGGTTTCGAGCAAATCGCGCGAATCTCCCGCGGCACACGCGAAGCGCCAGAAGTGGGGAGGGCGCTGCAAAGTCACGCAGACCATCTCAGCGCCGTTGCTGGTTGAATCTGTCGATGCCTTATCTGGACCTTGGTCTTGGGGTTTGCGATTGTGCGGGTTGTTGCGTGGTGTCTGCGATTGGCTCATCACTCGATCCTCCGGCACTCGATCGGAATGATCGAGCGAGCTCACCGGGGGAGCGAGAGACTATCGAGTTCTGGCGTATCGGAGCCATTCCTCGTCGATGAGTCTCCCGACCGTGTGGTGGGCAACAAACTGTGTGTACAGGTCCATGCTCGCGGTGTATATGCGCCAACGCAACGCGCTGTTGCTGTCGGAGCGTCCGCTTGCGTACCGCTTGAGATCCATCAGCACCGCATGATCCCGAGCATCGAGATGCTGGGACACAGCGTTGACCGGATCTCCGGAGAATCGCGAGGTGTTGGAATCACCGAAATCGGTGTATGCCATCGTCAAGGCGCGTGGGTCGAGGTTGGTCTGAGAACCGCGTTCCATCGCGCCCGGCTTGGAATACAACGCGAGGGCGAGTCCAAGCACAGGAGGGTCGTACGGGTCGTACGCGGTGATTGATCCCGCGATGATCCCATCGACTCCCAGAGCGTTGGCAAGCGCGATCGCTTCGGTGGATGAGGTGATCTGTTCGATTCCCGTTGTTCGCATCACTTCGAGTGTGCGATTGATCGGGAGACAACGAACGCCTCGGATTCCTTGGACAGCCGCGACGATGGTGTCACCAATTACATCCTCGCGGACGCTGGAGACTCCGGACTCGTTCCTTGGGGGGATGACCGCCCAGAGGACTTCGCCTCGGCTTGTGTCGTAGGGGGCGACAATGACTCCCGGGACATCAAGCTGATCGCGTTTGTCGATGGAATTGCACCCAATAGTCCCGAAAAGGACACATGTGAGCAATACAGCAAGCATGGTCTGTGCACTTGTCATGGCGTCCTTGCCGAATCTCGAACGAGCGTCCATGCTCGTTCATAACTTGTTGCTCCTCAGGTTGATGTGTTCAACAAAGAGAAGCGGGAAACGGCGATGTCGTGTCTTTCGACACGACCGCCGGGTGGGTGGATGCAGGTTTATTCGCCGGGTGTTGGTTTGTCGGTATTGACATTGGCGAAAGTCGATTCAAACTCCGGATTTCTCAAGCTCGCCGCACGGACGGCTGGTGAAAGTTCCATCGACCAAAGATGGTCTTGACCATCCATATTCGAGACGAAGAAAATGTTGTTGTCGCGTCCCCATGCCGGCATCAGATCGACAGAGGTGCCGTCGGTGAGCTTGACCTTGTTGGTGCCGTTGACCGAAACCATCCAGATTGTGGACATATCCGGACGAGCGTTGGTCGAGTCCACCCACGCTTGGGAGTAGGGGACTGCTGCGAAACAGACGAACTGGCCGTCAGGGGACCATGTTGGATTGATGAGTGCTTGATCTGCACCCGATGCGATCTCTGTTTCGCGTCCAGCGGTGCCTGGGTTCGGTGTGAAATCGATGGTCCAGACGCTGAATGCGCGATCTCCGCGTTCGCGTGAGCGTTGGAAGAGGATTTTGTCGGCGCCATCGACACCTGTTGCTGCGACTGGGCACCATTCTGGGAAGAGACCAAATCCGATGAACTGAGCGCCATGATCGGATGCGACATCGGTGACCCACATCTCCCAGCGTCCGGTCTGCTGACCAAGACGGGAGAAGACGAGCTTGGTGCCGTCTGGTGACCACGATGGGTGTAGGTCATGTGAGGATTCGTTGGTGATTTGTATCTTGTTGCCGCCTTCTGCAGGCATCAGGAAGATATCCCACGAACCATTGCGGTCGGTTGCAAACGCGATGGTCGATCCGTCAGGTGAGATGGAAGGCATGACATCTTGGCCGGGATTGTCGGTCAATCGAGTCACGACTGAGCCGCGAATTGATTTGGTGTAGATGTCTGCTGTCGGACGGTGCTGTGTTGATGCGTAGACCAGGTTGCGTCCGTCAGGAGTGACGATCGGATCGAAGTCTGAGCCGGCGTATGCGTCTGTGATTTTGCGGACATTGACTGTGGCGCGTGTCGCAGGTGTGGTCGACTCGGTTGGGAGCTCGATCCCCATCGCGTTGGAGTAGATCCACGCACTCAGGTCGCCGCCTGCGACTGAGTTGGCTTCAGGCTGTGGGATCGGGGCGTATGGATCGCGTGCGGCGCTGGTGATCGGTTCGTCTGTAACTTCGGTTTCCGGAGTCGCGCTTGTGGTGAGCGATGCGGAGGAGTTGGAAGCAAAGCTGCCGGTTTTCAGAGCTGGTGCGGATGGGAATGCAGCGGCATTCTTTGCATCAGCGGTCTTGGTTTGGGTAGTTGCTGATTGTGCGGTGTTTTGTACTGATGCGCCGGACTCAGATTGACCAGGCGAGAAGTACGCGTTGGTGCGGGTGTTGTGAACGCTCGCTTGTTGACTGTTCATGTGCGCTTGCTTCTCGGATTCATGCTGTTGGGTACGATCCCAGAATCCGACACGCTTGGCACATGCTGAGAGGGTGAGCATCGATCCTGAGAGGGCGATGAGCAGGATCGGACGAATGGTGTTGTTTGAGCAGTCGGACATCGAGTGGACTCCGTTCACTTCCCTGCTTTGCAGGAGATGCGATCATCTTCTTGGTCGACGGGCTCCGCCCGGCTCGAACCGTTTGTTGTGGTGGATCCCTCCTTGGATCCCACTATGAGCGACAACTGAACCAAGATTGCCCAGTGCCTGATAACTGCCTTTATCGGACGGGTCGTGCGAGTGACTTGAAGTGTGGCACGCTGTTCTTGGGTGTCACAGGAAGATTCATCAAAAAAGAAGACCGGCGAGCCCCACCACAGGCTCGCCGGCACTCAGATAGAGGATTGGATTGGGGGATCACACGACGCGACGGCGGACCATGATCGCGGGCGCATCGCCTGGACGGTCCCAACTGGACTTGCCGCAGCGTGGTTGGGAGGTGAAACGGAGGTGATCGAGGTACTTGCTCAGGAGTTGGTCATCGAACTGAGCGAGGAAATCGGCGGTTGCAGACGGGTTAACGGTGATGATCTCGTCAACGACTTGTTCGCGTGTGAGAGCCGCAGGGGGGGCTTGCATCAGTGGCTCGCGAGTGGCTTTGGTATCCGAGCGGTTGCTTCGTGCGATGGAAAATAGATCGGTCATGGTGAGTCTCCGTACTCGCGCAATGTGCAGCTTGTCGCCGGGGCAGGTTCCTTCCTTTTCCGGTGGTGCTTGCCTGACATCGGGGGATCCGGTTTGAGTTGATGAGTGTGTAATGCGCACGGACCTACAATTCCGTGCGCGGCGGGCGCAGGATTCGCCGATGCGTCAAATCATGAATCTGGATTGTCAAGATAGGTGGTTTAGACGAAGTCCGCGATCGGATCCGCGTTGTCAGGTGATCCCGGATCGGTCGATGCGTCGTAGTTTGGGTTGAGGTCGATGATGGGTTCATCGCCTTCCATGTTGATGAGGACGCGTTGGTCGCGTACGAGGACGAGTAGTGCGAGGAACATCCCAACCATCTGTTGACGGGGCTTGTTGATAATGAGCGTGCGGAGAGTAGTGGGGGGCGCTGCGTTGCTCGAGAGTTTGGTGTTGAGCACTTCAACAATATCGTTCGCGTACACCTCGATCGGCGTGTCGTCAGACATGACCTCGTGCTCGCCGAGTCGATCGAAGTTGACGCTCTCGACGATGACGCGGAACGCATTGACGAGATCGGTCAGGTCCAGGTCTTCGATCTCAAGCTCACCCATGTCATCCATCGCGGCGCGGACCGATTCATCATCAATCGCGGCGCTGTGGACCGGGGCGCGTCGTTCCCATTCGGATTTGCGATCCTCGAGCATCGTCGCGGCGTCACGATATTTTTTGTACGCGAGGAGCTGAGCGACGAGTTCGGCGCGTGGGTCTTGTGCCGGGTCTTTGGATTTCTCGTCGCTCGATTCGTCGTCTTCGTTGATCCCCGCGGCGAGCATCCGGGATTTGAGCTCCATCAGCGTTGCGGCGGTGACCAAGAACTCTCCCGCGAGGTCGATGTCGATGGTGTCAAGCTCGTCGAGGAATCCGAGGTATTGGTCGGTGATGATCGACATCGGGATGTCGTGGAGATCGACCTCGTGCTTGCGGATCAGGTAGAGCAAAAGGTCCATCGGACCTTCGAAAGCATCGAGTTGTACGCGGTAGAAATCGCTCATAGAGGTAGTGTAGCGGGTTCTGATCGCTCATGTCTCCTATCCTTGGAGCATGAGTCCACAGACCGACCAAACATGCACGCACGAACAAGAATTCATGGCTCGCGCCCTGACGCACGAAGCGGACGCGATCGCGCGGGTCGCTAAGCGGGTAGACGAGGGGTTTGTCAAAGCCGTGGACTTGATTGTGGGGTGCGCTGAGCAAGGCGGGACGGTGCTCGTCTCGGGACTGGGCAAGAGCGGGCACATCGGTGCGAAAATCTCCGCGACGCTCGCATCGCTCGGGATCCCGTCCCACGCGGTGCATCCGACCGAAGCGGCGCACGGCGATTTGGGTCGCTTCCGCAAACAAGATGTCGTGATCTGCCTTAGCCATTCCGGGGAGACCGAAGAACTGGTCAACCTCGCGGCGATCCTCCGTCAAGACAACCTCCCGATCATCGCGATCACGCGAGGGGTGGTTGATGGGTCTCCAGAATCCGCGCTCGCTCGGCTCGCAACGGTTGTCCTCGCGGTTGGTGTGGTCGGAGAAGCGGGAGATGGCGAATACCTCGCGCCGACAAGTTCGACGACCGTGGCGCTCGCGATCGGTGATGCGATCGCGCTCGCAGCAGCGAAACGGAGAGACTTCAGTCACGCGGATTTCCACGCGAGGCATCCGGGTGGTCAGCTCGGATCGCTGCTGCGTCCCGCGATGGAGTTGGTGCGGTTTACAGCCGGTGAGAATCTGCCGATCGCGAACGAATCGGACACAGTGAGCAAGGCGCTCCACGAAGCGTCCAAGGTTGTGCGTCGTCCTGGCGCGCTGCTTGTGACGGATGACACTGGGAAGCTGACGGGGATCTTTACCGACTCGGATCTGCGCCGGTTGGTGCTGAGCAATCCGGATGATCTTGAGAAACCGATGCGTGAGGTCATGTCGCGCGATCCGCGTTGTCTCGCTGGTGATGCGAAGGCAAGCGATGCTGCTTCGATGTTCCGCGAGTATCGCGCCGACGAGATCCCGATCGTGGACAGCGAAGGGAAGCCGATGGGATTGCTGGATGTGCAGGATCTGATCGCGATGAAACTGGTTCGGGAGTCGTCATGAGCAAGCGAAAGTACAGCGATCCTTCAACGATCGAACTCATCATCTTCGATGTCGATGGGGTTTTGACTGATGGCACCATCAACATCAATGATGATGGATCCGAAACGAAACGATTCAATGTCCGTGACGGATTCGGGATTCGCCTCTGGCTCAACGCGGGCTACCAGATCGCGATCATCACAGGTCGCAGCGGTGAATCGCTCAAGCACCGTGTCCAATCACTCAAGATCGACCCGGACCTGGTCATCCAGGGATCACGCGACAAATCCGAAGCGCTCGATGTGATCCTCAAAAAGACTGGTGTTGATGTTTCAAATGTCGCATACCTCGCGGACGATTGGCCCGACCTGTGCGCGATGACGCGCGTGGGATACCCGATGGCGGTCCACGATGCGGAACCTGAAGTGGTCGAAGTCTCCGCGTTTGTGTCAAGTCACAAGGGTGGACGCGGCGCTGCGCGTGATGCGATCGCGCACCTGCTTCGGTCCAAAGGGCTGTACACGCCAAGCTGAAGGTTGATCCGCTGATTACGAACTGGTGCGGTCGACGATGCGGTAGTCTTCGCGTTCGCCTCGTCCGCGGAGTGGGTAGTCCTTGCGGAGAGGGTGTGCTGGGAACTCCTCCCAGAGGAGGATTCTGCGGAGATCGGGGTGGTTTGCGAATCGGATGCCGTACATGTCGAAGACTTCGCGTTCGGTCCATTCCGCGCCGGGCCAGAGGTCGCAGACCGAGTCGATGACGAGTGCGGGATCGTTCTCGATGCCGTCGGTTGGGACGGAGGGGTTGAGGTAAACCTTGACGAAGAAGCGATCGGTGCGGGAGTACGAGCAGAGGTTGTAGATGACCCCGAATCGGCCGTTGGTTTTGGATGGGTAGTTGAGGTAGTCGACGCCGGTGACATCGGAGCAGAAGTCGTAGGCGCAGCGTTCGTCGTTCTTGAGGAAGCTCATGACCTTGTGGAAGTCTTTGGGCTCGACAATCAGGATCGGCTGGTCGCGGAACTGCGTCGCTTGGAAGGTGCAGTTGGGGAACGCGGCTTTGACGAGTGCGAATGTTGGGTGGTCGACTGCTTGGGTGCTCATGGCACAAGTGTAGACGATTCGTGCCGGATTTACACCCTCATCGGCACTCGATCCATCGCGGAGCGGGGATCGTGCGGATGGTCTGATTGATCAGATCAGCACTGATGAGCCCCTCCCCGATCGGAGCGTGGGTGAGATGGCTCGATGGGGCAGTTTCGATGGACCGCGCGGCGACGCCCCAGATATTGGGGAGTTCCTCGCAGAGACTCGTCGAACGGATAAGGTGGTCCGTGAGGTCGGTCATCATCGAAGGCGTCAGCCAGCGTGCAGGATCGATCAACAGCGGGATTTCGGGATGGGTAGCAGACCAAGAAAGT
>JARGNC010000164.1 GCA_029212425.1 Phycisphaerales bacterium
TCGCCGGACTGTTCCCAGCGGTACACAGTCCCAAACTCCGCGAGACGCACAGGGAGGTCCTTGTACGAGTGGGGGGCGGAATCAAAGACCTTGATGTGGTGGGGGCAGTTCATCGGTTTGAGCATGAACCCCTCGATCTCGCCGCTGCTCATGTTGTTGGAGAGCTGAGCACAACTGCATCCCTCGTTCGAGAGCTCGACGAGATGGTCACGCTCAACCAACGGCGGGAACTGCGAGTCCGCGTAGTACGGGAAGTGTCCCGAAGTGCGGTACAGATCCAGCTTGCCAATATGCGGCGTGAAGACCTCGCTGTATCCCTGCTTGGTGAGTTCCGCGGCGATGAAGTTCTGGAGTTCCTTGCGGACGACCGAGCCGTTGGGTGTCCAGAGGATGAGTCCTTGTCCGACGGTCTCGTCGATGTGGAACAAGCGGAGTTTCTTTCCAAGTACGCGGTGGTCGCGTTTCTTTGCTTCTTCGAGACGCTCGAGGTGCTTGTTGAGGTCTTTCTTGCTAAAGAAAGATGTGCCATAGACGCGGGTGAGCGAGTCTGAGTTCTCGTCGCCGTGCCAGTACGCGGATGCGAGGGACATGATCTTGAACCCGCCGATGCGTCCGGTGCTTGGAATATGCGGCCCTCGGCAGAGATCTTCCCAGTCCTTACCCGGTTCACCGGTCGCGTAGAAGGAGAGCGATTCAGAACCCGCTTTGATCGCGGCTTCCGCGTTGTCAAGTTTGTACTTCGATCCTTCAGATTTGAGCTTGTTGATCCCGTCATTGATGGACATGTCGTAGCGGGTGAAGGGACGATCTTCTTTGATGATCGCCGCCATCTCTTTTTCGATCGCTTCAAAGTCGCCGTCTTTGAGGGGACGGTCGTCGGGGAACTTGATGTCGTAGTAGAAACTGTTTTCCAGCGGCGGTCCATAGACAAGCTGCGCCTCGGGGACGATGCGTTGGATCGCTTCCGCCATGACATGAGCGGTCGAGTGGCGCAAGAGGTTGAGCGCGTTGGGGTCGTCTTGTTTGTCGCGGGTTTTCTCGGTGACCAGCGCGAGCGAGCAGTCGTGGTCGATGGTGGTGGAGAGGTCGCAGAGCTGCTCGTCGATGATCGCGCCGACGCATGCTTTCGCGAGGCGCTCTCCGATGGTCATCGCGACGTCGTACGCGGAGACCGCGTGGTCGAATGATTTGACAGAGCCGTCTGGGAGGGTGATGTTGGGCATTGGTGGTGCTCGCTTGGTCTTTAAACTCGGGACAGTTGCGCCCGGTTCGACCGGGTGCGGTTCATCCTATGAAAAACACCCGGCGTTGACCGGGTGTTGAGTCGAAAAATCGGAAGTTCTAGCAGCAGCTCGGTCCGCAGCCGCAGGGTTTCTTCGCTTGGATGTCCAGACTGGTGATGACTTGCTCTGCGGTCTGTCCCTCAGGGAGCAGCGCGGTCACCTTCGCGTACAGCGGATCGTTGGCGGCGGTCAACGCGTTGACATAGTGGGGCTTGGGGGTCAGGACGATTTCGTCCATCCCCGCATTGACCATTTGCGTCCGCATCTGCTCGACCGGGATCGCGCCGGCGACGCATCCTGCCCATGCTTCGAGGATGGATTTGACCTCTGCGGGAACCTCGCAGAGCAGCGCGATGTCCGAGATCGCGACGCGACCACCCGGCTTGAGGACTCGGCTGATCTCATCCCAGACACGCTGCTTGTCCATCGAGAGGTTGAGCACGCAGTTGGAGATGATCACATCGACCGAGCTGTCCGCGACCGGGAGGTGCTCGATCTCCCCCAAGCGGAACTCGACATTGTCGAGCCCGGTGGTTTTCTGGTAGTGACCGATGTTGGCGCGTGCCTTGTCGATCATCTGAGGCGTCATATCAATCCCGATCGCTTTGCCAGTCTTGCCGACCTTTGGTCCTGCGAGGAAGATGTCGAACCCGCCTCCTGATCCGAGATCGAGGATGGTTTCGCCTTCTTGAAGAGCAGCGATGATGGTTGGATTGCCGCAGGAAAGCCCCATGTTCGCGTCTGCTGGGAGTGCTTCGAGTTCTTCTTTGGTGTACCCGATTTTCTCCGCGAGTTCTCCCGCGTCGATGGTTTCGGTGACGCCGCAGGCGCCGGCGCAGCAGTTGCCGTTGTTCTCGGCGATGCTCGCGTAGTCGGATCGGATCTGCTGACGGAGTTCTTCGCTGGTTTTCATATGCTCGCTCCTTGTGTGCTGGAGGTTGTATTTACGGAATCAGTCTGGACACAGCACCCTTCACGCTGCATCCGCGCCAGATCGTGCGGCTCGATCGCGTCGATCTGGGTGAGTTTGATGATGTCGGCCTGGATCTGCTCGTCGTCGAGTGCGTGCTGGCGGACGAGCGTCAACGCGTCGCTGATGAGCGGCGTTGGAGTGGGGGGCGTCTGGTAGTGCACCCAGCGGCCTTCCTTTCGGCTCTCAAGCAACCCCGCGTTCCGCAGCACCGCGAGGTGCTTGGAGATGGACGCATTGGAGAGGTCGATGAGTTCAACGAGTTGACACACACAGCGTTCCTGGTCCAAACACGCCGCGAGAAGGCGCAGGCGGTTTGGATCGGAGAGCGCGTGGGTGATGGTGGTGAATGGGTTCATTTGATTTCTCATTTTACTAAATAAGAAAATAGGATAATTATTCCCAAGGGACAAGCCCGAATACGAGTAATTCGATATTTTATTGGGATATATCGAAACTTGATATATTCAAGGGCGTACAATCTACCGAAGACGGAACCCAGAGGTGTACACATGCTGACATTGAAACAAGACCATTCCGAACTCGTCGTCCTCTCGGTGCTCGCTGAGGGACCTTCGTATGGATACGCGATCGGCAAGAGCATCGCGGCTCGCTCCGAAGGGCACTTCAAGCTCTCCGCATCTGGGATGTACCCACTGTTGACCAAACTCGAAAAGAATGGGTTGGTTTCGACAAGTTGGGAGGAAGTGAAAGCCGCGACTGCGGATCCGGATTCAACCGGACGCCGGCGCAAGTGGTACACACTGAGCGACAAGGGACGCAAGCAACTCGCAAAGCGGATCGAGCACCATCGTCAGGTGCAGTCGATTCTTGATGGGTTTGTGCTCCAGATCGAGAGTCAACCTGAGAACCAACTTGAAACCGGGCTCGCGGGCTGATGTCCAAACTCAACGATTCCAACCCGAAGCTGAACAGACGATCGAAGCGGACGAAGGTCACGCCATCAAATCGTGACTCGATCGCGTCGTGGTTGGATGTGCTGACCTCGATGCTCTCGCTCCCTGAGGGGCATCGCGAGCAGGTCCGCGACGAACTCGAAGACCACCTGCGTTCGCGGGTTGATGATTTATTGATTACAGGCACACCAGAACCAGAAGCGATCCGCATCGCGGTCGCGGAGCTTGGGGAAACCGCCGAGCTTGCCAAACTGATTTCACACGCACATACAAGATCCAATCCAAGGAGACGAATGATGAACATTGCATTGATTACAGCAGCAATCGCGGGACTGTCGATCGGAGGGATCTCTTGGAACAACGCTGGGGGGACGGGGCTAGTGATGCCCAGTTCCGAAGGCGTAACGCTGACAGTAGAGTCCACAGAGAGAGAAACCAACGATGATCGAGTGCAGACCTTCGACCTGGAGAACTGTTCGATGAAGGCGATTCTCACCGAGATCGCGCTCAAGTTTGATCGTGAACTCCAACTGAGCCGAGATGCGAGGGGCGGGAACTTGGCGGGTTATCTGCGTAGTCCTCTATTGTCGTCATTCAAAGGGGAGTACACCTTCGATGCTGCACTTGCTGCGTTCAGGAGCAATTTTTCGGAGGATGCCTACAACTACAACCTGGTCGTCACAGACATAACGATGCAGATTGAATCCTACGACGAGTTTCAAAGAGGTCAGATTGAGACGCAGGTCCACGCCGGACCAAGTTGGATGGATACCGATGCGATAACGCAGTACTCACTTTCGTTGCGGAGCTTGCTGTCAGTGAAGCATGATCTTGAGTTCGCGTCGATCGAAGTCATCGGCGATGCGATCGTGGTCGCTGCTCCGCCGAACATCCAGATCGAGGTGGTCAAGATGATGCACGAACTCGAAGCGAGCGTGATGCAGCGTCAGGAAGAGCAACGAGCGCTGAACGAGAAGGAACGAGAGGAAGCACGCGCGATTATGGAGGAACGATCTCAGGAGTTCCGCGAGAACCAAGCTCGGCTCGCAGCAGAGTTCGAACGGACGGTCAACGATTTGCAGAACGAGTTTGATGCAGCGCGGTCGATGCTGCTCGCAAGCAAAGCAAAGATGCGGATGATCGAGATCGAGATGAATAGGGACCCATTTGCTCACAAAAAAGAAGGATGGGATGAATCGAAAGAGAGAGCAAAGGTCCTCGAGCTCCACTCGGCATACGACGCAGCACAGCTCGAACTCGCAGAGAATGAGGAGCGGTACAACTATCTGAATCGCCGCATACTGGATTCTCAGTATGCCCACCTCTTTAAGGGGCTCGAATAAGCACCCTATATCGTGTCTGACCGCCGCCTTCGCTGCATATTCATACCATCCTTGGTATGATCCGTGCATCGGAGGCGTTTTTATGATCTGCCCATTCTGCAGCCACAACCATGACAAGGTGATTGATTCACGCTCGAGCGAGGGTGGGGAGGTCATCCGTCGTCGGCGGCACTGCCTCAAATGCGATCGACGCTTCACCACCTACGAACGCGTTGAACCCGCAGGTCGGCTTATGGTCGTGAAGAAGGATGGTTCCCGCGTCGCGTTCAGCTCCGACAACATCATCCGGGGGATCGCAAACGCGTGCGGCAAGCGACCCATCTCAGAAGATGTCAAACAACAACTCGCCAAACTCGTCGAAGAAGAATTGCACTCAGAGTTTGAACGCGAGGTGCCGACAATTTTGATCGGTGAGCGTGTGATGAGCAAACTCCGCGATGTGGATAAAATCGCGTACATCCGGTTCGCGACCGAGCACCTGCAGCTCTCAACGCTCGAAGATCTCCAACGCGAGCTTGATGATCTTTCGTCTCGCCCAACTCAAAGCGCCGCACAGACCACGCTCTTCGCTTCCGGTCGTGGGAAGAACTAACGC